>JAFGEI010000205.1 GCA_016931695.1 Anaerolineae bacterium | reverse complement strand
TGGGCATCCAGGGTGATCCGGAGACGCAGGGCATCGGCGATGGCGCCGCCCAGATTCTGTTGGACTGGGCGGTGGGGGAACTGCTGGCGAGGTTTAACAACAAGCTGGCCGAGTTGGTGGGGGTATGTATTCCTGTACCCTAATGCCCGGCCAGTTGGGGGGAATTACGGTGTCGGAAGAGGACCGCATCCGTGCGTATGTCGAGCGCAAGTTGGCAGCCGGAGCTCTACAATATGGTCGGGCAGTGGGGGCTGCAGCGCCCGTATCAGGTCTACTACAGCCCCCACGTTCGCTGGATCTGGCACCTGGAGCCCGGGGAAGAGGAATGACACCTGGCAGGCGATTGCTTTTCGGGCCAGGTGAACGGATTCGGCAGCGGATCAACCGATTCGTCTGGAGGGCCATCCGCATACCTGTCGTGCGGATGCTGCCGGACCGTAACCCGTGTATCCGCGGCCGAATCCGTGTCAGGCGCTCCTCCTAGCAAGCCACGCTCACCCCATCCAGAGCAATCGCCGGAATCTGCAGCCAACCATAGACCTGCTGGGGTTGATCGGCAACGGCGATCAGGTTGTCCCTGAGCAGAGCGTAGACGTTGCCGGCAATCATGGTATTCTTCACCCGACCCACGATTTCCCCGCGCCGTACCAGGAAGCCGAGGGCCACGTTGTTGGAGAACTCGCCGGCCATCGTGTTTCCTTGTCCCAGGCCCAGGATGTCCTCGACCAGCAGTACCTCGTCAAATGCTGTCAGGATTTGTTCCAGGCTCTTTTCCCCGGGCGGGACGATCCAGGTACCCGGCACAATGTCCGGCGAGGTGCTCCACCCGCCGCCAAAAAGGCCGCCCTTGAAGCCGTTGCCGGTCGACTGGGTGCCGGCCTGTCCGGCCGTCCGCAGGTCGTAGAGAAACTGCTGCACGACACCACCCTGGATCAGCGCTTTGCGGCAGGTCGGCACGCCCTCGTCGTCGTAGGGAGCTGCACTGGGGGCGAAATCCAGTCGCGGATCGTCGATCAGCTCGAATCCGGGAGCACAGGCGGGCTGTCCGAGCTTGTCGCCCAAGGGGGAGGCTCCCTGCAGCACGTAGCGCCCATTCAGGCCGAACATCAACGGGAGAAAGAGCGCCGCCAGGGCGTTGCGGTGAAAGACGATGGGCATCGCCCCCGGCGTTGCCCGGGCAGGACGCTCGACTTGCCCCAGACGCTCGACGATGTATGCGGTCAACGGGCCGATGTCGACGTCCTTTCGCTGCCGCGACGATATCTCGTCGCCGAGAAAGAGGATGTCCCCCTCTTGGGTCCGCTGAGCGGCCACTTCGACACTCAGGTGCGTCCGGCGGCTCTCGACGGCCAGCCCACTGGTGTTGCGTATGCGGATGTCGGTGATGACCTTGTGAATGTCGCAAAAGACCTGGACATTGGGATACGCCGCTTGGATTGTGGCGATGGCCTCTTTGCCCAGCGCGATCATCTCGCTCTCGCTGAGCTGCTCCACTGCGGCGTCGAAGCATTGCACCGCGGCCGGCGGCTGCTGGTCGGGGAAGGAAAAGGGCGCCGGGCCGCCGAATTCGGCCGCTCCCAGCGCGCTTTGCAGCAGCAGGGTGTCGTCAGCCAGGTCGCTGGTCGTGGCGAACCCCAGCCGGCCCTGTTGGATCACGCGCAGGGCCCGCCCGGCCGTCTCGACGGACTTGATCGACTCGAGAGTCCCCGCGGCGAACTGCACCGGGGTCTCCAGGCTGTGTACCTCATAGACCTCGCCAGCCTCTACCTGGGGAGGGAGTTTCCGCAGTAGATCGTCTGCGCTGAGTTGACCTTTCATTGTGCTCTTCCTCCTACCGTCACGTCGCGAATGCGGAGGTGGGGACCCCCATCGGTTACCGGCAGTCCCATCTGTCCACCCTTGCCGCAGCCGCCGGCGCTGTTGATGACCTGCATGTCGTCTCCAATCGCCTCAATGTTGCGGAGCGTCTCAAAGATGTTGCCGGCCAGCACGACGTCACGCAGCATTCCGCCGACCTGGCCGTCCACGATTTCGTAGGCGTGGTCAGCGCTAAAGGTGAACTGCTCCAGGGCGGTGTTGCCGCCGACGGCACCGCAGGCATAGATGCCGTAGTCGATATCGCGAATCATCTCCTCAAAGGGCACGTTGCCCTGCCCCACGTAGGTGTTGCGCATGCGGACGATGGGTTCGAAGCGATAGGAGATGGCGCGGGCATTGCCCGTAGGGACCATGCCCATGCGGCCGGCCGTCTCCCGACTATGCAGGAACCCTTCCAGGACACCGTTGCGGATCAGGTAGGCTTGCCGCCGGGGTGTGCCTTCATCATCGTATTTGTAGTTGCCTCGCGACTTGGCGACGTAACCCTCGTCCAGAACGTTGAGCGCTGGGGGGCCAAAGACCCGGCCCAGCCGGAGGATATCGCGCATCTCGGGGTTCTTGGCCAGGAAATCGGCTTCGCAGAGGTGCCCGAACGCCTCGTGGATGAAAACACCGGTAAGCTGGTTATCCAGGACCACCGTGTAAACGCCGCCTTTGGCCGGCCTGGCCTGCAGTAGTTCCACCGCCCGGCGCGCGGCCTTCTCGGCGAGCGCTTCGTGGCCCAGCGCAACATCGAAGCCGGCCGCGCCCCCGGTGGACTCGTACGGGTTCTGTACGTTGTCACCCTCGCGTGCGGTGGGACCAAAGAGCAGCTGCACGTCGGGGCGTTCCTCCAGGATCAGGGCGCCCTCGGAATTGGCAAACCAGACCTCGCTAAAGGTGTCGTTGTAGTAGGTTTGGGTGGTGACGATCTTGTCGCTGTGGCCGAGCAGAATCTTGTTGTACGCTTCGATGAGGGACTGCTTCTCTTGTAGTGGGACTTGCCGTGGATCGCGGGCCAGCTCCACGCGCACCTCGTCCTGGACTGGCGCGACCGCGGCGAGCGTGATCGGTTCCTCCACTTCGGCCGCGGCGAGGCGGGCGATCCGTTCCGCATCTTGCACGCGCTCGGGCAGGCGGTCGAGCGAGTTGAAGACGGCTACGCCCCAACCGCCGCCGACCAGGCAGCGGACAATGCCCCCCACTTCAGTCGAGGTGGAGAGGGTGTCCAGTTCCGGACCCTCGTAGGCGACCACCGTGCGCCACCGCCGCTCTACGCGGATGTCGGTGTAATCGGCGCGGCTGCGTTCGAGGGCTGGCAAGATCATATCGCGCATAGGAACACCTCCTTGTGAACGTGAAATGTCCGATCGTAAAACGTGAAGCGTGAAGACGTGAACCGTGAAGCGTAAAGACGTGAAACGGGCTAAACCAACCGTGGCACCCGCGCCAATATCTGGGAGACGACCTCATAGTTGATCGTTCCCAGCCGTGCGGCCACTTCTTCCACGGTGATTTCGTCGTTGCCCTGCCGTCCGATGAGCACGACCTCGTCGCCGGCCCGTACGCCGGGGATGGCGGTTACGTCTACCATCGTATAGTCCATGCAGACCCGTCCGACGATAGGAGCGCGCCGGCCGCGCACCAGTACCTCACCCCAGTGGTACGGGGCCCGGCGGAAACCGTCAGCGTAGCCCACGGGGAGGACCGCGATACGTTCCTGTCCGGTGGTGCGATAGGTCTGGCCGTAGCTGATGGAGGCGCCTGGCGGAAAGGTCTTGACCTGGGCCACCGTCGTCTTGAAGCGCAGGGCCGGTCGAAACCCTGCTGGCAGCGCTGTATCGGGGCCAGGCGCGAGGCCGTAGAGGGCGATACCTGGGCGGACCAGGTTGAAGCGCGCGTCCGAGAACCGCAGGAGGCCGGCCGAATTGGCTGCATGGACCAGGGGAAAGGTGTAACCCGCCGCCGCCAGTTCGCCCAGCAGCGCGGCAAAGCGCCGCACCTGTTCCTCCGTATAGGCATCGTCGGCGGGAGCGTCGGCGACCGGAAAGTGGGTGAAAATGCCTTCCCAGACGATACCCGGCAGGTGGCCAACCCGCTCCATAAAGGTGATCGCCTCATCGGGGAAGAGCCCCAACCGGCCCATCCCGGTGTCCACCTTGAGGTGCAGCCGGGCCATGACCCGCAGGTCCTGTGCCGCGGTGGAGAGCGCCTGGACGACTTCTTCGGCAAAGGCGGCGCAGGTGACGTTGTGCAAGACCGCGGCGCGGGCCTGCCAGGGCGGAACGTAGCCGGGGATCAGGATGGGTGCATCGATGCCGGCCTCGCGCAGTGTTACCGCTTCGCTCAAACAGGCCACGGCCAGCCGCTGCGCCCCGTGGGCCAGTACCGTGTGGGCGATGCGTACCGCACCGTGGCCGTAGGCGTCGGCTTTGAGCACAAGCATCAGCTCCACGCTGGGGCCGGCCAAATCCGCCAGTTGCTCGCAGTTGTGGGCAATCGCTCCCAGGTTCAGTTCGACCCAGGTCGGGCGCTCCAGAAAGTAGCGATGGACCGGCCGCGGGACGGACTGGCGGACCAGCAGCTGCGGCGATTCGGCCGGGTCGGCCAACAGGTGCTCCACTACCTGCTCCATGCGGGCTTCGGCCCCGCCTTTGATCAGGATCGCGTCATCAGGGGAGAGCTCCTCGCGGGCCTGGCGGGCCGCGTCCTCGTGCGTGTACGTGATCCGCACGTCGGCCAGGCCAGCCGAGCGGGCCGCTTCGGCCACGCGGGCCGCCTGGTCGCCGTGGGCCACCAGGCGGTCGACGACCTCGGCAGCACGTTGGCCGACTGCGTGTAGGTACTCGTCGGCGTGATTGCCCAGGCTGGGCATGTCGCCCAACACGGCTACCCGCCGGCTGCCCGGGAGCGCGGCCAACGTGTCCAGGGCGGCAAGGGCCGAGGCCGGGATGGCGCTGAAGGTATCGTCGAGCAACCGCAGCCCATGGACGCCGTCCAGGGGGCGCAGCCGCCCGGGCAGAGGGCTGAGCTGCTGCAGCGTGGTGGCGATCTCTACCAGCGTCAGCCCATAGATCCGTCCCACGGCCGCAGCTGCCGCGGCGATGTAGGCGCTGGGCCAGCCCAGCAGCGCGATCTGCAATTGCACGTGGTCAGCTCCCTCGTGCAGGATGAGCGTGCTGCCCTGCCAGGCGAACTCGACTGTCTCAACCCAGAGGTCGGCCTCGGGACTGCAGCCAAAGGTGTAGCAGTGGGCGGGCGACCGGCCGGCCATTGCCAGCACGCGCGGGTCGTCGGCGTTCAGTACCGCCCACCCATCCGGCGGCAGGGCCGCAACCAGGTCTCCTTTCTCCCGGGCAATGGCCTCCAGGGAGCCGAGATACTCGAGGTGAGCCTCCCGAACCGCGGTGACGACGGCGATCTTGGGCGGGGCCATCGCCGCCAGCGCGGCGATCTCGCCGAAACGGTCACCCGCCATCTCCAGCACAGCGTAGCGCTGCTCCGGCCGCAGCCGGCCA
>JAFGEI010000204.1 GCA_016931695.1 Anaerolineae bacterium | reverse complement strand
GGGTTTCGCAGGCGGCGAAGCCGCCTGCGAAACCCCCCTTTTCCCCCTTCCCCCACTGCGGTAGAGCATCCAATGTTGAAGTGTGCCATTGTCGAGGTAAGAAACAGCCACAAATTGACAAGGAAGATTCGCGTTAATTCGTGTCAATTCGTGGCTGAAATCGATGGCAGAGCCAATCAGCAAGGCCCAACGCGCGTGGAATCTCGTTGTCGAATTCGGATCGGCTGTAAACCAAGCCCAAGTACACCCTGTAGGCTGCCCTTTCTTGACAGATTGGTTTCCCCATGGTAGCATGTATTCGTCGGTTTTAGCACTCTCGGCGCGAGAGTGCTAAATTTTGCCGGCCCCGACCGGAACGAAGGTGATAGATGATCGAATCACTCACTCCGCGGCGGCAGATGATTCTGGGGTTGGTGGTGCGAGAGTTTGTGCAGTCCACCGTCCCGGTAGGCTCCAGCGCCCTGGTCAAACAGTATGGCCTGGATATCAGCCCTGCCACCGTGCGCAACGAAATGGCCAAGCTGGAGGAGATGGGATACCTGACCCACCCGCACACGTCCGCCGGGCGCGTACCAACGGACCTTGGCTATCGCTACTTTGTCGAGCGGCTGCTGCAAGAGACAGAGCTGCCGCTGGCCGAACGGCGCACGATTACCCACCAGTTCCAGCAAGTGCGCGAAGACATCGAGGAATGGATGCCTCTGGCGGCCTCGGTCCTGGCGCGTACGACCCGCAGCGCGGCCGTCGTCACGGTTCCTCAGGCCAACCAGGCGCGATATCGCCAGCTGCAACTGATTGCAGTGCAGGGGCGCCTGGTCTTGTTGGTGCTGGTTCTCCAGGGGGGAATGATCCGCCAGCAGATGCTCACCTTGATGGAACCGCTGCCCCAGTCGGTGCTCGACGAAGCAGCGGACTGTATCAACCAGTTGTTTACCGGTCTTGACTGCGAGAAAATCGAGCGCCACCCCGCTGCTCTCCCACCCCTGGAGGCCGACATCGCCGGCCTGGTGGTCGAGATCATGAAACGGGCCAGCACCAGTACGGCGGAAGAGGTCTACCACGACGGATTGAGCACCTTGCTCCAGGAGCCCGAGTTTACCGAAGGGACACAGGCCCAGGGCGTCCTGCGCGTTTTGGAAGAACGCGGCTTCCTCGAGATGGTCCTCTCCGACGCCCTCGGCCCCTCCGTCGACAGTGTGCGGGTGATGATCGGCGGCGAGGGACGGTTCGACGAACTGCAGGCCTGCAGCCTGGTCCTCAGCCGCTACGGCGTGGTCGGCCTGGCCACCGGGGCGCTGGGGGTGATGGGGCCCACTCGCATGGGCTATGGACGGGCCATATCTACCGTCCGTTTCGTTTCACGCATTCTCTCGGATCTGGTTCATGACGTCTTTGTAGAAACAGGGTCCCTGCTTTCGGGAACCAGGAGGTCAACGTGACGAAAAAGAAAAAACAGGCAGAGGTGACCCCACCGCCGGAAAAAACCCCACCAGCAGCGGCCGGGGAAGCGGAAACAAGCGAGCTGGAGACTGCTCCGGCGGACGAGGTGGAGCGTCTGCAGCAGGAGTTGGAACAAGCCCAAATCCAGGCTTCCGAATACCTGGAGGGCTGGCAGCGGGCCAAAGCCGAGTTTGCCAATTATCGCCGCCGCCAGGACATCGAATGGGAACAGCGGGCGCAGATGAGCAGTGCGTCGCTGATCGTCAAGATCCTGCCGGTGCTGGACGACCTGGAGCGGGCGCTTCAGACGATCCCCGAGGCGATCCAACACCTGACCTGGATTGAAGGGATATTCCTGGTCAAGCACAAGCTGGAGACGGTGCTCGAATCTGAAGGGGTGAAGGCGATCGAGACCGAGGGGCAGAGCTTTGATCCCCTGTACCACGAAGCCGTGACGTACGAGCAGGCCGAGGGGTACGAAGAGGATCAAATCATTGGCGAACTGCAGCGGGGCTATATGATCGCACAGCGCGTGCTGCGCCCGGCCCTGGTGCGCGTGGCCCAGGCCCCGTCCCCGGCCGAAGAAAGCCAGGAGACGGAAGAGCAAGCGGACTAGGGTCTGGTTCGCCAGGGGAGGTACTTGTGGGCAAAATTATCGGCATTGACCTGGGCACGACAAACTCGGTCTGTTCGGTGATGATTGGCGGCGAGCCGGTGGTCATCCCGAGCGCCGAGGGGGGACGGCTGGTCCCCTCTGTCGTCGCCGTCAACCCCAAAACCGGCGAGCGATTGATCGGCGCCATTGCCAAGCGCCAGGGGATTGTCAACCCGGAGAACACGGTCTTTTCCATCAAGCGCTTTATGGGCCGCAAATTCCTTGACCCAGAGGTCCAGCGGGCGCTTCAACTCGTCCCCTACAAGATCGTCGACGCGCCCAATGGGGATGTGCGGGTCTGGATGGGCAGCAAGGAGTATTCCCCGCCCGAGATCTCGGCCTTTATCCTGCAAAAGATCAAGGCCGATGCGGAAGCTTACCTGGGCGAAACGGTGACCCAGGCGGTGATCACGGTCCCGGCCTATTTTAACGACAGCCAGCGCCAGGCGACGAAGGATGCCGGCCGCATCGCCGGGCTGGAGGTGTTGCGCATTATCAACGAGCCGACGGCCTCTTCCCTGGCCTACGGCTTGGGTGAGAACCGCGACGAGATCATTGCCGTCTACGACCTGGGCGGCGGCACGTTTGACATCTCGATCCTCGACGTCGGCGAGGGGGTTTTCGAAGTGCTGGCGACCAACGGGGATACTTTTCTGGGCGGCGACGATTTCGATCAGCGCATCATCGACTACGTCGCGGAAAAGTTTTTGAACCAGACGGGCATCGATCTGCGTGAGGATCGCCAGGCGCTGCAGCGGCTGCGAGAGGAGGCGGAAAAGGCCAAGATTGAACTCTCCTCGCTGCTCGAAACCGAGATCAACCTGCCCTTTATCACGGCCAACGATTCTGGCCCGCAGCATCTCCGGATGACGCTGACCCGCTCGCGGTTCGAACAACTGACCCAGGACCTGATCGTGCGTTCCCTGGGGCCCTGCAAGCAGGCGTTGGCCGATGCCAAGCTGAGCCCGGCCGATATCGACCAGGTGATCCTGGTGGGGGGCCAGACCCGAACGCCGGCGATCCAGCAGATGGTCGCCGAGTTCTTTGCGCGGGAGCCGCACAAGGGGGTCAATCCGGACGAGGTCGTCGGCATCGGTGCGGGCATCCAGGCCGGGGTGCTGGCTGGAGAGGTGAAGGACGTGCTGCTGCTCGACGTGACGCCGCTCACCTTGAGCATCGAGACGCTGGGCGGCGTCGCCACCAACCTGATCGAGCGCAACACGACCATTCCCACCCGCAAGAGCCAGATTTTCTCGACCGCCACGGACGGCCAGACCCAGGTCGAGATCCACGTCGTGCAGGGGGAGCGGCCGATGGCCGAGGATAACAAGAGCCTGGGCAAGTTCATTCTGGATGGGATCCCCCCTGCCTCTCGCGGCGTTCCCCAGATCGAGGTCACGTTCGACATCGACGTCGATGGGATTCTGAACGTCTATGCCAAGGACGAGGCGACGGAACGGGAACAGTCGATGCGCATTATCCCCTCGAGCGGCCTCAGCGAGCAAGAGGTCGAACTGATGGTACACGACGCGGAATCGTATCGGGATCGCGACCAGCGTCGAAAAGAGCTGGCCGAAGCGCGCAACGCGGGCGACACCACCGTCTATTCCGCCGAAAGATTCTTGCAGGACTTTGGTTCTCAGATTGCCATCACCGCCCGCCGCAACATTGAGGCACGCATCCGGGGCATACAGGAAGTGCTGTCCACCGACGACGTCGCACGTATTCGACAGCGCACCACCGAGTTGAGCGAAGCAATCCATGCCGTCGGCGCGCAAATTCACCAGGCGGCCGGCCCCGCCACGCCGCCGCCGCGGCAGGAAGCCGATGGGAATGTGACCGGCGGCCAGCCTGACGAGTTCTGAAATTGGCGTTCCAACAGATGAGCCAGAAACAGGATTACTACCAGCTGCTGGGGGTCGAGCGGTCGGCCAACCCCGACGAGATCCGGCGCGCGTACCGCAAGCTGGCGCGGGAATACCACCCCGACGTCTCTGAGCACCCCGACGCCGAATCTCGCTTCAAAGAGATCAACGAAGCTTACCAGGTCCTCTCCAATGCGGAAAAACGGGCGCTGTACGACCGGTTTGGTCACGCCGGGCCGGGGAATGCTGGTTTTGGCTTCGACTTTGGTTTTCGGGATCCCTTTGACATCTTTGAACAAGTTTTTGGTGGGCAGGGAGGATTTGGATTTCGCAGCAGCCGGCGGAGCGGCCCCCGGCGGGGCGCCGACCTGCGCTACGATCTCGGCATCACCTTCGACGAAGCGGTCTTTGGCTGCAAGAAGGAGATCGAGGTCGTCCGGCGGGAAAGCTGCCCCGAGTGCAAGGGCAGCGGTGCCGAGCCGGGCACGACGCCCCTTCGCTGCAGCGAGTGCAATGGACAAGGGCAGGTGCGGCGGGTCCAGCATTCGCTGTTGGGCTCTTTTGTCAACGTCACCCCCTGCCCCAAGTGCCAGGGCAGCGGCGAGGTGATCTCGATTCCCTGCCGTCACTGCGAGGGCACGGGCAAGGTGCACACCAAGCGGCGCCTGACGGTCAACATCCCCGCTGGCGTCGATCACGGGACCCAGATCCGGCTGGCTGGCGAGGGAGAGGCGGGCGAGCGGGGCGGCCCGCCGGGGAATCTCTACGTCGTCCTGGAAGTGGAACCCCATCCCCACTTCCGCCGCCGTAACAACGACCTGCTCCTGGAACTGGGCATCAACGTCGCCCAGGCTGCCCTGGGCACCGAGGTCACAATCCCGACGCTGGAGGGCCAGGACACTTTCGAGATCCCGGCCGGCACACAGACCGGCAAGGTCTTTCGGCTGCGCGGCCGGGGCGTGCCCCAGCTGCGCGGCAGCGGGCGGGGCGACTTGTTGATCCTCACCCGCGTCGAAACCCCGACCAAGCTGAGCCGGGAGCAAAAAGAGCTCTTTCGGCAACTGGCGGCCACGCTGAACGGCGAAACCATCACCGAGGTCAAAGAACCGACGTTCCTTGACCGCTTGCGGGATGTCTTTGGCTTGTAGCCCGGCCGAAAGCTGCGTAGCGCAAGATGAAGTGGCTTGAAGCGAGCGTTGCGGTTGACAGCGAGGCGGCCGAGGCGGTGGCCGAAGTGTTGGCGCGGATCGCCCCGCGGGGTGTGGCGATGGAAGCCGGGCCGGAGGGCATCGGCGCTGGCCCGGTGACCGTGCGCGCCTACCTTCCCGTCGACGAGCACATCCGCGCCGTCCGGCGGCAGGTCGAGGAAGCGCTGTGGCACCTGGGACAGATCGTCCCTGTCCCCGAACCGACCTTTTGCCCGATCGAGGAGCAGGATTGGGCCGAAGCGTGGAAAAAGAACTTGTGCGTACTCCACGTTGGCCGGCGGATTGTCGTGCGGCCTTCCTGGCTCCCCCACGAGCCGCGGGCAGGCGAGATCCTGGTCGAACTGGACCCCGGCATGGCCTTTGGTACCGGCAGCCACCCCACGACCCAACTCTGCCTGATGGCCCTGGAAGATTACGCCCGGCCCGGTATGCGCCTGCTGGATCTGGGCACCGGTTCGGGCATCCTGGCCATTGCCGCGGCCAAGATGGGGGTGGAATCGGTGCTGGCGGTCGACAAGGACCCGCAGGCGGTGGTGGTGGCGCGGGAAAATGCCCGCCGCAACGCGGTCGCAGAGCGGATCACGGTAGTCGAGGGCTCGCTGGAGCGGGTGGAGGGCCACTTTGACCTCGTCCTGGCCAACATTATCGCCAAGGTGATCGTCGAACTGGCCCAGCAGGGTATCGCGCGCCACCTGGCCCCCGGGGGGGTCCTGGCCGTCTCTGGGCTGCTCGCTGGACAAGAAGAAGAAATCGCCGCCGCGCTGGGGCAGGCGGGGCTGGAAATCACGGCCTCGAAGCAGGTCGATGATTGGGCCTTGTTGGCTGCCCGGCACACGGTGGATCCTGATTGAAGGGGCAGGGTGGGGGGCGCTTACAGCGGCCAAAATTCGTAGGGGCGAGGCAACCATCTCGCCCCTACGATGTCAGTCAGCAGGACCAACTGTCTGTCCCGTCACGGCCGCTGTGGCCGTGGGTGCCAGGCCAGACAGTTCCCCCTCTTATTCTGATGGCGCCGCTTCCTCCAGGAAGGCGTTACACTCTGCCTGGGTGCTGGGCAGCAGCGTGGCTGGATCCTGGCCGCTGGCGACCGCGTTGAGCATTTCCCCGATGGCATCGCGGCATTCGTCGTAGCCAGCCACGTTGGGCTCGATTGCCGGCTCGTAGCTCAGGAAAGTAAACGCCCGCTCGTACTGGGGGTTCTCGACAAAGTAGTCGGTCAAAGAGTTGGCGGCCGAGGCGCGAACGGGGAAGTAGTTGGAAGAGCGGGCCCAGCGCGCTTGCTGCTCCTGCTCGGCAAACCAGCGGATGAACAGCCAGGCGGCCAGCTGCCTTTCCGGCGTCGACTTGAAGACGGACAGGCTGGCGCCATAGATGTTTACCTGCGGCATATCCAGCGTGGTGGGCAGGGGCGCAACGTTCCAGTTAAAGCCCGCCCCTCCGGCGACAGCGCTGCGGTAGTAAAGCAGCCCGGAGGTGCTGCTGATGGTAAAGAGCACCTTCCCGGCGCCAAAGTCTGCCTGGTCGCTATATCGCTCTGTCTCGAGAACGGCGCAGCCCTCGTCGAACATCTCGGATAGAAGGTTCAATGCCGCCAGGCCGTGCTCGTCGCCAAAAATAAAGGCCGTCGCGTCCTCGTTCAACATCTCCCCCCCATTGTTGAACACCATGTCGGCAAAGGTCGAGGTGTCGATGGAGAACTCGTAGCCATAGGTGCCGGTGTCGGGATCGGAGGCGGCGCAGGCCATCTCCCTGAACTCTTCCCAGGTGCGCGGCGGATGGTCATAGCCCAAATCGGCCAGCCAGTCCTCATTGTAGAACAGCACCTCCATCGAGCGGTGAGGGGCAAAGCCGTACCGGCCCTCGAACTGAGCCAGGTAGTCGCCCTCTTCCACAAAGGGGAAAAAGTCGGCCAGCTCTTCTTCGGTAAAGCCCCACTGCTCGCTCTCGATGTAGGGGGTCAGCTCGACCAGCGCGCCGAGAGAGGCATAGGTCGCCGCCTGGTTCTGGTAGGCGACGCTCAGGTCCGGCACCTCGCCCGCCGGGATACCGGCGACATTCTTGCTATAGATCTCGTCGTATCCACCGGCAAATTCTCCCTGGACGGTGATGCCCCACTCGTTGGTGGCGTTAAAGTCATCGATCATGGCCTGGATCACTTCCTCGCGCTCACCCGAGTGCTGGTGCCAATAGGTAACGATTTGGCCGCTCGGATCCAGGTTCTCCAGGTCACCATAGACAGACGTGTCGTACGTCGGGGCGGGGGCGCAGCTGGCAACTAATCCCAACGTCACCAGCACTGCCAACCCGGCCAATGCTTTCCTTGCGTTCATGATTATTCTCTCCTCCTAAAATTGTTTCCGTCACGACCTGGCCCCTCCCCCGGTGTTTGTTTTCTCTCCCGGTGGCGGCCCTGGCGTGACAACTGCGGCAAATGCTCTGCTTCACACGATCCGTTCCTGGCCTCACCTCCTTCCCGGCTGTCTTTTTCTAGCCCTTCAAGCCGGTGGTCGCAATGCCCTCGGTAAATTGTTTCTGGGTAAAGAAGTAGAGGATCAGAATTGGGATGATCGTGATCGTTGCCCCGGCCATCATCAGGTGCGTTTGAGCGGCCGCCTCCATTGTAAACCGGCTGAGACCAACGGTGATCGGCAGCCACTGGTCTCCGGCGACGAGAAGCGGCCAGAGGAAAGCGTTCCAGGTCCAAATGCCGTTAAAGACGATCACCGACATCAACGGCGCCTTGGACAAGGGCAAGACGACCTGGATCAGAAAGCGCAGGTGTCCACAACCGTCGATCAGTGCCGCGTCGTACAGGTCGCTGGGAATCTGGGCAAAGAACTGGCGCAGCAAAAAGATGCTAAAGGTCGAGGCAAAGAACGGAATCGTCAGCACGGTCCAGTTTTTGATCCACAGGTTCTCAACCTGGAACACACTTCTCAAAAAGCGCTCGATCACGATGGCCAGCTGGTAGTTGGGAATGAGCAGCACCACCTCCGGCAGCATCAGTGTAGCCAAGAATACCATAAAAACCAGGTTCTTGCCAGGAAAGTCCATGCGGGCGAAGGCATAAGCGGCCAGAATCGAGACGGTCAGAACGCCAGCCAGGGTGATCAAGACCAGGCGGGTGCTGTTCCACATATAGTTCGCGAAACTGGCATCATGCCACGCCTTGATGAAATTGAACGTCAAAATCACCAGCGGGCGCCACGTCTGCCGGACGACAAAGTGATCGGGATCATTGTCCTCGACGATTAACTGGGGCCCCCACCGTTCCATGTCCGGCGCTTCGATGTAATACGGCGCTTTCCAGCCCATTCCCCATTTCGCACGGACGGTTCCCTGCTGGATGGACCGCCCCCCGCCCACGGTGTAGTAAAAGATGTCGTACCCCTCCACCTCTGGGTTCGTGTCGGCGGCGAGGATGAGCACCTCCAGGGGCGGGGTGATTTCCCCCCGCGCCAGCTGATCTGTCACCGGTGCGGTCACCTGCTCGATCCAGACCCGCCCCTCCAGCAGCGGCTGCGCCGACGAAGGCGCCCCTCCCCACTCCCCCGGATCGACCGGCCGCAGGCTCACCACCGTCTCGACGTCCTCCGGCAGGTTGGTATACGGGATGGCAGTCAGCGCCTTGGGCCACTGCACCCGCGTGGCGTGCTCGCCGTAGGTTTTCAAAGCGGTGAGCAGCATCCAGAAAAAGGGGACCATGGCGATGATCGCCCCCAGCGAGAGGGCCAGATAGACCAGGAGGTGAAAAGGCTGCAGGCGGAAGCGTCGTCGTACAGGGCGCCGATCAGCCATAGTGGACCCTCCCCTCGGCGACGCGATTTTGCACCCAGGTCAGCAGGAGGATGATGCCGAGCAGCAAGAACGAGGCGGCACTCGCCACCCCCCAACGATTGCCCTCTCGGAACTGTTTAAAGATAAAAATTGCCGCCGTCGTCGTCGTGTCCTGGGGGCCGCCCAGCCCCACCGTCTGGGTCATGATGTAAATATGGTTGATCGCCTTGAAAGTGCCAATGATTCCCATCAGGGTGATAAAATAGGTCGTGGGAGAGACGAGGGGCAGGGTGATGTGACGCATAGCCTGCCAACGCCCCGCGCCGTCGATCTTGGCTGCGTCGTAATACTCGCGCGAGATCGAGCCCAGACCGGCCAAAAAGATGACCGTATTGTAGCCCGTAAAGACCCAGATGTTATAGATGCAGACGGCGATCATCGCCAGGGAGGGGCCGCTGAGCAGGGGGGAATTGAGCACCCAGGAGGGCAGATCGACCCCCAGCCACTGGCCCAACAAGACGACGATCCCCTTTGCCTCAAAGGTCCATTGCGGCAGGTTGCCCTGGGCCACCCCCAGGCTCATCAGCAGGTTGTTGATCAGCCCACGCCGTGGCTCGAACGCCACCGCACGCCATACCGCTGCCGTGGCTACGGTTGGTGTAATGTAGGGCAGGAAAAAGATCATGCGGAAAAAGGATTTGCCCCGGATATTCATAAACAGCATGTTGGCCAGCAAAAACGAGAAAATCAGCTGGAACGGCACCGTTCCCGCCGAGTAAAAGACGGTGAGCAGGATGGACAGCAGGTATTCCTGGGTTCGCCGCTCCTCCGCCGCGGCCCGGATCATGCTGTCGACGCCCAGTATCAGCGTCAGGCCGCCGACGATCAGCAGGACCGCTACCGCCAGGCGTAAGGCCGCCCGCCGCCTGTCGAGCTGCTCGAGGGCGGTGCGCCACAGATAGTAGGCGGCGATCAAAGCCCCAATGCCCGCAACGACGAACACGGCATTGAGCGGCGACCCCAAAAGCTGGAGATAGTTTTCCAGCCCAATGAACGAGCCGCGCACGGCACGCCATCGGTGGAGGCTGATGTAGAAGGCATATCCGATGGGAAGGATGTTAAAGGTGAACAAAATCACCAGCGCTGGAGCCAGGAACAGGTATGCCTGGGACGCCTCGCGCCGGCGTCGCTTGCTGAGCGGCTTTTCCTTTTTCGCTTGTGGGGGCGGAATCTCTGCCAGCACAGCATCAGACATGACAAGCTCCTTGCAGCTCAAGTTCTTGGGGCACATTCCCTGGGATGACGGCTCTGCCTGCTTATCCCCGGGAGGGATTATATCCCTGAAGTAACTGCTCGGCTTTGGATGGACTGGTTCAGAAGCATGTTTACACTGTCCGTGTCCTCGCCCGGCGCTAAAGCGGCCGGACTCAGTTGGCCAAGCCCCCTACGGGGGCTATGCCCCTGTGGGCTATTCTTGAGCCCCTCTTCCGGGGCCAGCCCCCGTAAGGGGGGCTGGCCCCGGAAGGGGGGCTTTGCTGTCTGAGCGCAGGGGTTCACCCCCGCGCGGGTCGGCGGACAACACCTCCAGGCGAATAGCCTGAGCAGTTACTCTCTGAAAAGGATTATATCACCGAACGCAAGTGGATGTCAAACCGGAGGGCATTTCAGTCCTGGGGCGAGTTTGTCCGCGCACCCTCGGTTCGGCTGTCATTCTGAGCAGCCTGCCCCGCGTATGCCGCAGGGAGCCGCAGCAGGCGGCAAAGCCCCCTGTTCTCCCTTCGACGCGCCAGGCGGGTAACTGCCAGGCGCACAGCCTGAGCAGTTACGATTGTTTCCCGCCCCTGCTCTTCACTTGCCACCTCTCTCACCCTCTAGTACAATAGCCCCGGGTATCCGTTCAGGACGCACTCCAGTGGGTATCCCTAGAGAACAGCAAGGGGGCGGGAGGGATGAGCGTCGTCGAAGAAATCAAGGCCCGTCTCGACATCGTCGAGGTAATCGGGGCCTACGTTTCGCTGCAAAAGGCAGGGCGGAACATGCGCGCTATCTGCCCCTTCCACAGCGAAAAAACCCCCTCCTTCTACGTCTTTGCCGACAGCCAGCGCTGGCATTGTTTTGGCGCCTGTGCTGAAGGGGGGGACGTCTTTTCATTCCTCATGAAGCAGGAGGGATGGGATTTTCGCACCACGCTGGAGGAACTGGCCCGGCGCACCGGGGTGGAGCTCAAACCGCGCACGCCGGCCGAGGTCGAGGCGGAGGAAGCGGCGGAGCGCCTGCGCGAGGTGCTGGAAGCGACAGTGCGGTATTACCAGCAGCTACTGCTCCACGCGCCGGAAGCGGCAGCCGCCCGCGAGTACGTCGCCCGCCGCGGCCTGTCCCAGGAGACAGTTGAGCGCTTCCAGTTGGGATACAGCCTGCCGGGCTGGACCGGTCTTCGCACTCGCCTGGCCCAGCAGGGATATTCTGTCCAGGAATTGGTCCGCGCCGGGCTGCTGGTCGAACGGGAGGATGGATCGACCTTTGACCGCTTCCGTGACCGGTTGATGATCCCCATTCGGGACAGCCGGGGACGGGCCATCGGCTTTGGCGCCCGCACCCTCAATCCCGACGACGCGCCCAAGTACATGAACTCGCCCCAGACAGAGCTTTTCGACAAGGGACGGACCCTCTACGGCCTCGACGTGGCCGGCGAGGCGATCCGCCAGCAAGGCCGGGTGGTGATCGTCGAGGGCTACATGGACGTGATGCAGGCGCACCAGGCGGGTTTTGGCAACGTCATCGCCCAGATGGGCACTGCGCTCACCGAAGCCCAGGTGCGGCGGCTGAAGCGATATACCCATCGCTTTGTCCTCGCCCTCGACGCCGACGCTGCGGGCGTGCAGGCGACGCTGCGCGGCATCGAGGTGACGCGCGAGACCCTGGACCGGGAGTGGGAACCGGTCTTTAACCCTCGCGGATTGGTCGGCTTTGAGGGCCGGCTGGGGGCCGAAATCCGCGTCCTCTCGCTGCCCGCCGGCTACGATCCGGACGACCTGATCCGCAGCGATCCGGCGCGCTGGCAGGCGCTGGTCGACCAGGCGGCCCCGCTGGTCGAGTTCTACATGCAGACGCTGGTCGATGGGGCGGAGCTGGACAATGCCAAGGAGCGCGCACGCGTGGTGGATGCCATGCTGCCCATCCTGCGCGACGTCGCCGACCCGGTAGAGCGGGAGACGTACGCGCAAAAGCTGGCCCGGCTGCTGCGCATCGACGCCCGCACGGTCCTGGACCGGTTGTTGATCTCGGAGCGGCGCTCGGCCCGTCACGCCGCCCTACAGGCCGCCACCGCCCCCGCAGCGGGAGCAGTCAAGGCAGACCTGGAGGCATACTGTCTGGCGATGTTCCTCTCCCGTCCCCAACTGCTGGAGTGGGTCAACCAGAAGCTGCAAGAGCTAGAGATCACGCCGCTGCAAAAGCAGGATTTCGTCGCTCCGGCCTATCAGGCTGTTTTCCAGGCCTGGGAGGATGCCGCATTTGACCAGGCCCTCGATTCGGATTGGCTGGAGGAAATTGCCTCAGCGGACGTGGCACAGCGGTTGGTGTCATCGGTGCAGGACGCCGGCGAGATTACGGAAGAACAGTGGCTGCGGGATGGGGTGCAAGCCGTGCTGCGACTGCGGGAGCGCAATCTGCGCCGCTTGGGGTCTGAGCTGCGCATGCTGGTGCAGGACGTCGACCTGGACGATCAACCGGCCGCGGCAGCGTACGGCCGGGCCATGGAGGAGAATGCCCGGACGATCCTGCGCATCCAGCAGATCCTGCTGACCCGCGAGTGGATCGAGGCCGGCGCGGCGGCGGAGACGAGACAGGGAGAAAGGGAATGAAAGACCAGGAATTCCAGGCAGAGCGCCAGGACGTGAACCAGGAACTCGATGAAGAGGGTGAATGGGAAATAGAGGATGGATTGTCCGACGATCGAGACGAACCTGACCTGGAAGACCTCGAGGAGATGGAAATGCTAAAACGGGCGCAGCCCATCGCGCTCCCATCCTCCGTAGAAGACCCGGTCCGAATGTACCTGCGCGAGATTGGCCAGGTTCCGCTGTTGGCGCCCCACCAGGAAATGTGGCTGTCCACCGTCCGCGAGTCGGTGACGATGCTCACGGCAATCCGTGATGAGGTGGAAGAGCCGGTCGAGATATGGCAGCACCTGATCAAGCGGGTGGATGTCTATTGGGAAGAAATCAACCGCATCTGCCAGGACCACGGCACGCTGCCGCCCGACCTGGGAATGCTGCTGGACGAAATCGTCGATCTGCACCGCATCCGCATCCCCGCTGGCAATTCGTACACCTACAGCTACCTGGAGCAGGGAAACGTCTCTGAAGACGAGGTCTGGGCTCAGCTGACGCGGCTGCTGCTCGAGCTGGCGATGACGCTCTACCTGCTGCCTGACGTCACGCTGGCGGTCTACCGCCAGGTCTGGCGGGCGACGGGGAGCATAGCGGCTCCAGCCGACCTGCTCGATCGCCCGCCCAGCGCGCAGCTGATGGAATCGGATTGGGCGCGCTCCGAGTACAAGGCAGCGGAGGCCCAACAGGACCTGATCCAGGCCAACCTGCGCCTGGTCGTCAACGTTGCCAAGCGTTACATCGGCCGTGGCATTTCCTTCCTCGACCTGATCCAGGAGGGGAACATTGGCCTGATGCGGGCAATCGAAAAGTTTGATCACCTGAAGGGTTTTAAATTCTCCACCTATGCCACGTGGTGGATTCGCCAGGCCATCAGCCGCGCCATTGCCGACCAATCCCGCACCATCCGCATTCCTGTCCACATGGTGGATACCATCAACCGTCTCTCCCGCGTGCAGCGGCAGCTGACCCAGGAATACGGCCGCTCGCCGACCCTGGAGGAGCTGGCGCTAGAGATGGACATCCTGGACGAGGAGGAAGTGAACGAAATCCGCCGCGCGCAGACGGAGGGGGAGGGGCTCTCCCTCTCGCTCAAGCGGCGGCTGCAGCGCGCTGCTGCGCGGGTGCGCAGCATCATGCGCATCTCCCAAGAGCCCATGTCGCTCGAGTCGCCGGTGGGCGAGGAGGACAGCAGCCAGCTCGGCGATTTCATCGAAGACGAAACCATACTGGGGCCCGACGTAGCGACCTACCAGCAGTTGCTGCGGGAACAAATCCACGACATTCTCGACGCGCTCAACGACCGCGAGCGGGCAGTGCTCGAGATGCGCTATGGCCTGAAGGACGGGCGGCCGCGCACCCTGGAGGAAGTGGGAAAAGAATTCCAGGTCACGCGCGAACGCATCCGCCAGATCGAATCCAAGGCGCTGCGTAAACTGCGCCATCCCGGCCGCAGCCGGAAACTACGCGATTTTTTGGGGTAGCTGGCGCGCTGCCCGCAACGTCGTCGCGGACAGCACCGTTCATTGACAAGATTGGCGAGTCGCGGTATACTTAGGCACACCCAAGGACGGGTGTATTCTTATGCCGACGTAGCTCAATCGGCAGAGCATCCGCCTTGTAAGCGGAAGTGTGTGGGTTCAATTCCCGCCGTCGGCTTGTGGTTGTATTGACAATTTGGGTCGGTGTCCCGAGCGGCAAAGGGGGCGGACTGTAAATCCGCTGGCTCAGCCTTCGCAGGTTCGAGTCCTGCCCGGCCCACCT
>JAFGEI010000203.1 GCA_016931695.1 Anaerolineae bacterium | reverse complement strand
GCCTCCTCCATCTTTATCGTCTGCCGCGTGCGCCAGGCCGAGGCCGATGGCTATTTCGACGACGTGCGCGGCGAGCTGGCCGAGACGATCCGCGAGCGGCTCGATTTCTTCTGGCAGCAGGGCATCCGCGGCGCCGATTTCTTCATCAGCGCCATCGGCCCGGCGGTGGCCGTCTTTGGCCGTTACAGCGCCGTCTACCGCCTCGACGGCTCGCCGGTCGGCGTGGGCGAACTGCTCGACCTGGTGCAGGGCATGGTCTCCGAGTACGCCCTCGACCGCATCCTCAACGGCGGCGCGGCGCGGGTCGGCGGGGTCGACGCGCCGACGCGCTTCTACATCCTCCATCGCTGGGCCTATGGCCGCGGCAAGGTGGCCTTCGACGACGCCATGCGCCTGGCGATGGCCCTGGGCGCCGACGTGACGGCGTTGATGGAGCAACGCGGCATCCTCAAGCAGAGCGGCGAGACGGTGCAGTTGCTCGGTCCGCGCGAGCGGCGCGACGTGCGCGGGCTGGGGCTGCCGGATCGCGGCGGCCAGTCCGCGCCGGCGATCGACGCGCTGCACCGCGCGGCGACGCTGTGGGAGAGCGGCGACCGCCAGGCGCTGGCCGAGTTCCTGGCCGAGGGTGCGCGCGGGCGCGAGGACCAGGTCCGCCTGGTGGCGCAGACGCTGATCAACATCCTGCCCGACGACGACGGCGAGCGGCGGCTGCTGGAGGGCTTTTTGGCCGGCCGGGACGTGCTGCCGGAAGTGGCGCGGCAGGAGAAGCTGCTGTGAGCCCGATGATTCGGCGCGAACCACAGTCCGCGCCAATCACATCTGCGTGGGCGTTTGGTCCGCGACGTGACGCCCACGGGCAACCCAAGGCCGCCGGACTGTGGTCCGGCGGGAGCAAGCTGAGTAGTAACGTTAGAGGAATGACTCGATTTCGTGAATCAAGAAGGGCAGGTTCGGGGCATCGAAGCGCAGGCCGGGGGCTGGGATACGATGGTGCTTGATGTCTGGCGGGACGTGCTGGTGGTGGGGAGCCGTCTCGGCCAGCGCCGGATCGCCTGGATGCGGCTGCGAATCGTACCAGCACAGCTTGTCGTCGCCACGCCAGACCTCGTAGCTATAGCCCTCGATGCGCAAGGGGCCGGCGTCCCACGCCAGGCGCTCGTACACCACGATGCGCAGGGCGTTGGCGAAAGCGATCTCGCCGCTCAGCTCGGCGAACAACCGTCCGCGCTGGGCCAAGACCAGCGTCGAGCGCAGGATCGAGGGGAATTGCTGTTGGAGCGTATAGACAAAGCGCTCGTAATCACGCAGGGATGCGAATGGGTTCATGGCGGGCGGTTCTGGCAATCATGTCGGCGAGAGGCTGATCGGAGGAGCGCAGCGACTCGATGGCGGCCTGGTACTGCTCGCGTCGGCGCAGCCAGAGTTGGTAGGCGCTGGCCCAGGCGGTCCAGTCCCGCACCCACGCTTCGTCGGGCGGCTCTTCACCAACCGTATAAGACTCGTAGAAGGTTTCCGAGAGTACGCCGTACTTGCGTTCGTACGTGCGCATCTCTTCCTCCAACGCGTAAATGTCTTGCAGCAGATCGTCAAGCGTCATTTCGATCACCCCGTGCTCAGCGGCGTTCCTGCAATCATTATAACCCAGATGGGGGAGCAGTACAAGTACAAACTGATCGGAGTGTTCGTAGCAGAACGCCTGCTTTGACGACAAATCCCTCGTCAGCACTGTCATGCCCGCGGATTCCCGCTTGCGCGGGAATGACAGGGCATCCAGAGTGTTTTTTGGATTCCCGCTTGCGCGGGAATGACAGCCTGGGTGACCTGAGATGCTATTTCAGGATTCCAAGGCAGAGGAAAGGGACAGTCGCGAGTTTTGCTGCGAACACCCGGTCGTCCTTCGCGTCTTGGCGGTAGAAAGAATTGAACCGCAAAGGCGCAAAGAGCGCGAAGAAAAAGAGAGCCTTTGTGTCTTGGCGGTAGAGAGAATTGAACCGCAAAGGCGCAAAGAACGCAAAGGAAGCGAGGGGGAGCGATGAACTATTCTCAGACCTTGAGCAAAGCCAAGACCCTGCTCGACCAGCGTCACTACGCCCAGGCCGTGCAGACCGCCGCCGGGGCGCTGGAGCACCTGCTAGTCGAGCTGTACAACCAACTGCTGGGCCAGGTTCCTCCGGCGCGGCAGAAGGAGCTGGTCGCAGCGCAGGAGCAGGTCGGCGGCGGGCAGCCGCTGAACAAGCTCACCCTGGGCAAGCTCGTCGGCCTCTACCGCGCCAGCCGCGCCTACCAGGATCTCCAGGATACGCTGGGCTTGACGCTGACTTTCCTCAACGTCAATGCCCTCGGCCCGCTGGTCGACATCCGCAACGCCGCTGTCCACAAGGGCCGCGATCCCGACCCGGCCGAAGCCGCCTACATCGTCAACCAGGTCGAGCTGATCCTGCGCGAGACCGGTCGCCTGCCGGTCGAGGCCGCCAGGCCCGCTGCCCCCGGCGAACTACGCCCCTGGTGGCACACCGCCATCCCGCACAAGGACATCCGCGAGGGCCGCCTTGACTTGAAGATCTTTGCCGTCGACCTGGCCCAGGTCGTCGAAGGCGACGCCGTGTCCGAGTACAGGGACCCCGACGCCTTCTTCCAGCGCACCTACGTCACCCGCGGACTGCGCTCGACCCTCACCGGCGTCCTGCGCCGGCTGGCCGGCCGCGACGACGGCGTCGCCATCACCCAGATGGCCACCGTCTTTGGCGGCGGCAAGACGCACACCTTGCTCGCGCTCTACCACGTCGTCGCCCACGGCCGCCAGGTCTTTTACCTGGAACCGGTCGCGCAACTGCTGGCCCAGGCCGAGCTCGAGGACATTCCTACCGCCCGCATCGCCGCCGTCGACTGTGCCCACATCAGCCCCAGCCAGCCGCGCCGGGTGAGCGAAGGCTTTACCCTGCACACGCTCTGGGGCGAGATCGCCTACCGCCTGGCCGGGCCGGAAGGCTACGAGATCGTCCGCCAGAGCGACGAGGCACGGGTCGCCCCCGGCAGTGAGGCGCTGGGCAGGCTCTTCCAGTTGACCGGCCCGGCGCTCGTCCTGATCGACGAGACGCTCTCCTACGTCACCAAGGCCAGCGGCATCGCCGTCGGCGACGGCTTTCTCTCCGACCAGGCGCAAGAGTTCCTGCTGGAACTGACCCGCGCCGTCAATGCCACCGACGACGTCGCCCTGGTCTTGACCATGACCTCCAGCGAGCAGGAGCAGATCGGCGAGGCGGCCATCCGCGCGGCCAAAGAGATCGACACGGCCATCCGCATCCTGCGCCGCACGCGCCAGGTCGAGGTCGCCGCCGAGCGCGAGGAGCTGTACGAGATTCTCAAGCGCCGCCTTTTCGACACCGACCCGCAGCAGATCGAGGCCCAGGCGCGCGACGCGGCGCAGGCCTATTGGGACTATTACCGCGCCAATCTCAGCGACTTTCCGCAGGAGGCTCAGGCTCCCGAGTACCGCGAGTTGATGGTGCGCGCCTATCCCTTCCACCCGGCGCTGATCGAGGTGCTGCGCGACCGCTGGGGCTCGATCAGCGGCTTTCAGCGCACGCGCGGCGTGCTGCGGCTCTTGGCGCTGGTCATCGGCGACCTCTACCGCCACAAGCACGGCGCGCCGCTGATCCAGCCGGCGCACGTCAACCTCGACGACGGCGAGATTCGCGCCGAGCTGCTGGAGTACGTCGACAACCGCGGCGGCTACGAGTCGGCCATCTTTTCCGACATTGGCGGCACCGACGAGTCGAAAGCGCCGTACCTGGACCGCGTTACCGGCGGCGACTATGCCCGCCACGCCATCGCCGCTGGGCTGGTCACGTCGATGTTCATGTACTCGCACAGCGGGGCGACGCAACGCCGCGCGGCGGCCGAGCGCCCGCAGTTGTGGCTCTCGACGCTGCAGCCGGGCATTGTGCCTGCCTTGGCTGCCGATGCGCTGGACAAGCTGGAACGGCGGTTGTGGTACCTGGAGGTGCGCGAGGGCTCGTACCGCATCGACAGCCAGCCCAACCTGAACCAGATGCTCGTCACCCGCGTCGACGCCATCCGCCAGGAGCCGGAGGCGATCCGCGAGCGGGTGCGGCAGGCGGTCGAGGAGGTGGCGGCGCAGCGGCCCTTTCCCGAGTGCCGCGTCTGGCCTGCCGAAGCGGCGGCGGTGCCCAACAGCCGCGCGCTGACGCTGGCCGTCCTCTCGCCCGACTATGCCTGGGGCGGCGACGACCGGGCGCGGCAAAAGGCGTGCGATTTCGCCGCCGAGGTGCTGTCCAACGTGCGCGGCACCTTTCGCCAGTTCAAGAACACGGTCGTCTTTGCCCTGCCCACGGCCGAAGGCGCGCGGGTGGTGGAGGAGGCGGCGGTGCGGCTGCTGGCGCTGGAGGGCATCCACCGCCAGTACCGCAGCGGCGGTCTCTCCGCGCCGCAGATGGACGATCTGCAGAACCAGCTCGATCAGGCGCGCAAGGGGCTGCCGGCGGCGGTGTGGGGCGCGTACACGGTC
Source organism: Anaerolineae bacterium (assembly GCA_016931695.1). Lineage (GTDB taxonomy): Bacteria > Chloroflexota > Anaerolineae > B4-G1 > DUEL01 > JAFGEI01. Next base: position 1,440 of record JAFGEI010000203.1, on the reverse strand, counting down.
ATGCTCGCCCCGGCCGGCAAGGCCGACGGCGAGGCGGAGCTGTGGGAGCGCCAGGAGTATGGTTTCCCCGGCTATCGCCCCGGCGAGCACACCATCGCCGAGCGGGTGTGGCGGCGCTTGCTGGAGGACGAGCGGCTGTTGGAGCGGCTCGACCCGCGGCTGGTCAGCGAGGGCAAGGGCGATCAGTGGCGATTGTGGCCGGCCGAGGAAGACAAGCTCAACGTGGCGACGCTGTGGGACTATTTCTGCCGCTTTCCCTACCTGCCGATGCTGACCGGGCCGGAGGCGCTGCAGCAGACGATTGCCTGGGGCGTGCAACGTGGGCTGTTCGGGTATGGCCTGGGCGACGGGGAGGATTTCGACACGGTGTTCTTCCACGAGTCGCGGCCGGCGGGCAACTTTGCGCTCATCGAGGGGGCGTGGCTGCTGCGGCCGGCGCTGGCGGAGCGGTTGATCGCGCCGCACGCGCCGGAGGCGGCGCCGCCGCCAGAGAGGCCCGCGCCAGAGAAGCCTGCGCCGGCCCCGCCGCCGGTTGTCTCGCCGGTGACCCCGCCGCCGGCTGCGTACCGGCGGGTGGTCGTCGAGACGCCGGTCGATTGGCGGCAGTGGTACGATTTCTACCAGGCGGTGGTCAGGCCGCTGGTGGAGGCAGGGGCGGAAGTTGTCCTGCATCTGCGGTTGGAGGCCAGCGGCGAGATCGATGCGAATCTGGTCGACCTGAGCGTGAAGGAGAGCGTGGCGCAGTTCGACGCGCGGGGCAAGGTGGAGACAGAGGAGTAGTGAGCGCGAGGCAACGACATGGCCCGTTCTCTCTTTGACAAAGGTAACTGCTCAGGCTGCCCGCCTGGAAGCTCTCCCGCTCCGGAAGTTTGAAGGCGAGATTGTCGCCTCCGCCGACTCCCCCGACGAGGCAATCTGCCCGGCCTGTAGCAACCCGGTCCAGAAGCGCAAGCGCTGCCGTATGGACGGCAAGATCACTTATCACTACCGCCACGCCAAAGGCACAGGTGAAAACTGCCCCCGACGTTACCACCCCACCTCCTAACGAAAACGTGACTCCCTCGAGCCCCGGCCCCAGTGCCGGGGCTTTTTTGCTGCTGTTATCTCAACTATCTGACCCTTCTTATATCCTCCTGGAATGAGATTCCAGGAGGATATTGCTATGAGCAACAGAACGGCGCCAGGAGACGTGCAGATCAATATCACCATTTGCCTCCCCTCAGACACAGCCGCGTGCCAGCAAGTGCTGGAAGGGGTAACCGCGATGGTCGCTCAACTGAACGCCGTGCTGCAACCGCAGGTGGTCGTCGAGTACGGCCCGGCAAAGGGCGGGCGGCCTCGTCTCACTGACCGGGAATGGGAAGAACGGTTCGCAACGGTCGAGAGGATCATCTCGGCCAAAGAGTCACTGGACATCACTCTCAAACAGGCCTGCGCCCG
>JAFGEI010000202.1 GCA_016931695.1 Anaerolineae bacterium | reverse complement strand
GGCATGCCGGCCCTCGCGGTCCCAGGCCACCACCGTCACCTCCCAGCCGGCCCGCACCAGCGCGGCCGCCTCCCGGTCTACCCGGGGGTCGGGCGCGCAGGCATTGGAAACCACCATCACGACGTGCTTCATCGCTGCGCTCCTGGCAACTCGGGGGCTAGTCCTCGATACATCTCCACCAGGCGCCGGGCGTCGTGCCGCCAGGCGTAGGGGCCGCTGGCCGCCTGCCGGCCGTTCTGTCCCAACTGCTGCGCCAGGGCGGGGTCGCGGTACAACCGAACCAACGCGCGGGCCAGGCTCTCCGGCCGACCGGCCGCAAAGACCACCCCACTCGCGCTCTCCTCGACGACCCGCCGCAGCGGGCGGACGTCACTCACCACCACCGGCTTGCCCGCCAGCATCGCCTGGAAGAGCTTGTGCGGGATGGTGGTCTGGGTATGTTCGCAGTCGTTGTGCGGCACCAGGCAGACCGCGCTGGCGGCGACAAAGCTGTTGACCTTGTCAAAAGGCTGCCAGCCAATCACCTCAACATACGCTTCAGCATGGGCCTGCCGCACAAAGCGATTCAGAAGGCGCTGCTCTTCCTCGCCGCGTACCCCGACAATGACCAGGCGCAGATGGGGAATCTCGGCGGCCGCCAGCGGCATGGCCCGGATGGCCGTATCCACACCCCGATGCCAGCCGATCCCACCTACGTAGCTGGCCACCCAGGTCCCGGCGTAGCGGGCCAGTATCTCGGGGTCGGGTTGGCCGAGCTGAAAGGTCGTCTCATCCTCGGTGTTGGAGACGAGCACGACGCGCTCCGGGCCGAGATAGGCGAGCCGCTCGGCGGCCTCGGGCACCACGACGACGACCCGCGCACAGTGCGGGAGGATGCGCCGCTCGTAGCGGCGCCAGAGGTGCTCGTTGCGAAAGACGGCCAGGGCCAGGCGCCGGGGGAGGGATACGGAAGCCCGCCCGATCTGGAGGGCAGCCGGCATGTTCTCGTGCAGGTCGGCCACGACGGGGAGGCCCAGGCGCTCGCCCACCGCGACGGCGGAACCCACCAAGGGAAGATCGTGGACGTGCAGCACGTCGACCGCTTGCTCGCGGGCAAAGCGTTCGATCTGGCCGGCCCAGTAGCCGTCGTGGAAGGCGAAGGAGAAACACAGGGCGTTCCCCAGGAGGGCCGGCCGGGAAAGGCGGCGCGCCTCCCGGGGGATGCGGTGGACGTGGAGGCCGGTGCGGTCCTCCACAAGCGGTTCCTGGCCACCGCGGGAATAGGCCAGGAGGTGGACCTCCAGGCCGGCGGCGACCAGCGCAGCAGCCTCCTTTTCCACCCGGATGTCCGGGGGAAAGCTGCGTTTCAGCACCATGCCGATCTTCATGCCGCTTTCCTCCAAATATGCTGCCGAACCAGCGCCCACCCCTGGCCGGCCAACTCCACCAGACGCCGCTTCTCATCTGGCTGATAGAAACCCAACGGCCACAACAGGAGAGGGTAGACCAGCGCGATCAGGCCATGCACGAGGGCCGAAAGGTAGAAATTGTCGATGCGGACCAACAGGCTGACCCCATAGAGGCCGGCCGCCACCAGCAGGGTTAGCGCAATCCGGCCGTATTCATAGCGCACGTGGAAATAGCGCCGCGAGATCAGAATCGCCATGATCGGCATCAGCAGGTAGGACAATACCGTGGCGACAGCAGCGCCCATCATCCCCGTGCGCGGGATCAGGACCAGGTTCAGCCCTACCTGTACGGCCAGGCTGATGCCGACGATCATGGTAATCCAGTAGGTCTTGTTCTTGAGCAGCGAGCCGATATTGGTGGCAAAGTAGGCGCCGTAAAAGACATAGGAGAGCACGACGGGCGGAATAATCGCCGCAGCACCATAGTAGGCGGGCGTGCTAAAGAGGCGCAGGATATCTCCTGCCAGCACCGAGAGCCCCAGGGCCAGTAGATTGCCCCCCCAGAAAAGGTACGTCAGCACGCGGCTGTAGAAACGCTCCGCCTCCTTGGTTTCGGCGACTGAGAACATTAACACCGGCCAGGCCAACTGAAAGGCCTGCACGGCCATGTTGGCTACCAGGGCAATCCGATAGCCCATCGAATAGATCCCGACCTCATCCGGCGTACGAAAGTAGTTCAGGATGTAGCGGTCCGAAATCACCAGGGCGGTCGAACCGAGCAGGGCGGGGATGGTCGGCAGGCTGAAGCTCAACAAGCGGCGCAGTTCCGCCGTTGAGAAGCGCAGGGCAAGTTGATCGCGGATATGCCAGAGGTAGACGAAGAAAAAGAGGACCGACTGCAGCAGGTTGGCCTCGACCAAACCGGCCACGCCGCGCTGCAGGAAGGCGACAAAGAGCACGTTGAGCAACAGGCGGGTGGTAAAGCCCGCGAAGCTGATTGCCGAGTAACGAAAGGCGCGTCCCTCGATGCGCAGGCGGGCCATCGGCACGACGATAAAGGTGTCCAATGCCGCGGTGAGAAAGGTGAGCCAAATCAGCCGGGTGTGCTCAGCCGAGTCGAAGAGAAGTCCGGAAAGCCACCCCGCCAGCAGCGCACCCGCGGCCACGGTGAGCAGGCTCGAGCCCACCAACGTATAAAAGGCCGTGCTGTAGAGCGTCCTGGTATCACTCTTTTTGTCATACAGGGCGGATTTGAAGATGGCGCTGGCCAGCCCCAGTTGGGCGACGATCAGCGCCAACTGCGCGGTCCGAAAGAGCAGTTCGTAGACGGCAAACTCGCCGGGCGTGAGGTAGTAGGAGTAGAGCGGGACCAGCACAAAGTTGACCAGCTGGTTCAGGACGCCGCCCAGGCCATAGATCACCGACTGCTTGCCAAGCTCTTTGATGCGCTGGAACATGGGGCACCTAGGAACCCATCTGGTTGTCCAAGATCAGCACGCCACCGCCCGGGCCTTGCGGGCGCGCACGACAATGTGGTGCGGGCTGTCCTCCCGCCGGTAACTGAGCGCGATCAGGGGGCGAACGAGCGACTCGACCCACCGGGAAAAGGGCGCGGTCGGGCGCCGGCCGGCCAGGGCGCGGTAGAGCCGCTTGGCCGCCCGCCACAACAGGGGCCGCGTCAGCGTGTGGTTGTAGGTATAGGCCGTCGCCTCGATGGCAAATCCGCTCACCCGCACCAGGTGCCGAAACGACTCGGCGGTGAAGCAGGAGAGGTGCGAGCCTTTGAGGTCAAAGTGCGCCTTGATCTCCTGGTACTGGCCGCTGGCCAGTGTCTCCTCGGGAACATCGAGCAGGGTCTGTTCCAGGTGCTCGTCCAGCGGCACCGTCAGTATCGCGGCACCCCCCGGCCGCAGGACACGCCAGATTTCGGTCATAGCCAGCCGGGGATCGGTGACGTGTTCGATAACCTCACTGCAGATGGCCCAGTCGAACGACTCGCCGCGGTAGGGGAGGGCCAGGACGTCGGCACAGAGGGCCGCGATGCCGCTCTGCCGCGCCCGGCGGGCACGCGTCCAGGAAAGGTCGCAGCCCAGCACGCGCCGGTCGCCCTCCTGCAACTTGACGGCGATCAAGCCGTCCCCGCAGCCCAGGTCAATCACCGTCTCCCCCGCCCGGGCGGTGACCAGCGAGACGATGGTCTCCCGGCGTGACAGGCCGATGGGGTTCAGGTAATAGTCGATATCCTGCTGGACGTGGGCCAGGTTCTCGTAAAAGGCAGTGAGGGCGCGCTGCCGCAATGTGCTCATGCTATGCTCCTGATGGGTCGGGTGAAGCGGTCTCCTCAAGACGGTTCCGGAGAACGCGCGCCGGGACACCACCGACGATGGTAAAGGGCGCTACATCGCGGGTCACGACCGCCCCAGCGGCGACGACGGCTCCCTCGCCGACGCGCACCCCGGGCAGGATCACGACCTGGGCGGCAATCCAGGCGTCGTCCTCGATGACCACCGGCTTGTCCTGATGGCCGGCAAAGCGCATCTGGCCCCGTCCCGGCGGGATCGCGTGGTTGGCGGAAATGATCTTGGTCCCGTGCCCGATCATCACGTTGTCGCCAATGGTCACCGTGCCGGCAGTGGTGATGACAACGTCCCTGCCGATGGAGACGTTATCGCCGAGGGACAGCCCCCTGATGGGGCGGATCCAAACCCCCGCGTAGATGGTGGGGTTCCGACCCACGCGGGCGCCGTAGCAGCGCAGGATCAGGCGCTTGAAGCGATCCGGCAGCGGGCCGTAGGGGAGGATCTCGATCCACGAAAGGACCAGCCAGTCCAGGAAGCGCTTGAACGGGGCCAGGATTCGCTTCATCGGCCGCCCTCCAGGTCCTGCGGCGCCCCCGAGGCCAGGGCCTGCAGTGTGCGGAAGGCACAGTGCATGGCCAACCGGCCGGCCTGGGCGTCGATGGGCGAGGGCCGACCTTCCAACAGGGCCTGGGCGATCGCCTCGAGCTCGGCCCGATGGCCCTTGTCGCTCTTGGGCAGGCGCATTCCCCGCTGGCGCGAAAAGCCCTCGACGCGCAGCTCGACAAAGTCGTCCACCACCAGCATCCCCTCGCCGGCAAAGACCTCGAGCCGCTCCTTGGGGAACTGGGGCCGGCCCAGGTCGCCATAGACCAGGGAGGCGATCGAACCGTCGGCAAAGGTCAGGGTACAGACCATGTTGTCATGCAGCCGGGTGCCGGGGTGGCTCAGGGTGCCGCCGGCAGCAGTCAGCCGCAGCGGCGGGCTGCCGACCAGGTAGCAGAGCAGGTCGTAAAAGTGGCACATCTCGCCGACAATGCGTCCGCCGCCGCGCACCGGGTCATAGATCCAGTGGTCGGCGGGGACAAAGGTGCCCATCACGCGATAGTTCAGCGCCAGGGGGCCCTTGCGGCCGGCCAGCAGCTCCCGGGCCCGTACAACGGTCGGGGCGAAGCGCCGGTTGAACCCGATGGCGTAAAAGCCCCCGGTGTGCTCGACCGCGTCGACAACCTGGTCGACCTCGGCCGGCGTCATGCCCATCGGCTTTTCGCAAAAGACGGCCTTGCCGGCCTCCAAGGCGGCGATGGTCTGGGACGCGTGCAGGTCGTGCGGCGTGGTGATGATGACCAGATCCACCGCCGGGTCGCGCAGCACGGTGGCGATGTCGCCTGTGCCCAGCTCCGCACCCAACTCGGACGCCACCTGCCTGGCGTGCTGCACCTCTTTGTCGACAATCGCCTCCAGTTTTATCTGCGGCGAGCGCGCCGCGTTGGGCAGATGAAAGGAGCGGGCAAAAGAGCCGGCGCCGACGACGGCCACGCCGAGCCGACCGGTCGGCGCGGGAGACTCGGGCAACAGCGTGACGACAGCGCGCTCCTCCTCGCGCAGCAGCACGACCCCCAGGCTCCCGCTCCCACCCTCCATCGCTGTCTTGTAGGCCTGCTCGGCCTGCGCAAAGGGAAAGCGGTGCGTGACCAGGGAGGCCACGTCCACCCGCTTCTCCGCCACCAGGCGCAGGAACTCGGCCATATTGCGGCGCTCGGTCCAGCGAATGTAGCCGGCGGGATAGTCCTGCCCTTCTTCCTCGTAGGCCGGGTCGTAGCGCCCGGGCCCATAGGAACGGGCGATGCGCAGCTCGACCTCTTTCTGGTAAAAGGGGCCTCGCGGGATATTCAGCAGTGGCGTGCCGACGACCACCAGCCGGCCGCGTTCGCGGATCAGCTCCAGCGCCTGCTGGATGGGCCGAGCCGATTCGCCGCCCATACACAGGAGCACGGCATCGGCCCCCAGGCCACCGGTGAAGGCCAGTACCTCTTCCAGCATGCCCGCCCCGGTCGGGTCGAGGGCCAGGTGCGCCCCCACCCGGCAGGCCAGTTCCAGGCGCTCTGGCAACAGGTCGGCAACGATTGTGCGCGCCCCACCGACCCGGGCCAGCTGCGCCACCAGTTGGCCGATGACACCCAGGCCCATCACTACCACAGTCTCACCGCAGTGCACCTCCGCCTGGCGCACGCTGTGAAGGGCGATGCTGCCCAGGGCGACAAAAGCGGCCTCGGCATCGCTCACGCCGTCCGGAACCGGTACAAAGAGGTTCTGGGGCACGTAGGCGAGCTCGGCGTGGGGCGAGCCGGCGCAGGCCACCCGCTCTCCGGGCTGAATGTCGCGGACCTGCTCCCCCACCTCCCGGACACGGCCGGCGCAGCTGTAGCCGGTCGGCGCGCCTAGCGACCGGCGCGGCGGGGTGGTCGGGAACCCCAGGCCCAACTGCCGCTTGGCCGTCGAGAGGAAGGTGCCCGCGCGCAGCCGACGCAGCACCTCGCGGCGGAAGGAGGGCGACCGGACCAGCTGCCGGACCGGCTGCAGCCGGGAGCCCTGCACGCTGCGCGACTCGGTCCCCACGCTGATCACCGCCGCCAGCACGTCGACGAGGATCCCACGCACGTCCAGGGGTGGGGGGGGGACCTGCTCGAGAATCACGCGCCCACTACGGATGTAAAGCTGCTTCATCTGCGCTCTCCATGTTTCGATACAACGTCGCCAACGACCGCAGCATCCAGGCCTGGCCCCAACGGATGTAGGGGATGCGGATGCTGCAGCGCACGCCGCCGGGCAGCCGGGCGATCCGATAGATGAACCAACCCTCGCGATGCTGCATCTCGCGGAGAATCCAGGGGACGGTGGACCACAGATCGTCCCAGGCCGCGGGGAAATCCGGTGCCAGGGTGCTGTGGCAGAGGATCGCCTCGGCACAGCTGTGGACGTCGACGGGATAGAGCCGGGCCGGCGTCATTTTGGGCACATGCCCCTGAAACAACCGCTCCCGGTAGAAGGCATAGTAGGCCTGCAGCGCCCGATACACCCGGGCATCGGCCGTGCCCTTCCAAACACCGTGGAGGCAGCGAATCTCAAACCCGCTGTGATAATGGTCGATATTGCAGCTGGACTCCTGGTCACGGCCCCAGTAACAGATTGACCCATCGTCGTTCTGCTGGCCCAGGGTGTAGGCGACGGCCTGCATGCCGTGATCGACGTAACGGTCCTCGCGGGCCGCTAACCCCACCCGCACCAGGAAATCGGCGACAAACAGATTGGCGTTGTGCACGTGAAAGGTGTCGATGGGCGTGTAGCTGAAACAGATATGGCCATCGTCGAACCGGTCGATACGCAAGTCGTGGAGAAAGAACTCGCAGATACGCCGGCAGACGTCGAGGTAATGCTGCTCTCCGGTCATCTGGTAGAAACCCCAGAAGGCATGGCCAACCGTCGCGGAGACGACGCTCGAAGGCGTCCCCCGAGGGATCAGCACGCGCGACTGCCAATCGAACGGGTAGCCCCAACAGGGACCGGCATAGCCCACGGCGGCATTGGCCTCGAGCCAGGCCAGGGCCTCCTGGGCCCGCCGCAGGTACCGCTCCTCGTTCATGACCTCGTAAAGCAGCCGGTAGCCCTCGGCAAAGAGGCCCATCCCCTTGGCGTTGATCATTCTCGGCACACCAAACAACCGCCTCAGCGCGCGGGGGAAATAGTACCCCGCCTTGAGGGCCGCGCGGCGAAGGGTCTGGGCAGGCAAGCCGGCCGGCCTGATGAACGCCGGCAGTCCCGGCAGGTCGTACGGGTCGTAACCGGCCCAGCCGTTGTTGACCAGCCAGCCATCGAGCCGGTCAATCGATTGGCGCACCACTGCGCGCAAGCCCGCCATCAAGCCCCCTGCGGAAAGATCACGGTGAACCGGGTCCCTTCTACCTGCACCTCCGGCAGTGCCGGCGATGGTTCGTTGAACACCTCGATGTCCTCCTCCAGGCAGGTCAGCCGAAAGATCTCGATCGCTTCGTCGTGACCCAGCGTCCAGACGGCGGAGTGGCCGGCCTGGCGCACCTGGGACAGGACCTCTTGGGCGGCCTCGCGCAGTTCCCGGTAGACCCGCAGCGAGGCCTTCATGTACTGCATCGTCAGGCGCGCCTTGAGCGCCAGACCCTCCGGCGTGACAAAGTACTTCATCCTGCGGCGCTGGAGGTGGGTGACCTTGACGTACCCCTTGCGGATCAACCGCTTGAGATACCAGTTGACGCTGCCCACGGCCACGCCCAATTGGGCGGCCAGGCCGGCCTGGGTAACCTCCGGGTCGCGTTCTAATGCCTCCAGCAGTTGCAGGTCACGCTCGACTTCGGACATTGTCCTCCTCAAACAACATCTAATATTCAGCGACTGAATATTACCATGCATGGTGGGCTTTGTCAAATCGGCGGGAACGCTTGCGCACAAACAGTAGTTGTCTTATAATGGCCCGGCTGTGCCGTATCACGGCCCCAATCGCGATCGCACCACCCGGGTGGCCCATGCACCACGTGCTCAAACTCGTCGCCTTTGTCCGCCCCTATTGGAAACGCGCCCTGGCCGCCCTGGCCCTCTTGACCGTGCTCGTGTTCCTCGACCTGGCCATCCCCAGGCTGGTGCAGCGCATCATCGATGAGGGCATCCAGCAGCAGGACCAGTCCGTGGTCGTGGCCACCTCCCTGGGGATGCTGGGCATCTCGGTGCTGAGCACCCTCTTTGCCGTCGGCAACAATATCCTCTCCGTGCAGGTCGGCGAAGGCGTGGCCCGCGACCTGCGCGACGCCCTCTTTTGCCGCATCCAGG
>JAFGEI010000201.1 GCA_016931695.1 Anaerolineae bacterium | reverse complement strand
GTCGAGCTTTTGCCATTGTCCATCCAGGGCGAGGAGCGCGCCGATCTCGAAATAGCCGGTGGCGATGTCAAAGGCACGGGCAATGTCACACCAATCGTGAAGGTAGCGGCGCGCTTTCCATTGCTCGTCCGAGTTGTCGATGATAAAGAGTTCGCCGCCTGATTTCATTGATACCCCTTGTGATGGTCAAGACGGACAAAGCCCACTGATAACGGCAGCTCACACCCCCAATTTTGCAGGGAAACAGCTTGATGACGTCTCAACCCACTCCGACGCCGATATAGTCAGTGCCCCGCTTCATCTCCAAGAGTATATCACACGGCAGACAACAATGCAATTTCGGCTTGCCCGATGAGCCCTCTTCTGCTAGAAACGGCGCACGACTCACGCGCGGCCCGCAAGCTCGCTACCTCTCCAGCTGCTCTCTGAACCAGGCCAGAAAGTCGCCTGGGGTGCCGATCCGCAGCCCTGACCTGCGCGCCACGTGCGGATCGTCGAGGAAATGCTTGCGGTCGAGCGTCACCACATAGTCCACATGGCAGGCCATGGCCGCAGCCAGGATCGGCGCGTCTTTGGGGTGAATGATCTCTGCCGCCGCCGCGACCTCCGCGTCGAGCGGGTCAGCCACGATCTCCAGGGAGCCGGCGGCGAGCAAGCGGCGGTACTCGACCACTGCTTTGGGCAGCTTGTTGTGAAGGGTGCGCTCCGCCTCGGCCAACACCTGTTCGGAAACGACGATGGCGACGAGTTCCGCCTCGGCCAGGGACAGGATCACATTGCTGCCCCCCGTGGGCGAGGCCAGGCCGGCGATGAGCGCGCTGGCGTCCAGGAGGATTCTAGGCTTCGATGCCATACTTCTCCCGGCTGTAGGCCTCGCGCTGCTCTTCTAGACCCTCCAGGAGGTCCTCCAGCGTGACCCCGGCTTCCTGCATCAGCGTTTCGATGGCCTGGGCGATCTCGGGAGCGACGAGGCGCTTGCGGGTAGCGATGAGCGTGTCACCCAGGCGGATCAGGGTGAACAGATCGCCGTCCTGGATGCCCATCTCGCGGCGCATCTCGGCCGGGATGGTAAACTGGCCGCGCTCGCGCACCTGTACAACTGCTGGCTCACCGGCTTGAGATTTGATTGTTTGCATGGTTCACCACCTGTTATCAGAAATTCCAACAACATTATACGCTGTAGAATCACGATTGTCAACAGCCCCCCCCCAGCTGGCAGCAAACTGCTAGTAGTATATTTTGCACTTGTCATTACTTTAGCAATATCTACTTGACACCCCCGCAAACAATGGTATAATGTTCCTTGAGGCGCCGGGCATCTGCCCGCGCCTCTTTGCGTTCCTGGAGATCGAATGGAGATCACACTCGACCGCCGCCTGTTCTACGGCCTCGCCGCCCTCCTGGCCCTCGTAACTCTCGCGGGCCTGGCCCTTCTCGGCCGCCCCTTTACCCCCACTCCCTCCCGCGTCATCGGCTGGGCCGACTGGAGCGCGCTCAAGACCGAGCGCCAGTACCGGCACGAGCTGGCCGCGCTGCGCGCCGACCTGGCCGAGCTCGCCGCGCTCTTGCAGGCCACTCCCGACCCCGTGCGCGCCGCGCAGGCCGCCACCCGCGTCGGCCAACACCACAGCGCCGGCGGCCTCGATCTCCTGGCCCGCCAGCGCCAGGCCGTCGTCGTCGCTGCCGGGGTGGTGCGCGATTGGGCCGCCGGGTACGTCGCCTACGAGGACGCCGTGGCCACGGTCAACGAGGCCATCGTCATTGTGGGTGAGGAAACAGTGGAGGATCATGGCAACCCCTGGGGCGCTGGCGACTAGGGACGCCGCCGAGGCCGCCGTCCGCGACCTGTGGGAAGCGGAGCGCTCCTTGCGCGCGCTGGCCGAGGGCGAGAACCGCGCCCTGCGCGGGGCGCTGCAGCTGGCCGCCTACACTTTCGCCGGGGCGGCCTACGAAGCCGAAATCCGCCACGACCAGCGCGTCCTCGACCGCTGGGCGCCCGGCGACTGGATCGATTTCTTCAACCGCGTCGCGCCGGTGAGCAAAGGGTGGAGCGACCCGGCGGTGCTGGCCGAGCGGCTGCGCGGGGTCGTCGGCGAGCGCGACGCGACGCTGGCTGAGGTGCGGCGGCTGCAGGAGGAAATGGCACTGCGCGCCGAGATGGCGACGCAAGCGGCTCATCTTGCCGCAGCGTCGGGCGATCCTCCGCCTGCCCCCCCGCCGACGCCCCGCCCGGCGAAGAGCCGCCGCTGGTCAAGCAGAAAAGCCCGTCGCCGGCCAAGGTCGGCCTGCCTGTCGAGCAGCCGGGCTTTCGCTGGCCCGACGTGCCGCGCCGCCCGCCGATCCGGCATCTCGATGCGCCTGGAAGCAGCCGAGCTCTTGGGCTGGCGCACCGGCACTGACGGCCACTCCGGGTCGATCCGCCGCGTGTTCGAGCGATTGACCGAGCGCGGCCTGTTCGCTAAAGAGGTCGTCCGGGTGGGGAGCGCCAGCGCGATGTTCCTCCGCCTGACCCAGTTGGGGCGGCAGGTCTGCCAGGCAGCCAGGCTCCCGGTGCGCGAGACGGAGTACGAGCGCATGCTGCGCTTGCACGGCGGCGAGCGGCAAAAGAACCACGCCGCGGCGACGGCGGTCTTTGCCTACCACGCCCGCAAGCGCGGCTGGCGCGTCAAAGTCGTGCCAGCGGTGAAGGACAGCGTGGCTGCGCCCGACGCGCAGATCATCAGGGAGGGGCAGTCGATCTACGTCGAGGTCGAGCTGGGCCGCAACAAGGAAGCCAAGTGGCGCAACATGTTCGACCTGCAAAGGTACATTGCCCTGGTCGCGCTCAACGCCGATGGGCGGGCGGCGCTGTCGGGAGAGGTCAAGGCGCTCAAGCTCCCTGGCCGGGCGACGGACGTGCAGGCACTGATCCAGTTCGCCGACGGCGGCGCGCTGTGGATCGAGACCTGGGAGTGACAATCAGACGAGGAGGACACGATGCTGAACGAAATCCATATCGAGGGGGCGGTGACCCGCACCTGGACGTTTCAGGACGTCCACTTTGCCCGCATCGCCTGCCGGGTCGACTCGGGCCGCGTCCCGAGCAGCGAG
>JAFGEI010000200.1 GCA_016931695.1 Anaerolineae bacterium | reverse complement strand
GTCATTCCCGCGAAGCATGTCCCCGCGAAAGCGGGGAGCGGGAATCCATAAATCGCTCTGGATGCCCGCGCCTGACAGTACTTGGGCACAGGTCATGGCCAAAGCGAATGTTCTGCTACGTAATCCCAACACGAAACCCGGCTGGGGGCACCGCTACAAGTTGACGCCCCTCCCGTTGGTGTTACAATAGTCCCTATTCAGGCCGCTTGCCCGGACGCGCTCCGGCGGCAGGAGAAGGGAATACGTCCGGCGATTGTAGGAGATAAACTTGGCAGAATTCAACTATGGTGGACAGGCAGTTATCGAAGGTGTTATGATGCGCGGCTCGCAGCGCATGGCGGTCGCAGTGCGCAACCCCGAAGGAGAGATCGTCGTCCACACCGAACCGCTCAACGCCGCCCTCTACAACGGCTGGATCGCCAAAATCCCCCTGCTGCGGGGGCTGATCCTGCTCTGGGACGCCCTGGGGTTGGGGCTCAAGACCCTGATGTGGTCGGCAGACATTGCGGTCGGCGAGGAAACAAAAAGCACGGCCTTTCAAGGCGTATTGGGCTGGCTGACCGGGCTGATCGGCTTTGGGCTGGGCATCGGCCTCTTTATGGTCCTGCCGGGCTTGATCGTCGGCCTGCTCCCTCTCTCCCTCCCCCCGCTGCTCGACAACCTATTGGAAGGCATAGTGCGCCTGGCGATCATGATCGGCTACTTGTGGGCAGTGGGACAGTTGTCCGACATCAAACGCGTCTTTGCCTACCACGGCGCAGAACACAAAACGATCAATGCCTACGAAGCCCAAGCCCCCCTCACCGTGGAAGCGATCCAACGCTATTCGACTGCCCACGCCCGCTGCGGCACGTCCTTCCTGCTGACCGTCGCCGTGATCTCGATCCTCGTCTTTTCCCCACTGGGGAAACTCTCCCTCCTGTGGCGACTGCTCAGCCGCATCCTGGCGATCCCCCTCATCGCTGGCATCTCGTACGAATGGATCCGCTTTGCCGCCCGCCACGGTGAACAGTGGTGGATGCGCTGGATGATCGCCCCCAACCTGGCCCTGCAGCGCCTGACCACCCGCGAGCCGCAGGACGAGATGGTCGCGGTGGCAGCGAGAGCACTGGAAACTGTACTGGAAGGGGAGAAGGCTGCTCTAAAAAGCGAGGCGTAAAACGCAACGGTTCACGCATTACGATCCTAAATTTCCACACGGAGGTAAACAGATGGCGCTCTTATTTCTCGATACAGCCCGCATCCAAGAGGTCAAAGAAGCGGCAAGCTGGGGCGTGCTGGATGGCGTGACGACCAACCCCACGCTGATGATGCAGGCCGGAACGGCCGATCTGAAAGAAAACACGCTGAAAATCATCGACCTCGTCGGGGGGCCGGTCAGCGCCGAGGTGGTCAGCGTCGACGCGGCGGGCATGATCCGCGAGGCCGAGGAAATTCTCGCCTGGTCGGAGCACGTCTTTGTCAAGATTCCCTGCACCGTCGAGGGCCTCAAAGCCATGCGAAAAATTTCCCAATGGCCCAACGGGCGCATCAACGCCACGCTGATCTTTTCGGCCAACCAGGCCTACCTGGCCGCCAAGGCCGGGGCGACCTATGCCTCGATCTTTGTCGGGCGCATGGACGATGCTGGACTGGACGGCATGGAAGTCGTGCGGCAGACGCGAGAGGTTTTCGACAACTATGGTTTCGACTGTTACGTCCTCGCCGCCAGCATCCGCCACCCGGCCCACGTCACAGAGAGCCTGCTGGCGGGGGCGGATATCATCACCCTGCCCTTTGGCGTGCTGCAAAAAATGATCCGCAGCCCCTTCACCGATGCCGGGCTGGAGCGCTTCCTCGCGGACTGGGAAGAGGTGACCGCCAAGGCCGGATTATAGCCGGACATGGAAGCAGAAGCGCGCCCCAGGCTGCGCGGAATTGAGGTACACCCCATCAACCACCAGGGGCGGCCGTCGCTGCTGCTGCGCGACCCGCTGCAGCTGAGCGACAAGGTGATCGTCGTCCCCCAACAGCTTGCCCCAGCGCTCGCGCTGTGCGACGGGAGACACGAGGTCAGCGCGATCCACGCCCGGCTCTCCTTCGGCCTGGGCCTGCGGATCGACCGGGAAACGGTGAAAAATTTTGTCGCCGCGCTGGACGGGGCGCTGCTGCTGGAGAACGAGCGCTTTCACCGGGCATACCGGGACGCGCTGGCCGCCTACCGCCAGGCCCCATACCGCCCCCCTCACCTTGCCGGCAAATCCTACCCGGCCGAGGCCGACGAACTGCGGCGCAAGCTGTCAGAATACAGCGCGCAAGCCGTCGACCTCCCGCCCGGCCCCGCCGGCGGGCGCGGGCTGGTCAGCCCCCACATCGACTACCAGCGCGGCGGCCCGACGTACGCCCGCATCTGGCAGCACAGCGCCGAGATGGCCCGCGCCGCCGACCTGGCGATCGTCCTGGGCACGGACCACTGCGGCGGGGACGGGCGCCTGACGCTGACCCGCCAGCACTATGCCACCCCCCTCGGCGCCTTGCCCACCGCCCAGCCCATCGTCGACGAGATTGCCCGCGCGATCGGCGACGAGGCCGCCTTTGGCGAAGAACTCCACCACCAGCACGAGCACTCGATCGAACTGGCGGCGGTCTGGCTGCACTATATCCGGGAGGGAGCGGGCTGCGAGGTCGTCCCCATCCTCTGCGGCTCTTTTCGCCACTTTGTGCGCGGCGAGGCGGACCCCGCCGCGGACGAGCGGATCGAAACGGTGGTCGAGCATCTCCGGCAGGCAATGGCCGGACGGCGGACGGTCGTCGTCGCCGCGGCCGACCTGGCCCACGTTGGGCCGGCCTTTGACGGGCCGCCGCAAGGGGCCTGGGAGCAGGCCCAGCTCCGCGCCGCCGACGCCGCACTGATCGACCAGATGTGCCACGGCAGCGCCGATGGGTTCCTGCACGCTATCCGCCAGGTGGGGGATCGCTACAACGTCTGCGGACTTCCGCCGATCTATATTGCGATGCGCATACTCGGGCCGGGCGGCGGGGAACAGATCGCCTACGCGCACTGCCCGGCCGACGCGCAAGGCACGTCATGGGTCTCGATCTGCGGCATCGCCTGGCAGTGAGCGCCGCCGTTTCCGCCAGCCGCCGAGCAGCAGCCCGCCCCACCCCACGCCGCCGAGCCCGCTGAGCAGCGCGCCCCAGCGCACCGCCGCTGGCTGAAAGACCATGACCACCTGGTGCGGCCCCGGGTCCAGGTAGAGGGCGCGAAAGAGCAAGTCGGCCGACAGGAGGGGTGCTTCGACCCCGTCGACCCAGGCCCGCCAGCCGGGGTAGGCGGCATCGCTCAGCACCAGGTAGCCCGGCGCCGCCAGTTCGACCGCAATTTCGACCCGCTCCGGGCGATAATCGACGATCCGCACCGACTCGGCGCCCGCCACATCAAGCGCCAACGCGTCCCGCCCCTCCACGACCACCTCCGCCGCCGGGTCGAAATCGGGCCGCTGCATCCAGGCCAGCGCCGCCGCCTCCCCTTCGACCGCCCGCGCCCGGTGGACCACAAAAGCCCGCGCCAGCACGTCCAGGTTTTCATACACCTTGACGTCGCCGGAATGGGCCAGGCAAAAGCGGCCCCGGTCGGAGATGACCAGGGAGTGAAACGAGCCGCTTCGCTCATCGACCAGGCTCACCCCGCGCACGACCAGCCGGCCCTGGGGCAGCGTAGCGCGCACCTGCACCGAAACTGGAACGGCCGGCTCGTCCCAGCGCAGCCGGACGACGTAATCGTTCCCCTCCGGCTGCCCCGGCCAAAAGTGGCCGCCGACCGGAGCCGGGCCGTGAACGACGGTGGCAGAGACCAGCCCCTCCGCCGTCTCCACGCCGGCCCGCAGCGGAAAGGTGCGGGTGACGCCGTCCGCAAACCCGATCGCGACTTGACCCACCTCGACCCCGTCGCCCAACGCCCCGGCCCCCTCCATGTAGCTCACCAGCCCCAGCGCCGTCGAGCGGAAAACGGGAACGCAGGCCACGACCGCTCGCTCGCCGCCGGACAATTCGGCTCGAAACTGCAGGTCGTAAAAGACGTCGTCGATCCAGGCGTCATAGACCTTGTCCGTAATCAGGTAGCGAACATTCAAGAGATTCAACCAGCGCCCGTCCGGGACCTGGTGTATATTTTCCCGCAGCCGCCCGTCCAGCGAGACCTCATCCGGGGCCAGGAACACGCGCTGCAGCGCCAGGTAGCGGGAGAGGGGCAGCAGCCCGCCATCGTAACCGTCGACCGCTGGCAGGCCAAAGGCCAGCGGCAGGTTGGGCGAGAGAACCTCGCGCTGTTTCGCGGCGACGACCAGGTCGTAGAGCGCCCCCGGCGCAAGCTGCCCACCATAGACGAGGTTCAGCTCGGGCAGGTCGCCGGGGTCGAAAAGCAGCTCCGAGAGGCTGAGAAAACGGGCCGGCGGTTCCTCTTCTGCGGCGACCAGGAGGTGGGCGACGGCCGGGCGCAGGGAAGTATAGGCCTGCGGCGCCGTGGCGCGGGCGCGGGGCAGCGTCCGGGCGGACAAGAGCAGCTCGCCGCACAACAGCGCCAGCAGCCCCAGCGCGGCCAGCCTCCCCAGGCGCTCGCGCTGACGGGCCAGCCAGAACAGGGCCGCCGCCAGGGCTGCAGCGGCCAACCACAGCGCCGCCGTCACTCCTGCAACCCGGCCCCCCAGTGCGCCCCAAAGCAGCAAAACGGCGAGCGGAACGAGGGCGAGCGCGCTCCGAGAGGTCAACTTGACCCGCCCCTGGGCAAGCTGCTCGATCCCCATCCCCGCCAACGCCGCGCCGCCCCAGGCCCACAGGGCCAGCCAGCGCGCGGGGACCCGAAAGTGGGCAAATCCCGGCACAAAGCGGGCCAGCGGCCAGTAGAGCGGGTTGTACAGCCCCAGGGCCAGGAACCACCCCAGGCCGGCGAGAAACAGCAGGCCGCGCAAAGGGCCGCTGTCGCGCAGGGATTTGCGGCCCGCCGCCAGCGCGCAAGCGACGAGGAACAACCCGCTGACGCCGACCGTCGCCACGTACTCGATGTTCTCCGGCTCCACTGGTCGGCTGTAGCCCGGCAGCAGGGCGCGGGCCAGATAGACCGGGGAGAGCGAAAACGACAATCGCTCGGCAAAGGGCAGCCCTCCGGCGCGCACCGAGAACGCCGCCAGCTCGAACGCCGGGACCAACTGGCACGCCGCCAGCAGGACGCCGACGGCCGCCGCGCCGGCCAGCACCGCCACGCGCCGCCGCCAGGAGCGGCGGTCGACTCCCGCCAGCCCGTATCCCCCCAAGCCCACCAGGACGATGAAGGCGGCTTGGGTGTGGCCGGCCAGCAAGGTCATCGCCACCGCCGCTGCCAGGGCGGGGACGGCCAGCCCGCCCCGCTGCCGCACTGCCCGATCGTACAGCAGCAGCAGCCAGGGCAGCCAGGACAGCGCCTGGAGCTGGTTGACGTGCTCGACCTGGGCGCCCAGGTAGCCGCCCAACACCAGGGCCGCCCCTGCCGTCCAGGCCCCCAGCCGCCCCAGCCGAAGCGCGCCGCGGGCGTAGAGATAGGCCCCCGTTGCTGCCAGGCAGAGATGGAGGATGACGCTCCAGTGGAGAGAGCGCTGGGCCGGCATCGACAGCCAGAGCAGCCAGTTCGGCGGATACAACAGCCCCGCCTGGCTGTTGGCCAGGAAGGGAACGCCCATAAAGAGGTCGGGGTTCCACAGCGGCAGCCGTCCCGCTCGCAGCGCCCGCGTCGCCGCCGACCAGTAGGGGTAAAAGTAGGTAAAGAGGTCCCCGCCGGCCAGCACCCGGCCCGCCGGCCCGATGGCCCAGAAGGCGAGGAGAATCACCAGGCACAGCAACAGACAGTCCCAGGCCCCAGGCAAGGCCCGGCCCAACCGGTTATCCGGCACACGCATCTGGTTGAACATTGGTCATCTGGCACAGGCGAAACAGCCGAAACCGCGGTTTGCCCTCCCGCCCCTCCACGGTCAATACCAACTCGAGCCGATAGCCCACGGCAGCCAGCTCTCGTTCTACCCGCGCCGGGGATTCCCAGGCGGGAAAGGCGATGTAGCGCGGCCCGGCCGGGCCAAAAACCCGCACGTCCTGCGCCAGCCAGGCCGGCGTCGGCCAGTAGGCCAGGTAGAGCGGGCCGTCGAAAAGGTAAAAGGAATACTGCCATCCCAGCCAATGATGGTAAAGAACGGCGCCTTCCGGAAGCTGCCACAAGAACCCGGCCAGCCGCTCCATTCCATCGTAGGCCGCCAAACCGGCCCCTACCGGGACCGCCCCGCCGACGGCGCGCGCAGCCGGAACCGCCAGGCCGATCACCAGCAGCGCCCAACAGCCCACCTCGACCCACAGCCCGCGGCGGGGCACGGCACTCACCCGCCGCACCAGCCGCGATGCAATCCGCCCCAACAACACGCCTGCCAGCAGCGCCAGGGGCAGCAGGTAACGATCCCAGGTCGGAAAAGCCCACAGCCAGTGGACGCCCAAATAGAGCAGGCAAAAGAGGACCAGCGCCAGGTCGTAGAGCGCGCGCCAGTCACGGCGGCGCAGCCCGCGCACGACCAGCAGCGCCGCGCCGCCGACCAGCAGCAGATCGAGCGGCAGGGAACCGGGCAGGTAGCGCAGCCATTCCCCCCAGGCCCACAACCGCGCCGACCACTCGCCCGGCCAGATCGTTCGCAGCCCGCCGTACCCCAGCACCCCGGTCTGCCAGAACCCCTGCGCCCCCTGCACCACCCGCACCTGGTCCCACAACACGACCAGGCCCAGCACGGCCAGGAACCCCAGCACGCCCCTGGCGACAGGCAACAGCCTCAAGCCGCCGCGGCGCACCTCTGTCACCAGCACCAGCAGCCCGATCAGCGGCGCCCAGGCGACGCCGCTCTGCTTGAACGCCGCGGCCAGGCCCGCCAACAGGCCGGCCCAACCCGGCCGCCCGGCCGCCGCCGCCCAGCAGCCAGCAATCCCGGCGGCGACCATCAGCGGATCGGTAAAACCGGTGGCGGAAAAGAGCAGCGCAAAAGGGGACAGGGCAACCACGAGCGCCGCCGCCAAACCAGCCCGGCAATCGCGGTACAGCCGCCGGGCGAATTGCCCCGTCACGCCCACGGTGAGCATGCCGGCGGCGAGGCCCGGCATGCGAACTGCCAGCCCGGCGCAGGCGGGTTGGGCGGCCCGGTCGCAACCCAGCCAGGCCAGGCTGCCCGCCGTGAGGTAGGGCAGCAAGGGCGGTTTGTAGACCGGCGTCGTCACCAGCCAGGGGTCCCGGCCGCTGAGGATCAGCGACCCCCAGTAGCCGTACAGCGTCTCGTCCGGATGGAGGCTGTGATCGGTCACGACGGCGAGCCGCAGCGCCCACGCCGCCAGGTAGACAAGCACCCCAAAAAACAGCGCCGAGCGCCAGAGTGAAGCGCCAGGTGCGCGGGTCATTCTCGCAACCGCTGGAACCGGCAGCGCAGCAGCGTGCGCAGGACGACAAAGGCGTCCCACCAGGAGATTTTTTTCCCCTCGGCAAACTCGCGCCCGGTGTACGAGATCGGCACCTCGTAAATGCGATATCCCCGCCGCAGAATTTGGGCCGTGATCTCGGGGTCGAACCCCCACCGCTTCTCGGTCAGGTCGAGTTTTTCGGCCACCTGCCGCACAAACATCTTGTAGCCCGTCTCCATGTCGGTCAAGATGGTGTCGTACAAAACGTTGGTGACAAAGGTGAGAAAGCGGTTACCCACCATGTGCCAAAAGAACATTGCCTTGGTCGGCCCGCCCCGGAAGCGGGAGCCATAGACAACCTGCGACCGCTGTTCCAGGATCGGCAGCAGCAACATCAGGTAATCGCGGGGATCATACTCCAGGTCGGCATCCTGAATGACGAAAATATCGCCGCTCGCGTGCTGCAGGGCCGTGCGGACCGCGCCGCCTTTCCCCTGATTCCGCTCGTGAAAGACGATCACCAGCTCCGGCGTCCCCTCCAGCGCGCGCAATACATCGCGGGTCCCGTCGGTCGATCCATCGTCGACGACAACGACCTCCCGCTCCAGCACCACTACCCGGCGATCCCCATCCCCGTACCCGACGGACAATTGCAGGGGGACCGCGCGAACGCGGCGGATGATTTCCTCGATCGTGGCAACCTCGTTATAGACCGGCATAATGACCGAAAGCTTCATCGCCTCCTCCCTTCGACGAGCGCATTATAACCGAGGGACACCACCGAGGCAACTGCCGCAAGCAGCCCGGACAGTTACGTGGTATAATGGCCGGCAGCGCGGCCAGCTGCCGCCGTACCCGGCGGCGAACTGTCGCGATATCCCGACAAGCTTTGGAGTCAGCCAATGCACGAACCCGAGGAATCCGCACTACAAGCACGTACCAAGCCGCTCAACCAGTCCCTGGCAAAAGCGCGGGCATTGATCAGCCTGACCAAGCCGCTGCAGACCCTGCTGCTGCTGGTCACCGGCATCTGCGCCTACACGCTGAGCCGGCCAGGCCAGGTCTTGGGGTACGAACTGCTGGGCGGGGGCATCGCGCTCGCCGGCAGCATCGGCGGCTGCACGGCTCTGAACATGGTACTGGACCGCGACATCGACGCCAAAATGAGCCGCACCGTCCGCCGGCCCTTGCCGGACGGACGGCTCGCCGTCCGCACCGCGACGGTCTTTGGCTTGCTGCTGGCGGGCAGCGGGCTGATCCTGGCCTGGCTGCTGTCCCCCCTCTTTGGGGCCGTCGTCACTGCCGGGCTGGTCATCGACCTGGTGGTGTACACGGCGTGGTTAAAGCGGCGCACCCCCCTCTCCATCCTGTGGGGGGGGATTTCGGGCGGCATGCCCGCGCTGGCGGGCCGCGCCCTGGCGACGGGGCGATTGGACGTCGTTGGGGTGCTGCTGGCGGCGGGGGTGCTGCTCTGGATCCCGGCGCACATCTTGACGCTATCCACCCACTATGCGCAAGAGTACAAAAAAGCGCAGGTGCCGGTGTGGCCAAATGTCTTTGGCCTCACCGCGACCCGTCGCCTGGTCGCCGGGGCGTCAATCCTGAACACGGTTGCGCTGGGTGCGGCGGGTTGGCTGCTGCACATCCATCCATTTGCCCTATGGACAATGACTTTGCAGGGGGTCATCCTCTCCGGCATCGCGATCGTCGCCCTGCTGCGGCCATCGAAAAAGCTGAACTGGTATCTCTTCAAGGCCGCATCCCTCTACATGCTTGGCGCCTTTATCTGCCTCACCGTTGGAACGGTCATTTGACCACCTCCCGCGGGTTGAGCAGGACGTTGAGCCGATCGCCCAACATATTCCAACCGACGCCAAAGAGAATCAAGGCCAGCGTCACCGGGATATAGACCCACCAGTGGACGAACGGGTTGCCCCACTGCCCAATCACCCAATTGCGGCCCAGCATCAACAACCTCGACCATTCAGGAATGGCGGTGCTGTTCACCGTCCCACTGACGCCGATAAAGGCGAACGCCGCCTGTTGCACGACCATGCCGCCGACGTCCCGCGCCAGCAAGACGATGATCGGCGCGATGGCATTGGGGACCAGGTGGCGAAAAATGATCCGCAGGTTGCCCGCCCCCAAAGAGCGCGCCGCAGCCACGTATTCGGTCTGCTTGAGCACCGAGATGTTGACGTTAATGATGCGCGCATAGGCCATCCACGAAAAGGCAATGAGAGCCAGCATCACCGGATCGATATCCCAGGCCGACACCCAGCGCTGGAACCAGGTCTCGGGCACAGTGACCCAAGAAAAGTTGGTGTAATCCGTCAAGCGCATCCCCGCTGTCTGCATCAGGGTCTGGAACAGCCACACACCGGCGATCACGGGGAAGGCGAGAAAAGCATCGGTGACCCGCATCAAAAGCGCATCCAAGGCCCCGCCGACATAGCTGCTTACCGCCCCCATCAGGACGCCGATCGTCGCGGCTCCAAAGGCGGTGATGAGGCCAAAGCGCAGGATCGAGCGGGTGCCCCAAACGAGGGAGTAGAACACGTCGAAATGCAACATGTTTGCATCCCCCAGCGCCCCCAGCGAGTAATAAGCCACGGTTCCCAGCACAACATTTTCATCGGGCGGCGCTGGAGCGGGATCGGTATATCCCTCGACGATCCTGGCATCAGAGGGGTGGTTTGGATCCTCCGGCGGCGCAAGCAGCGGCGCCGCAAGAGCGACAAAGACGAACAGGCTCACCAACAGAAAAGGGGGCCAGTTGCGCCAGTTGACGGCGAACCGGACGAGCCCTTTCATTTTAACCCTCCTTCCCGAATTCGCGGGTCAACGATGGCCTGGATCACGTCGAGCACAAACATCAACGGCAGGACGAAAAGAACGCCGTACAGGGCAAAGCCCATCGTCGCCGAGATGTCAGGGACCAGGGAAAAAGCATCGACAGCCGAAATGCTGAACAGCTCAGAGATACCCGGCAGGGCAAAGATCACCTCGATCACAAAAACCCCGGTGATCAACGAGGCCGCCGACAATGCGCTGCTGTTCAGCGCCGGCAGCAGCGCGTTGGACAACGCATGCCGCCAGACCGTCCACTGCACCGACAGGCCGCGCCCCCGCGCCGCGGTGACATACTCCTTGTCCAGCTCCTCGATCATCGACGCGCGGGTCACCCGCCCCAGCGTCGCCCAATGGGTCAGGCTGAGTGTAAAGACCGGCAGCACCAGGTGGCGCAGGGCGTCGAGCGTGATGTCGAGGCGGCTGTTCAACAGGCCGTCGACGGTCAACAGGCCGGTAATCGTCCGGAATTCGGGCGAATCGACGATCATTTTGTTGGACATGGCCAGGCGCCCAATAGGAAACCAGTGCAGGCCGACGTAA
Organism: Anaerolineae bacterium; assembly: GCA_016931695.1. Classification (GTDB taxonomy): domain Bacteria; phylum Chloroflexota; class Anaerolineae; order B4-G1; family DUEL01; genus JAFGEI01. The sequence goes on along the minus strand of JAFGEI010000200.1, from coordinate 5,418 downwards.
AAAATCGCCAGCAGGACCAGGCCAAGGATGAAAGGGGGAATGGAAGTGGCAATGAAAGCGACCAGGCGAAAACCATAGTCGGCAAAGCGCCGCCGTTTCCAGCCCGCCCAGACGCCGCTGGCCAGCCCCAGGGGAATGTAGAGCAGCACCGAATAGAGGGTCAGCTCTGCCGTCACCGGCGTGCGGCGGATCAATGCCGGTAAGACATCATCGCGCATCGAGGGGCTCCAGCCCCAGTCGCCGCGCAGCAAATTGACCGCCCAGCGCACGTATTGAACCGGATAGGGATCGTCCAACCCCTTCTCCTCGATAATCTCCTGGATTAACTGCTGGCTCCCTTGCCCGTAATCGCTCCGCGGCATGTACAGGATTGCCCGCGCCTCGACGGGGGCCAACATCATGATCCCATAGAGCATGGCGGTGATGAAAACCAGGGTAACGAGCATGAAAAGCAAGCGGCGCAAAAGAAAACGGATGAATTTCACATCTTGCCTCCCAGAATAATACTCAGAAAGCGCTCAACAAGTTCAAGTTCATCCTCCGTAACTATCTTGACAATGTCACATTTCACTCACAGGTGTCATTGCGAGCCGCCGCAGGCGGCAGCCTGCCCCGGGCGTATGCAAAACTTGGGGGAGCGTTAAAAATCAGCCACGAATTAACACGAATTTCACGAATTTTCGTAACTGCTTACCTATGTCCGCAACGTACCTTCCCGCAAGCTCCGGCGTACCTCCTCTGCCTCAGACTGCCCGCGACGACAACTGGGGGCCCGCCAGACAGCCAGGTAGGAGCTTTCGGGAAGGTAGCCTGAGCAGTTGCGAATTTTCTTTAACTTGACAATGGTAGATTTCAGATGAGCGCCGGGCGCGCCAACGGGCAACGCAGGCACGTTGCGCAGGTGCAAAGGGCGGAATAGTATGCTACAATGTACCTGCCAGGAAGGAGGTGGCAAGATGTGGGCGAGCCGACGACAGTGGATTCTCACCATCACTGTGCTCCTGGCCGGGACAGCGATCGCACTGTCCGGGAAGGCGGGCGCCGCGCCGCAGCAAAAATGGACCGCCCGCCCCACCCCGGCGACAAGCCAGGAAGCGCCCCCAGCTCCCTTTTCCTCTTTCTATACCACGACAATCGCCATCCCCACCTATCCCTACTCCCCATGCCTGGAACTGCGGGCCAACGGGCCCTATTTGTACCACTGGCTGGACTGGGACTGCTACGATGCCACCACCCCAATCCCCCAGCAGTACACGCTGCTGGTGATGGAGAACGAATACCTCCAGGTCACGGTCATGCCCGAGCTCGGCGGGCGCGTCTACCAGATGATATTCCGACCGACCGGTCACAACATGCTGTACCAAAACCCGGTCGTCAAGCCGACCCACTGGGGGCCGCCGGAGCAAGGATGGTGGCTCGCCGTCGGCGGCATCGAGTGGTGCCTGCCGGTGGTGGAACACGGCTACGAATGGGGCGAGCCGTGGGCCTGGCAAGCCATCACCTCGACCCGCGGCGTCACCGTGACAGTTCAGGACACATGGGCGGCGGACCGGCTGCGCGCGACGATCGAGCTCTTTCTCCCGGCCGGGCAGGGCCTCCTCGCCGTCACCCCGCGGCTGGAGAATCCCACCGGCAGCGACCTGGAGTATTCTTTCTGGATCAACGCCGCCCTGGCGCCCGGGCCGGAGAACCGGCCAACAGAGGGGCTGGCGTTCGTCTTTGCCGGAGACGAAATGACCGTCCACTCGACAGGCGACTGCCGCCTCCCCGGCTGCTGGCCAACCATACCGTCCGGGCCCGATTACCGCTTTTCCTGGCCCGTCGAGAACGGGATCGACTTTTCCCGCCTGCGCAACTGGAACGAGTGGCTGGGCTTTTTCGAGTATCCGCAGGCGGCAGGAGATTTTTCCGGCGTCCATGACGGCGCCAGCGGCGAAGGGGTCGCCCGCATCTTTCCCGCGCCGCTGGCGCGAGGAGACAAGGGGTTCGCCTTCGGCTGGTCGAATCCCATCGACTGGCACGAGTGGACCGACGACGGGTCTGGCTACGTCGAGCTGCACGGCGGCGTGGCGCCGACTTTTTGGGACACGGCCGTGCTAACAGCAGGGGCGACCCTTTCGTGGACCGAGTACTGGTATCCCATTGTCGGCGCCGGGCCCTTTTCCGCCGCCACGGCCCAGGCCGCCCTGACGCTGGAACAGGACAACGAACAGCTGCATCTCGGGGTCCACTCGACGACGGCGCGCGGGTCGAACGCGAGCACCCTCTACGCCTGGGAGCGGACAAGCTGCACCCTACTCGGGCGCTGGGTCCTCCCCGCCATCGACCCGGCAAACCCTTTCAGCGCCCTGCTTTCCACCGCGTACCCGGCGGAGCAAATCAGCCTCGCCTACCTGGACCCGGCGGGCAACCTGCTCGCAGCAGTTCGCCCTCGCGACTGCCTGCCCCCGGTCGCCCAGGTCGATCCGCTGCCCGAGTGGGTGGATACGACGGCCTTTAGCGTCACCTGGGGCGGGCGGGACAGCTGGGAAGGGATTGCCGCCTACCACGTCCAGGTCCGCGACGGGGAAGAGGGCCAGTGGGCCGATTGGCTGACGCCGACGCTCGACACGGCCGCGCTCTTTTACGGCGCCCACGGCCACAGTTACTTTTTCCGCGCCCGGGCCCAGGATGCAGCGGGCAACTGGGGGACGTTCGGCGGCGGAAAATGGGGCGACGCCTTCACCACCGTGCTGACCGAGCCAGCCGCGGTTCTGATCACCTCGCGCAAGGCCGCCTGCGACGGCGTCGCAGAGCCCGCCCCGTGTCCCCTCTCCCCCGGACGGGCGGTATCCTACACGCTGCAGATTCACAACAGCGGCACCTGGACCGCCACGGCCCGGCTGACCGACACGCCACCCGGCGGGCTGGTCCTGCTGACGCCGACCCTCTCCGCCAGCGCCGGCCTGACGCCCACGTACGACGGGGAAGCGATCCACTGGCGCGGCGACATCCCCCCCGGCCTGGACGTACGCGTCAGCTACACGCTCTCTCCGACGACAGGTACCGTCATCGGCCGACCGCTGACCAACACCGCCGAGATCGCCGGCGGCATAGAAGGCGAAATCCTGCGCCAGGAGAGCGTGCTGTGGGTCAACCGGGTATGGGTGCCGTTTTTTTGCCGCGGCTGGTAAAAGCGGCAAGGCGTCCTCAATCCGGCTCGGCGACCGAGATGTTCAGTCCCATCGCGTTATTGTTCTCCTGGCCCTCCTCAATCAGGTCGCCGGGGTCCAGCAGCAGGCAGATGACGTAATCGCCCGCCTCGTCGACGTGCATCTGCGCGCTAAAGCGCACCACCCCTCTCGCGCCCACCGCCGAGTGGCGCTCGATCGACGGCGGCGTGTAGCGGTCGGGCGGGCAGGCCTGCCCCGCACCAAGCAGCAGGATGTGGGCGACAAAATCGCCCACTGGCCGGTCCCCCCCATTATAGACGCTGACGTCGATCCGAAAATCCGCCCCCACCGTCGGCGCCGACGGTTCGATAGTCAGCCCGTACGGCTCCAGGTCTGGCAGCGAGGTCTCGCAGGGCGGGCCGGTATAATCGACCGCGTTGCTCGGGTTCGAGACCTGCCCGCCGCGGTGCGCCAGGACCGTGACGCTGACCGTCTTGTCGCAAAAGTAGGCCCCGGACGGAAAGCCATACTCGGTCACATTCGGGCCGACGGTGGCGTGGGGCAGCCCGTCGGCCAAAATGTAAAAGCCGTTCTCGTCGTCCGCATTGTCCGTCCAGGTAAACTTGACGTATCCGTCCGATTGGACCGTCACCTGCAGGTTCGTGGGCGCGGCGGGCCCCTCCTCCACCGGCTGTCCCGGCACCACGATCTGGACATAGATCACCGAGCCAAAGCGGACTCCCTCCGCCGACTGCAGGCGCCAGTTGCCGCGATAGGTGCCAGGGTCGTTGGGGGCCGTCATATTGACGCTGACATCCAGCGTGCCACCCACTGCCGTCGCCGGCACCGGCACCGGGGAGGCCCCACCCATCTGGTCGCCGCCAATAAAGGCCAGGTTGAACCCGTCCCCCCAGTCACAGGTGCCGTCGTTCCTCAGCCGCCAGGTCTTGACGAACGATTCGCCGGCCTCCAGTTCCATGTTGTCCGGTATCGTCACGTCCTGCACGAAAGCGGCATCCAGGGTGCACTCCTCCGGCGGCTCTTCCGGCGTCGGCGTAGCGGTCACGCCGGGAGGAAGCGGCGCCGTCGGCACAGGGGTCGCCTCGGCGCCGGCGACGACTACGCGCAGCGTGATGGTCGCCGGCGCGGATACCGCCCCGGAAGCGTCATAGGCCAGCACAGAAACCACGACGGTTCCCACTTCGGCCGGGGTCCAGGGCTGCGCAATAGCAAAAGTGGCCGGGTTGGCACCGCCTGGTGGAACGTCGGAACGCACCACCTGCCCGTCGACCGACAGCTCGACGCGGGAGATCCCGGCTTCAGCGGTGGCGGTCGACGTAATGCGGACCATCTCGCCCACCGTCACCGTCGCCCCGTCGACGGGGTCGGTAACCACGACGGCGATCCCGCCGTTCGAGTTTGCGCCACAGGCGCTGGCGAGCGACAGCAACAAGAGCACGCTCATCATCAGTGCAGGCAATCTCTGTGCATTCATTTTCCCTCCTTCTACTCAGGCACGCCGTGGCCGCATCTTGGCCCTCAGAGGCCCGGCCTAGACCCGCAGGCGCCTGGAAGCCCGGCTGCGTTCGCGGCGCTGCCGCTCGCGATTGGCCGCCGCCGCGCCGCGGAACGCCTCTGGATTGCGGATCACGCGCTGGGCAGGAGCCGCCAATGGCACGCCGATCAACCGGCACAGCCGCTCCAGATTCTCGGCCGTCACCGGCTCGAGGCGGTAAGCCAGGCCCTCCGCCGTATTGGCTGCCGCCAGCGCCCACGTCCACTCTTCTCGCAAACTATCCGCCCGCAAGTGATAGTGCTTGCGGTCCCAGGCGTCCGCCGACCTCAGCACGTCCTCGTAAACGCCACGCAGCGTCACGCCTGCGACCGAAAGCAGGTCCCGCGCCAGTTCCTGGTCCTCCAGGAACGCTGGCAGGTGAACCTGCAGAATCTCGGCCACGATGCGCAGTTGTTTTCGGCGTTCGGAAACCGTCATGTTCCTCCTCAAAGGGCCCGTAAGAATTCGGCTTTTCGTCCGCGCGCGCCTGATCCAATCAGGGGCTGCGATCCAAACCACAGATGGGCCGGAGTTGTACTCCGGCCCATCTCGTACGCTGAACGCCAAGCCATCGCCAGCTAAATCGTCCTGACCAAAATCAAGTTGACCTAGTACCTTTTCAACATGGTTTTGATATGTCATTCTGAGCCCGGCTTTTTTGGTCATCACTCATGATAAACCACATCAGGGCGAAGAATCTCGTTTTTCTCT
>JAFGEI010000199.1 GCA_016931695.1 Anaerolineae bacterium | reverse complement strand
GGAGTCAGGCTGAGGCTCACCGGGAAACCTGGTGCACAAGTCACTGAACCCTAAGGCCAAGCGCGCCGCATTTCTACCCGACCGGCAACAAGGCGTTTTGGTCAAGGACGCTCTCGCCCTTCTCGGACGATCTTGACGATATCGTCAGTGGAGATGCCCAAGTCCACCTCTTTGACATCTAAAGGGGAGTCCGAACGAGGTTGGAGCCGGATGACAAAGACCTGACCATCTTTGCGCCGAATTCTCACTTCACCTTCTTTGGCAGCCTGATCCAGTAATGAAGCAAGATTTTGCCTGGCTTCAGAATAGGTGTATACTACCATTGGTTCACCTCAATCAGGTCCGCGTTCATTTTCCGTGCACATTCGATCAAGTATGTGTCCAGAGACATAAGAGGGGCACGGTACTGCAAAGCTGTTTGGATCAAGTAAGCGTCGTAGGCATAGATAGCCAATGAGTCAGCAATGTGCAAGGCGTCTTTGAGACTGATATCTACAAAACGGATGGGGATTTGCCAGTAGGCGCCAATGGCTTCAAGTGCCCTGTCAAGAGCAATCCGCTTGCGTTTGAGCATGGCCGAGAGAGCATTGCCGATTTCCCAATGGACAGAAGGAGGGGCAAGCAGGTTGGCCCCCTTGGTTTGATTGACAAGGATATCTCGCTCGGGCTCTCCGGCGATTACGGCAATGATTGCAGAAGTGTCTATGACAATGTTCATGGATATCTCCGGCTATGTATTGTACAATTGTTCAATAACATTTTACTCGTTTCTGACTGTTTGTCAAGAGGCCGTTAACGTTGCCGCCCAACAAGCGGCTGGAGCCGACTGGGCTGAGTAGGCGGCTTGGGAAGTTGGCTGGGCTTGCGGCCGGGTCTTTGAGCGGAGGTAATGAGCTTGGGCCGCCCAGCGGCTCATCCGCGACCGTTAGGCGGGCCGATTCTCGATCGAGTTGATGAAAGACCTCAAATGCACTGCCTGTGGATCGGCGCGATGTGCTGAGATTCTCTATGGGCGTATTGCTGCGACGGAGCAATTGCGCCAAGACCTAGCATCTGGCAAAGTTGTACTGGGGGGATGCTTGGTACACAGAGAAAAGCCACGCTGGCGCTGCCTTGATTGCGGACACCAGTGGAAGAACGATGAAAACTACGTTAGCGCGCACAAGCGTTGGGCCAACCGCCCCTCCTCATAAGCGGCAAACTGTGGTATGCTACAGGCCAAACGGCGCAGCCGAAAAAACGAGGAGGGCACAATGAGTCGTCTACGAGTGTTGATTTGCCGAGTCGATGATGAGAAACACCCTGATCAGATGACGGAGCTGTATCATTTCGATTTACCGGATGTCGACCCGGAGCAACTGCACCCCGAGACAGCACTCGACGAGATGGAGGATGGAGTGCTAACCATCGGGTAGGACGTGATGAGACACCTGCTGAAGTCGCAGTGGGAAGAGGTAGACAAGCTGCTGGTAAAGCAATACCAGGAGCGTTTTTCCCCCTCAGGCGGTGATGTGTGATGGGCACGAAGACTTGAAGGTAGCGTGCCGTCTGGGCATCGTATACTTGCCGCGACAAGTGTGCTACAACGACGCGTTGGGGGCGCACGAGATGCCTGGAAACGCTATTCTGCCTGCCCATAAGGGAATGCTCATCACGCGCAACTTACAGGAGTGGGCCTGTATGTTTCCACTGGACTTGCCATTTGCCACCGTGGAACGGTTGCTGAAGTGGCAAACGCAGTCTGACGAGATGATTTGTGCGACGGAAGTACGACAATTGGTGCGCGAGCACGGTGAAGTGATTCGTCAAGCCGAGGCCACGGAGGTGAAAGAACTGCTCAAGTGTGAGGATTTGAGTGGGTTGAAAGCGCAATTGGTTCCATCTCGTGATGCGCGACGACCGGCTGCCTGGCCAGAGGAGTTGACTGAAGCCGTCGAGAGTGCGCTGGAAGCAGAGAATCCTCAACCGCCAGAAGGCGTCAAGGCCTGTGACTGGGAGCGGATTATGGCTGCTCGGCGCGAAGAAGTCACCAACGTTGCACAACTGCGCCGTTTGGGACCAGAGATCAAGCCAGGCCAGATCGTGGCCGCAACGGACGATGTGGAAGTCCGAGGTCCCGAGCGGAGAAGTAAGCTCTACATTCGGACAGCTCGGATAGCGACCCAGGAAGGGTATCGCTATTTGAGTGGGCGCGGTACTGACGTCTTGAATCAACTCTATTTGCTACTGTTGCTATGCGGCGGGCCGGAAAGCTGGGTCACCGTGTTAGGTGACGGCGCCCGGTGGATTCGTAACTTCTTCGCTGAACGCTTGACGGCGTTCGTTAACAAGGAACTGGTTCTAGATTGGTATCACCTGACCAAGAAATGCTACGATATGACGAGTATGATCTGTTATGGCCGTAGAGCCAAGGCTGCCTTGATGGGACCGTTGGTCTCGCACTTATGGCGCGGCCAGGTGGACGATGCTATTTCTTTTCTAGAGGCATATCGCCCCAAATGCCGCAATGAAGAACGGTTGAACGAATTGATCAACTATCTCACCGCCAGGAAGCCGTACCTGGTCAACTATAAGGACCGTCGCGCTCGACGCATCTACATCGGCAGCGGTCACGCCGAGAAAGCGTGTGACCTGATCGTATCCCGCCGCCAGAAGCACAAGGGTATGCATTGGAGCCAGGAGACAGCCGATGGACTCGCGGCGCTCAAGACATTGGTGCTCAACGACGGCTGGGACTTGTATTGGCAGAAGCGAAAGGTACTGCCTTTGGCTGTCCCAATCTAACCCAGGGCTTGTGCGCGCTAACGGAATTTCTGAAACTTGCGGAAGGTATTGCCATAGTCGGCCAGGGTAAAGGGGCTAAGGCGGCGCGCCTCGGCGTGGAGATAACAGCCCTCAAGGGCGTGGGAAAAGGTGATTCGCTTGTTCATCTGTGCATCCTCCGGTTCCGGGACCCCAGTTCCGATAATCACGGTTTCAGAACCGATAATCGTGGAGTCCCTTTTTTTCTTCCCGGAGGAAGTCCATCCGTGCGGTCAGTGGTAGGACGCTTTTTGCGCCTCCACCTTACCTTTGACCGCACGGCTTGTGGATTTGCCGTACCGTGCGGTCAAAGGCAGGGGTTGGTCGGGGCGGCCGGATTTGAACCGGCGACCTCACGGACCCGAACCGTGCGCGCTGACCGAACTGCGCTACGCCCCGACGCAGGTGTATTATAACTGATTCAGCCGATTTAGCAAGACGCTGAGGGAAAAGACCCCTTTGGGTCGAGTGTCCAGTTCGGGAGGCCCAAAAACCCTAAAGAGCCTCGCCGGAGGAAATCGCTGGCGGGGGGACGAGAGCCCGCGCTAAAAGCGCCAGCGTCCACGTGATACCCCCGTGGACCAGGATGGTGACCCACAGGTTGGTGGTCTGAATATAGACCGCGCAGCTCAGGATTGCCAGCCCGGCGCGGATCAGCAGCGCAGGCACGTGCTCGGGCTGCCGCAGCGCCGACCATCTCCACGGGTTGAGCAGGGCTTCCACGGCCACGAGTGCCAGCCCAGCCCAGATTCCCCAATAGGGCCCCAGCAAAACGATCGGCGCGTTGCGGTAAAAGCTCCAATGGGTCTCGTGGAAAAACGCCTCGCGCATGTGGAGCCACAGCGCTCCCCCCGAGTCCGTTGGTACGAACGGGGTCGGCGCTGTTTTGCGTGCCATCCACCAGCCCAGTGATAGGATGGACCAGGCCGCTATCCCCAGCCCGGCAGCCCAGCCGATGTCGTTGAGCCAATCCACCCAATTTATTTGCAAGTCATTGCTCAGCGGTGATTTGAGGCCGAGGATCAGTGGGAAGACCGCGTGTCCCCAGCGTAGGGCAGCGAAGGGGAACCCGACGTAGTAGAGCAAGCGGGCGATTTGGAGCAACGGGGAGAAAAGGGGGAAGTGAACAAAGCGGGCAAGCCTGGCGTGGCTCTTTTCCCACTTCCACAGCCACCATGCCCCCTGGGTTGCCGCAACTGCAAGCAGAATGGATCCGCACAGCCACACCCACTGCCGCAGTTCAGCCAAACCGCCTCCTCAACGGCACCATCAACTGGACCCTGGTCCCCTTGTTGGGTTGCGACTCGATCTTCCAGTGCCCTCCGGCCAGCTCGGCCCGCTCGCGCATGTTGAGCATGCCGAGGCTGCCGCGCTCGTCGTATCCCTTTTCCAACACGCTGACGTCAAAGCCAACGCCGTCGTCTTGGACCTCGGCGATGAAAGCATCGGTGAGCAGCCGCAGCCGTACCCAGATGTTCTTGGCGTGCGCGTGCTTGCGGGCGTTGCTCAGCGCCTCTTCGATGATGTAAAAAATCATCCCCTGCTGGGCCTTGTCCAGTACCCGGTCGACCCCTTCCCGCGCCTCCAGGTGGATCGGCAGAGGGTCGGTCTCTGACCGCTTGGCGATGTACTGTTCCAGCGCCGCGACCAACCCCTGCGTCTCGAGGATCAAGGGGCGGAGGGTAAAGAGCATGTGCCGGATGTCGGTCGTCGTGCGGCGGGCCAGTTCCTCGATGCGTCGCAGTTCCTCGGGGATTTCGTCGACCGAGCGGTCCATCATCATCCGCGCATAGTTTGCGCGCATGGCGATGGCGGCGATGGCCTGGGTCGGGCCGTCGTGCAGGTCGCGGGACAGCTTTTTCCGCGCATCTTCTTCGACCGCTACGATCCGCTCTTTCTCTTCGATCAGGCTCTGGTACAGCTGGGCATTCTGCAGCGCGACGACCCCTTGATTGCACAAGGCGACGAGCAGGTCGATATAGTCGACGGTAAAGACGTTCGGCACCGGGCTGCCAAAGACGGCGACGCCAAAGCCCTCGAACCCGGCGCGCAGTGGGATGACGACGATGGACTGGCATTGGTGCAGGGCAAAGAACTGCCCCAATTCGGGGTCCTGGGTCGGCTGCGTGCCAATGGTCGGTTCGGCCGTGCTCAACGCCTTGGCAATGATCCCCGATTCTCCCTTTAACTCGTTCTGCCGGTCCCGCGGCGGCAGGTGGCGGGATGCGGCGACGCGCAGCTTGTCGCCCTGGAAGAGAAGCACGATGCCGACCAGCGATATCTCTTGCGATTCGAGCTCCCGCAAGCCAATTTCGCTGACGTCCAGCATCGCCTCCAGCACGCGCTGATAACTCAGCGTCGCGCTGAGGGTGCTGGCCAGCTCAAAGATCAACTGGGATTGCTGCTTGCGGGCGCGGAACTGTCGCTGGATTTCCTTCTGCTCTTTTTCTTGCTCGATGATGAACTGGTGCCTGATGCGATTGTTGATCCATCCGGAGAGCAGCGAGATCAGCAGCAGCATGCCCACGTTCCCCAGGTTGTCGCGCAGCAGGTCGGAAAGGTCTGTTGATGATTGGCTGTAGCTGAGTCCCAGGTGGCTGAGTGCGATCAGTATCGCCACGGCGAGGCTGACCAGGAGGGAGAAACGGGCCGCGGCCGTGATGATGGGCAGCAGGCTGAAAAACAGCAGCGGGCTCGCGATCCCACCTGATGCATCGGCCAGAACGATTGCCAGGACGGTGTCGATGATCAGACTGACATAGGGGATGGGCCGGGTGAGGAAATCGAAGAGTACCAACAGGGTAATCAGGAGGTTGTACACGGCGCCAAATGCCAGCACCGTGGCCAGGTACAGCGATAACGTACCAGGGTTCTGTTCGCGGTCGATAAAGATAACGAGGATGGCGGCAGCCAGCAGTAACCAGCGCAGGATGCTCACGACCAGATCTACCCAGCGATGTCGTCGTGCGATGTCTAACATCTTGGTTTCCCTGCCAAAGCCGTGGTAACTGCACAGGCTGCTTGCCTGGACACTTTCCTACGGCAGGATAAGGGAGGGTGGGGGCCTGTGGTGAGAGACGTCCACCTCCCCAGGACCGTGGCCTTGAATGCGCGATGGGCGCGAAGGGACTCGAACCCCTGACCTCCACAATGTGAGTGTGGCGCTCTGACCAACTGAGCTACGCGCCCGACCCTGGCGATTATAACACTATTTATGGTGAAAGACAAGTTCTAGTCCGAGTGAATGCCCCACCAATACATGTCCGCCAGCCGCTGATGCTCTTCGTGCAGGCGGACATAGCTCTCGTAGCGATGGAGATGGATTTCGTCCCGCTCCAGGGCTTTCAGCACCGCGCAGCCTGGCTCGACGGTATGGGTGCAGTCGGAGAACCGGCATCCCGCCACCAGTTGGGCAATGTCCGGGAAGCAGGCGTCGAGTTCTTCGGGGTCGATGTCAAAGAGGGCCAGGGCCTTGATGCCCGGGGTATCTGCCACCCATCCTCCCTGCGCCAGGGGAAAGAGCTGGGTCACGACCGTGGTGTGGCGCCCTTTTCCCGTCGCGTTGCTCACTTCTCGAACCTCCAGTCCCAACCCCGGCTGGATGGCGTTGAGCAGGCTGCTCTTGCCCGCCCCCGAGGGGCCCACCAGCGCCGATATCTTGCCGTTGAGGAGGGCCGCCATCTGCGCTGTATTCTCCCCCGTTTCGGCGCTGACGTATAGAACGGGATAGCCGATCTCGGCATAGATGTCGAACAAATGGTGGGCCGCTTCCGGCGTCACCAGGTCGATCTTGTTGGCGCAGACGACGGGCGGAATCTGTTGCAGTTCCGCTCCCACCAGCAGCCGATCCAACATCCGCAGGTGGGGCTCGGGTTCGGCACAGGCAAAGACGAAAATTGCCTGGTCGGGGTTGGCGAGGAGGACTTGTTCCCGCTCCGCCAGGTAGCTCTCCCGGTCCCATCGTCGAACGTCCTTGGCGCTGGGGGCGAGACGGACCAGGGCCCGCGTCCGTTCTTTGACCTCCTCGATCATCCCACTGCCATCTCCGGTCACGTGGATGCTGACCCGGTCGCCCACTGCTGCCGGGTCTGTATCCAGGCGTTTCTTTTTCAGCCGCCCCCGCAGGCGGCAGACGAACTGGCCCTGCCCGGTGTGAACGGTGAAAAACCCGCTCTGGGCCTTGATGATGATTCCTTCAATCCAATTTACCAAAAGATATCCTCACTGTAAATTCTCAGGCCTGCAACTTATACATCGTAATAGAGTTTCATCTCGTAAGGATGCGGGCGGGCGCGAACCTCGACCGACTCTTCACGCTTGGCCTCGATCCATCGCTGCAGCAGGTCCGCGGTAAACACCTCGCCGGCCAGCAAAAAGTCGTGGTCCGCCTCCAGTGCATCCAGGGCATCGCTCAGGGAAGTGGGCAGCGGCTTGATCGTTTCCCGCTGGGCGCCGGTCCAGGAAAAGATGTCGGCATCGATGGGGCCCAGCCCCATTTCGGCGGGGTCGATCCCCTGCCGCACGCCGTCCAGCCCGGCCAAAAGCTGGGCTGCCAGGGCCAGGTAGACGTTGCACGTGGCGTCGGGGGGGCGGAACTCGATGCGCGTGGTGTCGGGCTGCGTGGCATAGCGCGGGATGCGCACGGCGGCGCTCCGGTTGCCGAGGGAGAAAAAGGCGTTCACCGGCGCTTCGTAGCCGGGCACCAGCCGCCGGTACGAATTGGTGCTGGGGTTGGTCAAAGCCAGCAGCGCCGGGCCGTGAACCAGCAGGCCGCCGATGTAGGCCATGCCGAATGCGCTGTGATTCCCGTATCCCGCCGGATCGTAGAACAGGTTTTTCCCCCCTTTGAACAGGTGTTGGTGAAAGTGCATGCCGCTGCCCGCTTCTCCGTGCAGCGGCTTGGGGATAAAGGTGACGCTGAGGCCATGGGCGCGGGCGACCATCTTGGCCACGTATTTGACCATCATCGTCGTGTCACCCGCTTCCAGCAGCCCCATCAACGGCGTCTCGATCTCGCACTGCCCGGGCCCGCCCACCTCGTGGTGGTGGTACTTGATCGAGACGCCCATCTCTTGCAGGCGCAGGCTCATTTCTGTGCGCAAGTTGTAGAGGGTATCCTTGGGCGGGATGGCGTGGTAGCCGCCGTGGATGGGGATGGCGTGACCGTACCCGCTGACTCCGCCGCCCCAGTCCGCCTCGCTCGACTCGACCGCGTAGCCGCAGCTGTTCACCCCATACTCGTAACTCACCCGGTCAAAGACGTAGAACTCGAACTCGGGCCCCCAGCGGCTCTCGTCGGCGATCCCCTCCTCGCGCATGTATCGCTCGGCGCGCAGCGCAATGTTGCGTGGGTCGTTGTCAAAGATCGCCTTGGTATCCGCTTCTAACGTCTTGCAGATAAAGCTCAGCGTCGTAGCCTCCCAGAAGGGGTCGAGAAAACCGGTCTTTAAATCCGGCACCAGCACCATGTCCCCGGCTTTGACGGAGCGGATGCCGACCGCCGAACCGTCAAAGCCCACGCCCTCTTCCATCAAGGCGGGAGTAAACTGGACGCGCGGGATGGTGAGGTGGTGCCACCGCCCCCACAGGTCGGTAAATTTGAGATCGATCATTTGCACGTCGTGCTCGGCGACGAAACGGTGCGCAGCTTCAAAAGTGGCAAACATGGCAGCCTCCTTGATCTAGAACAGGCGCAGTTGCTCCGCCTGGGGGGGCGGTTCGTATTTGGCGATTTGGTCCGCCTGCGCCAGTATTTTGGGGATGCGCTGAAAGTCCTCCTCGACCACGCGGCGCAGCGAGGGCTGGTGCAGGGCGGCCGCCGGGTGATAGAGGGGGTAGCAGACGACGTCGCCAACGCGCTGGGCCTGGCCGTGGATCTGCGAGATGCGCGCTTTGTCAAAGAAGCGGGCCATCGAGAACCGCCCCAGGGTGACGATCAGCAGCGGCTTGATGGCCGCGATCTGCCGCTCCAGGTACGAACTGCAGGCCGCAATCTCTTCGGGCAGCGGGTCTCGATTGGCCGGCGGGCGGCATTTGACGACGTTGGCAATATAGACCTGCTCGCGGCTCAGGCCGATGCTGCCCAGCATGTCGTCCAGGAATTTGCCGGATGCGCCGACAAAGGGCAGGCCCTGCTGGTCTTCGTGAAAGCCGGGCGCTTCGCCAATGAACATGATCTCGGCTTCCTCCGCCCCGGCGCCGGGCACTGCCTGCGTGCGCCCCCGGTGCAGGATGCAGCGGGTACATGCCCGAATTTCAGCTGCAATTCTTTCCAGTTCTGACACGTTTTCACCTCCTGACGTCACAGTGGGCCGAGAGGGAGACCAGTCGTTCTCGTACTTGCTGTCGGAGCATCCTCAGGTGGGTAATCGTGCTGCCGTGCAATGGTTCCAGGACCATCAGCCAGGCATCCTCTCCATCCCGGTAATAAAAACGCTCTGTTCCGCTGTGGACAAAGCCGCACTGGGCGTAAAGCCGTTGGGCAATCCAGTTTGAGGGGCGCACCTCGAGGGTCGCCCGCGGGGCCTGCAGGGCGGCAGCGATCTCGAGCAGGGTCAGCAAGAGGTATTTGCCCAACCCCTGTCCCCGCCAGTCACGATGGACGGCGATCGTGCTGACGTGCGCGCTGCGGGCGTGGAACCTCGCCCCCATGTAGCCCAGGATTACAGCCTGGTCCTTGATCCGCCACAACTGGTTGTGCATCGGGGACGGCGGAAGCAAATGGTACAGGACGTAGAACTGCGAGTCGGTCCCGTTTCCCAGCTCGTAGCGGTAAGCCGCCTCCGGCCAGGGGGAAGGGAACGAGCGGCGCTCAATGGCCATGACCGCTGGAATGTCGTCCGGCTGCATCGGACGGAGGGCAAAGGGCAGTGGGGGAGGGGGGGGCCCTTTTGTGGTCTGCAAGTTTGCCTTGACTCTGCTTTGCGCTGCCATGTGTGTCGCGCCTATGCCATTGGGTGCAGGTATATGGGGACGAGCGTGGCGGGATCGTCCACATCCCCCTGCCGCAGCCGTGCCCACGCCAGCTCGGCGAGGAACCCTGCGCGGCGCAGGCGTTGGGCTGCTGGCGCTATGGCGGCCCGCTCTCCCTGCGCTTCCAGTTCTTGCATCCCCCGCCGGTCCACCTCGCCGCACAACAGGGTCGGCTGCTCGATTTCGCTGACCAGGTCTGCCCAGGTGGTGAGACGGGGGCCCTCCCGGCGCTGCCAGCCCTTCCGCCAGCGGTAGGTCGCCGTGCATATGCGGCCACGTCCGGCCTGCAGCACGGCAACCAATACCCGCCGGTCCCGGCCCTGGGCGGAGGCCACCACGTCCAGCGTCGGTATGCCGATCAGGGGCAGGTTCTGCGCCAGCGCCAACCCCTTGGCGACGGCAAGGCCGACGCGGAGACCGGTGAACGAGCCCGGCCCCACCGTCACGGCAACGCCCTGCAGTTCTGTGGAGGCCAGCCCCATTTCCTGCATCGCGCTGACCAGGCGCGGAGTCAATTGGACCGTGTGTTGGCGGCCCGCCTCCCACGTGGCCTCGTAGCGAACCTGGCGCCCGTCGTGGAGGGCCAGGCTGGCGAGCCGGGTGGCGGTGTCGATTGCCAGTAACATTTCTATACTCCAAAGGCGGCCCGACGGAATTCGTGCAACTGGTTCAGGTATTTGGGCCCGTGGGCGGTAAAGAGCAGCCGGCGCCGGCTCTCCTCGGCGATCTCTAGCCGCACCCACAAGTTTTCCGGCGGCAGGATATCTCTTGCCCGCTCCGGCCATTCGACAATGACCACCGCCTGCGGGTCTTCCATCCAGTCTTCGAGGCCAAGTTCCCAGGCCTCGGCGGCGGAGAGGCGGTAGAAATCGACGTGGAGCAGCCGTTGGCTGCCGGAAGGGCGGCGGTGTTCCCGGATCAGGACAAAGGTCGGGCTGATGAGGGCGGAGACGGTTCCCCAGCCGCGTCCAATCCCCTGTGCCAGCACGGTCTTGCCCGCCCCCAAGTCTCCTTCCAGGCAAATTACCTCGCCCCCGCGAAGCAGGTGGCCCAGCTTGGCCCCGAGTCGACGGGTTTGCTCTGGACTCTGGCTGATAAATTCCAGGGATTTGTGGTCAAGAATTGGGGTCATCAACCAGATTATACAACTGTTGAGGAAGAGGGACAAGCAGCCGTCGTAGGGCGTCCACTTGTTGAATGGCTCGATTTCAGGTAGCATGGAGAGAACTGCCCAGGGAGAAATGAGGTCGCCCGTTTTCCGAGCCCCGATGCACGTGCGGAGCGGCTGGCTGGGCAGTTGCGGCCAATCATTCGACGAGGAGGAGCAAATGAACTGGCACGAAAAATATGGCATTCAAGCCCTGACCTTTGACGACGTCCTTCTGGTCCCCGCCGAATCGTCTGTGATCCCGCGGGATACCGACGTGCGCACCCGGCTGAGCCGGAACATCTCCCTCAACGTTCCCATTGTCAGCGCGGCGATGGACACGGTCACCGAGGCCCGCCTGGCAATTGCCATCGCCCGCCAGGGGGGGATCGGCATCCTGCACCGCAATCTCTCGATCGAGCGACAGGCCGAGATGGTGCAGACCGTCAAGCGCTCGCAAAGCGGGATGATCGTCGATCCCATCACCCTGCCCCCTGACCGGCCGATCCACGCCGCCCTGGAGATGATGTCCCGTTACCACATCTCGGGCATCCCGATCACCGAGTCGGACGGGCGGCTGGTGGGCATTCTGACCAACCGCGACCTCCGTTTCGAGGAGGACCTGGACCGCCCGATCGACGAGCTGATGACCAAGGACGACCTGGTCACCGTCCCCGTGGGCACGACGCTGGAAACGGCGAAGGAAATCCTGCACCGTCACCGCATCGAAAAGCTGTTGGTGGTGGACGACAATTACATCCTGTGCGGCCTGATCACGGTCAAGGACATTATGAAGCAGATCCAGTATCCCGCCGCCTGCCAGGACGAGCTGGGCCGGCTGCGGGTCGGCGCGGCGGTGGGAACGGGGGCGGATCTGCGCGACCGGGCCCAGGCGTTGCTGGAGGCGGGGGTCGACGTGCTGGCCATCGACGCCGCCCACGGCCACTCGCGCGGCGTCATGGAGGCTCTGGAGCGGATCAAGGCCTGGTTCCCGGAGGCCGAGGTTGTTGCCGGAAACGTCGTCACCGGGGCCGGAACCCGCGCCCTGGTCGAGCGCGGGGTGGATGCGGTCAAGGTCGGTGTGGGGCCGGGCTCGATCTGCACGACCCGCGTCGTCGTCGGCGCGGGGATGCCGCAGATCACGGCCATCAGCGAGTGCGTCGCTGCTGTCGAGGACGAGAATATCCCCATCATCGCCGACGGCGGGATCAAGTACTCGGGCGACATCTCCAAGGCGATCGCCGCCGGGGCGCACAGCGTGATGATCGGCAGCCTGTTTGCCGGCACCGAGGAGAGTCCGGGGGAGACAATTCTCTACGAGGGGCGCTCTTTCAAATCGTACCGGGGTATGGGCTCGCTGGGGGCGATGAAGGAGGGGGTGGCCGACCGCTATGGCCGTAGCGAGACCGAAAAGGCGGTGCCGGAGGGGATCGAGGGCATGGTGCCGTACAAGGGCGCTTTGGAGGAGCTGATCTACCAGCTCGTCGGCGGCCTGCGCTCGGGCCTGGGTTACTGCGGCTGCGCGACGATCGAGGATCTGCGGCGCGACGGCCATTTCGTCCGCATCACCTCCGCCGGCCTGCGGGAAAGCCACCCCCACGACGTGGTCATCACCAAGGAGGCCCCCAACTATGAGCGGCGGTGACGTCCGCAGGGGCTCGTTTTTGGACCAGCCGCCACGGCCCAGGTGCCGTCACCGGGGATGAAAATAGGCCGCGTGGAGGCCCCCCATCCCCCTGACCCCCTTCCCAGGCAGGGGACAGGAAGGGGGACCATCAGTCGGGCGGGTTTCTTACCTGCCCGTTGTCTGTTTTCGGGGTGGGTTACGTTGTCGCCCCAGGCCCCCGCTCAAGGCTCCACGATGACGGCGATTTCCTGCTCCCCGGTCGGAATGACTTCGAAGAAAGTGTTGCCGATCTTGAGCGGAATGGGATTTCCCGCTTCGTCGGTCAGCGTCAGCATGTCCTGCCGCTCCCAGCGCTGCCAGAATCCTTCGAAGCGCTGCCCGTCGCGAAAGATGACGGCCCGGTTCGAGTACCACAGGGCAAACTGGATCGACAGGGCGCCGCTGTGGGGGTCCTCGACGATGTCGGTATTCCACTGGGGGACGTACAGCAGGACGACGTTGGCGACGTTGAGTTGCTGGCTGTCGAGAAAATCGACGTGGGCGAGCCCGTCGGTCCAGCGCAGGTAGCGCCCGCTGGCCTCGTCGTAGCGCCACTCGGCATCCAGGCGATTCCAGGGGATGTAGATCGACGTCGCCGGCTCTCCGCCGTCCGGCGGCTGCTCGCCAAAGACCATCCCCTCCAGCGGCTGCGGCTCGTTGCAGTCGTGCGCATCCGCCCACGCCCGCACCATCGCCGGGCTGGTGTATCCGGTGTGCTCCAGCGGGACGTCGCGGGTGTAATCGCGGAAAAAGGGGCTGGGGGAGAGCGTCCCGCCGATGCTGTTGGAGACGACCTGGTCGGGATAGAGGTCCGAATCCAGGAATATCTCGAGCACCCCATTGCTGAAACCCCAGCAAGCAAACACCGCCCGGTAGATGGCTGGGATTTCCAGGTCGATCAGGCGGCCGCTGCGCACCGGTCCTACCCGTTCGGGGTCGTGCGCCAGGTAGATGGCGGTCCAGCGGGTGGCGAACCACCCTTCGTTGTAGTGTTCATGGATGATGTCGGCGCTGTTGATGCCGGCCTGGGGGCGGACGTATTCCCCGGGCCAGTTGGAAATCTTGATCGCTACCGGCACCCGCTGCAGCACGGACGGGTCCGCTACGACCTCGCCGGTCAGCGGGTTGACGTTCTCCGGGCGCGGCGTGGCGGTCGGTGTGGCGGGGGGCGGGGGAGTGGGCGAGGGCGGGAGAGGGGAAGGGACAGCGGTCGGCGCGGCCGTGTTCGCTGCCTGGGGGGTGCGGGTTGGGGTCGGAGTGGGCCCGGCAGTGGAACCGTCGCAGCCTGCCAGCGCGCCCAGCAGCGAGCAGGCTGCCAGCAGCGTCGCGGCAGCCAACAACCAGCGCGGTTTCGTGTGACGGGAAGTGTTCATCGACCTTCTACCTCCAAAAGTGACGTGCTATTGCTTGGCTTTGGCTAACGGCTTGGGCTTTCCGTTTCTCCCCCCACCGGCTGCAGCAGAGCATCCAGGCGGGCGGCCGGCGCCTGTCCTGCCCCCTCCTCGCCGCCGGGAGAGCGGGCGGCATGGTCGGGGGCGGCGCCGGGGCGCCTGACCTGCATGTATTGGGTCAGTATCAACGAGACGACGGCGACGAGCATGCCGATCATGAACGTATACTGGGCGCCGATGGTGTCCCAGATCAATCCGCCCGCCAGCGGTATGCTCACTGCCGCGACGTGGTTGATCGTCTGCCCGCGCGAGACGTTGACGGTGATCTCTTCCGGTCCGAGGGCGATTTTTTGGAAATAGGACTCGATGGCGATCGAGAAGCCGAACAAGACGTGGTCGACGATGAAGAACAGCAGCAGGGCCAGCAACCCCGTCGTGGCCGGGAACGAGGGAAAGAGCAGCAAGCCGCCAAGGGCGACCTCTGGCAGCGAAAAGGTGGTGGCCTGCAGGGCGTCGAGGCGGGGGATCACCGTGTAACCGGCAAAGATCAGGATCAACAGGCTGAAATTGACGCTCAAGACGCGCCGCTCGCCAAAACGGGCGACGATCTTGCCAAAGGCCTGGTGAAAGTAGGTGCCGATGATGTTGTTGATCAGGAACATCAGGGTGATGGTCTGGGCAGTGACGCCGTATCGGCGGACCAACAGGATGACGGCAAAGGTGGTAAAGATGTGGCGGCGGCTGCCCATCATGAACTGCATGACGTAGTAGAGCCAGTAGCGTCGCCGCATCGGCAAGCGCCGTTGGGAACGGTCGACCCGGACCGGCTGGCGCGCAAAGGGGAGCAGCAGCAGCCCGGCGATGACCACCGTCGCCCCGCCGATTTGAAAGAGGGGCCGATATCCCCACCGGTCCAGGGTGCCCAGGATCAGCAGCGTGCTGGCGAGAGCAGCCATAGCGCCGAGGCTGTTCAGGCGTCCCAGCATCTTGGGCGCCTGTTCTGGGCCGACGGTCAGCAAGACGGCTGACGAGTTGCTGGAGGAGAAAAAGTGAAAGCCGGTGCTCATCAGCAGCGTGGCGCCCAGCAGGCCGGCCAGGTTCCGGCTCAGCGCGGTCATAAAGATGCCGGCCCCCATCAGCACCACCGAGAAGCCGGCCAGCCGCATCTCGACCACCAGCAGGGTCAGCAGCCCCACCAGGAAGCCCAGCAAGCCGGGAATCTCGCGGACGGTCTGGATCAGGCCGATCTGGCTGGCCCGCACGCCCAGTTCTTCGAGGGCAAAGTTGTTGAACAGCGACTGCCAGAGGCGAAAGCCGAGCACCATCAAGACATTGTTCAGGGCGATGACAGTGAGCGCGGCGCGGGACTGGCGCATGGGTCAGACTACCAGCGGGTGAGCAGGGCTGCCAGGAGGGCGGCCCGTTCTGGGAGGCTGGGGATCAGCACGTATTCCTCCGGGCTGTGGGACGCACCGCCGGCGCCGCCCAGCCCGTCCACCGTGGGCACGCCGAGGGCAGCGGTAAAGTTGGCGTCGGAAGCGCCGCCGTGCCCGCGGCAGGTCAGTTCCAGCCCCAGTTCCGCCCCGATTTCCTGGACCCGGCGAAAAGTTTCCCGCGTCAGCGGCGACTCTTCCATCGGCGGCCGGCTCAGTCCCCCAGTCACCGAGATGTGTGCGCCGGGCAGGACGGGCTGCAGCGCCTGGATCACCCGATCCATCCGCTGCCCCTCCGCCGCCGTGCGCACCCGCAGGTCGACCCGCGCCTCGGCCAGCTCCGGCACGACGTTGCTCCGCGTGCCGCCCTGGAGCCACCCGACGTTGAGCGTCGTGCCGCGGTCATAGTCGGTCATGCCCTGGAGGCGGAGCACCTGGTGGGCCAGCTCCTCGATGGCGTTGACGCCCTCCTCGTGATCTGCCCCGGCGTGGGCGGCCCGGCCGCGGGCGGTGACGGTGTACAGGCCGGTCCCTTTCCGCCATACCTTGAGCGCCCCGTCGGCCAGGGCCGGCTCGTAGCACAGGACGACGCGCGCTTGCCGGGCCTGCTGTTCGATGAGCGGGCGGGAGGAGCGGCTGCCGACCTCCTCGTCGCTGTTAAAGAGGACCGTTGCCGGGTAATTCGGCGCCAGGCCCAGGTCGCGCAGGCCGCTGAAGGCGCTGAGAATGATCGCCGCGCTGCACTTGTCGTCGTAGCAGCCGGGGCCAAAGGCGCGCTCGCCGGCCACGCGCCAGGGGCGCTGGGCCAGCGTCCCCAGCGGCCAGACAGTGTCCAGGTGGCAGAGGAGCAGGAATCCGCCCTCGCCCTTGCCCCAGCGGGCCAGCAGGTGGTCGCCCCGCCGCTCGTCCGGGACGACGGTCACCTGCCCGCCGCTCGCTTGGGCCTGCCGGGCCACGAAGCGGCTGATGCGGTCGGTGGCGGCCTTGTCGGTGCTGGGGGATTCGATCTCGACCAGCTGGCGCAGCAGGTCGAGGATCTCGTCTGTGCGCTGCGAAAAATAACCGCGCAGGTCAATTGTCGGTTGGTTCATCGAGCATCTCTTTGGCGTGGGATAAAAGTTCTTGGCGGTATTCTGCGGCCACGTCCTGGGTCTCCAGGTAGCGCTGCAAAAGCTGGTGGGGGGTCAGGGCCTCTGGCGCCAGGTTGTCCAGACGGACGCCGTCTCGTGGCGCTGTTTCGCGGCGGATGCTGGCGACAAAGGCCGCCTCGGCCAGCAGCGCCCGCACCTCGGGATCGCGCACGTGCTGCTCCTGGTCGGCGCGCAGCTGCAAGACCAACCGTACCACGGCTTCTTTGACGCCGCGGCGGTCGATCTCTTGGCGCAACGCCAGCACGGGATCGACGGCTGCCCGCAGGTCCGCCTGCACGGTGACAAAGGGACGGGCAGCAACCGCAACGAACCGCCAGGTCGTCTCGCGGCGGGCCAGCGACACCCGGCAAAACCCCTTGGCTTCCTCCTCTTCCTCAAAGCTCATCCGCTCCAGGCCGCCGGGGTAGACGATCGGCGGGTAGCCGTCCGGGTTCAGGTCCTGGTGCCGGTGGACGTGGCCCAGCGCGACGTAATCCCATCCCGGCCCGGTCAGGGCGGACAGCGGCACCGTCGCCTGCAGGGAGGCGGTCATGGTCTGCTCCGAGCCGGGGACCGCTCCGGCGACGAGGAGGTGCGCCGCCAGCACCGCCGGAAGCTGTGGGTCGAGCTGCCCGGCCAGCGCCTGCAGCTGCGCGACGATGGCCTGCTCGACGGCCTGGTTCTTTTCCTCGGCGGGCAGCCGCCGCTGGTCGTCGGCGGCCAGGAGGCGCTGGGGGGTCGGGTAGGGCAGGGTGGCGACTTGCAGCGGGCCGTGCCGGGACTCGACGCGGTGCACCCCCGCGCGCTTGCCGACGATGACGCGGGGCACGGCGAGGACGTCAAAGATGTCGACGCTGGAGGCTTTTTGCGCGCTGCCCGGCAGGTCGTGATCGCCCAGCAGGAGGACGACGGGGATGCCGGCGTCGGCCAGGCGCTTGATGCAGCGAGCAAAGGCCCGCTGGTGGGTGGGGTTGGGGCTGGCGGTCTGGTACACGTCGCCGGCAAAGAGCACCAGGTCGGCCTGGTGCTCCAGGCCGTAATCGATCAGCTCGTCCAGGCGCTGGATATAGTCCAGCACGCGGCGGTTGATGCCGCTGGCCGGGTCGAGTTGGCCGTAGGGTTCGACGCCGATGTGCAGGTCGGCAAAGTGCAGGAGCTGGATCGTCATGGCGCTTTGTGGGCCTGGAGCGAAAAGGTCATGGGGATAAGACTTTTTTGTCCCGGCAGCCACCACCAGCCGTCCTCGTCCTGCTCCAGCAAGGGAAACATCTGGTAGGAGGCGTAGGGAAATTCGTGCAAAAAGTCGATCTGGAGCCCGGCGGCGACGAGGGCGCTGACGATGTCGCCAATGGGATAGGGCCATTCGTACATGGTCGTGTGTTCGAGCTGGGTGTCGGGAGTGGCGTAGGAGCCGCTCTCGTCAAAGCGCAGCGGTTCGCCGCTGGAAAAGTAGGGGTAGTGGATCTGGAGGTTGGGTGTATCGACCTGGTCGGAAAAGATGCAGGCGAAAGGGTGGATCTCGGCGATGTAAAAGATGCCGTCTGGGCGGAGAAAGTGGGCGATCACCTGCCCCCAGCGCGCCAGGTCGGGCAGCCAGCTCAGGACGCCGTAGGAAGTAAAGACGATGTCGAACAACTCGTCCAACACGCCGGGCAGCTCGTAGAGGTCCGCGCAGACGAAGCGGGCGCTGACGTCCAGCTCTGCGCTGAGGGAGCGGGCCAGGCGGATGGCCTGCGGCGAGAAATCGGCGCCCGTCACCCGCGCCCCCAGGCGCGCCCAGGAGATGGTGTCCAGGCCAAAGTGGCACTGCAGGTGCAGCATCGACTTGCCGCCCACGTCCCCCAGCTCTTTCCGCTCCAGGGGCATCAGCGTCGTGCGCCCGGCGCGGAAACTTTCCACGTCGTAGAAAGCGGAGCGGGCGTGAGCGGGCACCAGCTCGTCCCAGTGGTCGCGGTTTGCCTGCAGGTAGCGCATCGTCAGCTCGTGTGGGGCGGTGCAGCGCCGGTTACGGGATGTAGCACAGCTCCCGCGCGGCGCGGGTCAATTCGTCCCGGAACTTGGGATGGGCGATGTTGATCAGCGCCTGGGCGCGTTCGCGGATCGTCTTGCCGTACAAGGAGGCCACGCCGAACTCGGTGACCACGTAGTGGACGTGATTGCGGGTGGTCACCACCCCGGCGCCGGCCTTGAGCATGGGCACGATGCGGCTCAGCTCGTCG
>JAFGEI010000007.1 GCA_016931695.1 Anaerolineae bacterium | reverse complement strand
TCAAGGCGATTTTGACAAATTGTCATTCTGAGGAGCCAGAGACCGCGAAGCGGTCAGAGCGACGAAGAATCTCGTTTTGGGCATAACTACGTGTTTTCTAGTTTGACAATGGCACATTTCAGTAGATTGCTCTGCCAAGCACGGGGAAGGGGAAAAAGGGGGGGGGTTCGCAGGCGGCGAAGCCGCCTGCGAAACCCCCCCTTTTTCCCCTCTCCCACTGCGGTAGAGCATCCAATGTTGAAATGTGCCATTGTCGAGCTAGAGAAAAACGAGATTCTTCGCCCTGATGTGGTTTATCAGAGTGATGACCAAAAAAGCCGGGCTCAGAATGACATATCAAAACCATGTTGAAAAGGTGCTACTCACCGTGTTTCCTTGTCGTGAGGAGGGCTTTCGTGCAGGTTCATCAAATCGACACAGATCGTCGCCATGACGTGGACCAGTTTGTCCGCTTCCCATTCCAGCTCTATCGCGGCTCCTCCTGCTGGGTGCCCCCCTTGCTCTCCAGCGCCCGCGGCCGGTTGTATGGCAAACGCCACCCGTTTTATCGCACTTCTGACGCCGACTTTTTCGTCGCCCGGCGCGGGAACGAGGTAGTCGGGCGCATCGCGGTCGTCGAACCGCACCAGCGCAACGAGTACCGGGCGCAGCGCGGCGCTTTTTTCTGCCTGTTCGACGCCGTGGACGACAGCGCGGTCTCGACCGCACTCTTCTCCGCGGCCTTTGACTGGGCGCGGAAGCGAGGCCTGGAAGAGATCAGCGGCCCCGAGGCGTTCGTCGCCTTCGACGGCCTGGGGACGCTGGTCAAGGGTTTCGAGCACCGCCCGGCGATGCAGCAGACCTACAACTATTCCTACTACGACCGCCTGATCCGAGAAGCGGGTTTTGAAAAGCAGACGGATTATTACTCTTGCTACGCCACGCGGGATTTTGCCCTGCCGGAGCGGGTCCACCGCGTCGTCCAGAAGGTCAAAGAGCGGCGCGGGTTTCGCGTGCTGCACCTCCGCAGCAGGGCCGAGGTCCGCGCGGTTGCCCCCCAGGTCATCGCGGCCTACAATGCCGCTTTCTCGCAGAACCGCGAGTTTGTCCCCGTCGCCGCCGAGGCGGAGGAGCGGATCATCGGCTATCTCCTCGGCGTGACTTTTCCGGACTTGGTCACTGTCGTCGCCCGGGGCGAAGAGATCGTCGGCTTTGCCCTCGGCTTTCCCGACGTATCGGCGGCGCTGCAGCGCTGCCGGGGCCGCCTGTTCCCCTTTGGCTGGGCCATGATCCAGCGCGAGTTCCAACGCACGTCCTGGATCAACTTTAACGGGGGCGGCATTCTGCCCCAGTACCAGGGCCTGGGAGTGACCGGCATCCTCTACCAGGAGATGGAGCGAATGTTCCGCTCGCGGGGCTTTCAGCACGCCGACATCGTGCAGATCAACGAGCAGAACACCAGGATGATGAACGAAATGGAATCGTTGGGGGTCGATTTCTACAAGGCCCACCGCATCTACCAGCGGGAAATGTAACTCGACAATGGTATAACCTCGAAAACAGGTAAACCATAGAGACGGCCCGCTGGGCCGTCTCTACTTGTTTCTCAGCCTGTCAGAGGTGATTCTACTCGCTGGCAATGAGATCGGCAATCTGCTCCGGGTGCTCCGCTACCCGCACGCCGACCGCTTCCAGCGCGGCGATCTTGCCGGCCGCGGTACCCTCGCCGCCCTCGATGATTGCCCCGGCGTGGCCCATGCGCTTGCCCGGCGGCGCGGTCCGCCCGGCGATAAAGGCGACGACGGGCTTGGTCATGTGCGCGGCGATGTACCGGGCGGCGATCTCTTCGTCGTTGCCGCCGATCTCGCCGATGAGCACCACCCGCTCCGTCTTGGGGTCGGCCTCGAACAGCTCGAGGCAGTCGATGAAGCGGGTGCCGATGATCGGGTCGCCGCCGATGCCGACGCACGTCGTCTGGCCCAGGCCGCGCGCCGTCAGCGCGTAGACGACCTCGTAGGTCAGCGTGCCGGAGCGGGAGACCAGGCCGACCGGGCCCGGCGCTGCGATGTGACCGGGCATGATGCCGACCTTGGCCTCGCCAGGGGTCAGCAGGCCGGGGCAGTTGGGTCCGACCAGGCGGGTGCCGAGCGGCTTGATGTAATTCCTGACCCGGATCATGTCCACGACGGGGATGCCCTCGGTGATGCAGACGACGACGGCGATGCCCGCGTCGGCCGCTTCCAGGATCGCCTCGGCGGCAAAGCGGGCCGGGACGTAGACGACGGAGGCGTTGGCTCCGGTCTCGTCCACCGCTTCCCTGGCGGTGTCAAATACCGGCACGCGGCCGTCGCAGGCGGTCATCCCGCCCTTGCCGGGCGTCACCCCGGCGACGACCTGCGTCCCGTAATCCAGCATCTGGGTGGTGTGGAACTCGCCCTCGCGCCCGGTGATGCCCTGTACCAACAAGCGGGTATTTTTATCGACCAGGATTGCCATCGCTATGCCTCCAACTCGCCGTGTGCTGCCGCCACCGCTTTCTGCGCCGCTTCCGCCAGCGTGGTCGCAGTGATCAGGTGATAGTCCGATGCGGCCAGAATCTGCCGCCCCTCTTTTTCGTTGGTGCCCACCAGCCGGGCGACCAGCGGCACCTGGGGTTTGACCTCGTCCAGAGCGGTCAGGATGCCCTTGGCGACCTCGTCGCAGCGGGTGATGCCGCCAAAGATGTTGAACAGCACCGCCTTGACGTTGGGATCGGCCAGGATCAGCCGCAGGGCGGTGGCGACGCGGTCTGCCTGGGCCCCGCCGCCGATGTCGAGAAAGTTGGCCGGCGAGCCGCCAAAGTGCTTGGTGATGTCCATCGTCGCCATTGCCAGGCCGGCACCGTTGACCATGCAGCCGATCTCGCCGTCCAGCTGGATGTAGGAGAGCCCGGCCTCGCGGGCCTCGCGCTCGGTGGGGGTCTCTTCGTCGATATCCCGCTTCTTGGCCAGGTCGGGGTGGCGGTAGAGGCCGTTGTCGTCGAGGACCATCTTGCCGTCGACCGCCAGCAGGTTCCCCGCGCCGGTCACCACCAGCGGGTTGATCTCGGCCAGCGAGGCGTCGGATTCTATAAAGGCCTGGTAGAGCCCGCGGGCGATCTGGTCAAAGCTGCGCTGCAGGGCCGGGTCGAGCCCGATGCCCTTGGCCAGCCAGCGGGTCTGGTAGCCGCGCAGGCCGATAAAGGGGTCGACGTGCACCTTTTTGATCGCCTCGGGATTGACGCGGGCCACCTCTTCGATCTCGACCCCGCCCTCCGACGAGGCCATCATCACCGGCTTGGAGACGGCGCGGTCGATGACGATGCCCAGGTAGATCTCCTGGCGGATGTCGGCCGCCTGGTCGACGAGGACCTTGCGCACGGGCAGGCCCTTGATTTCCAGGGCCAGGATCCGTTCCGCGACCTGCCCGGCCTCGTCGGGGCTGTGGGCCAGCTTGATCCCACCCGCCTTGCCCCGCCCGCCGACGAGCACCTGCGACTTGACGACCACCGTGCCGCCCAGTCGCCCGGCGACGGCGCGGGCCTCGGCGGCCGTCGTCGCGACGTCCCCGTCCGGAATGGGAACGCCGTACTGCGCAAAAATGCGCTTGGATTGGTATTCGTGCAGTTTCAACGCTTTGCCTCCTGTCACAATGAGCTGGGACTGGTAACGGCTCAGGCCGCCTGCCCGGATGCCCTCCCGCGCTGGAGAAGGGGGGAAGGATGTGGATGTCGCGGGCGGCGAAGCCGCCCGCGACATCCACATCCTTCCCCTTTCCGGACTTGGGAGGGCGTCCAGGGGCGCCCGGCTGAGCAGTTACTGGGACTGTTAATAGGGGGCATTATACCATGGGGACGGGGATTGCCAAGGAAGTGTGGCCTCTGTTGTTGTTGAGAATTTTTAGCCACGAATTGGCGCGAGGTAGAACCACATTTAACCGTGGCACAATTGTAGGGCGGTTTTCTTACCCCCCATCTGGGGGCAGGTATGGGAACCTGCCCTACGTACGGGAGGACTGCCGGCCTTTGCCAAGGCGCGAAATACGGGATAGAATAAGCGGCAAATCAACCAGTGTGCGAGTGAGGAAACGATGAACAAACCAATGTCGTATGTTGTGATGTGCTTGATAGGCTTGCTCTCGTTGGCCGGCTGCAGCGGCGGGCAGGAGCCGCTGCCGACCAACGAGCCGGTCAGCCTGCCGCCGACCAGCGTGCCGGCGACGGCGGTGCCGACCGCCGCGCCATCCCCGACGCCGACGCCGCTGCCCCCGCCGCCCTCGCCGACGCTGCCGCCCGCGCCGGATGCCAGCCCCACGCCCGAGGCGACGGTGACGCCGGCCCCCAGCGCGACTGTGGAAGCGACGGAGGAGCCGCTGCTGCTGACTCCCATCGGCGAGTTGCACGGCGGCGTGGCCGGGCAGGAGGTGACGATCGAGGGGAGCGTGGTCGGCGCGGCTTCTTTCTCTGGCGGCTTCAAGTTCACCCTGGACGACGGCACGGGCCAGGTGGTGCTGCTGATGTGGCACGACGTCTATGACGACTGCTGGGACGCCGCGGGCATCAACCTGGGCGCCCGGGTGCGTGCCGCGGGCGAGGTGGGCGAGTTCGAGGGAGAGTTGCAGGTCGTGCCGTCGTGGGGCGGGGCCGTCAAGACACTGGAGCCGGCCGCAGCCTGGGCCGAGGCGCGCGAGATCGGCTCCCTCAGCGGCGCCGACGAGGGGCGCCGGGTGATGATCGAGGGCCAGGTCCTGCGCACCGAAGGGACCAGCAGCGCGGTCAAGGTTTTTGTCGCCGACGACAGCGGCGAAGTACTCGTTTTTATCTGGCGCAACGTGCTGGAGCGCGTCCCCGACAACGTCGGGCTCGGCACGCCGGGCAGCCGGGTGCGGGTCGTCGGCACCGTGTCGGTCTACGAGGGGAACCTGGAGCTGATCCCCACCCTGCCCTACGACGTGGTGGTGCTCGAGGTCCCGTAAGAATTGCCGGACGCTGCAGATGGCAGATGCTCAGCGGGTTGCCCCTGGAAGCACTCGCGTTTACTGGGCGGGAGAGCTTTTACGCGGGCCGCCTGAGCAGTTACGGTTTGAGAAGGTACTGCCGTGACCTGCAACTTGGCAAGAATAGATCGTAGGGGCGACCCCTGCAGCGCAGCTGCGAGGGTCGCTCCTACAGGGTTTGCCGTCTACTCGTCCGCGCGCTGGACCAGCGGCAGGTAGAGCCGGTAGATTTGCACCGGCACGGCGGCCGACTGCAGCGCCAGGGGGGGGTTCACCCCGTCGTCGAGCAGGGCGACGTTGTGGGTGATGACGTCGCCGGCGTCCGCCCGCACCCGCGCTGTCAGGGTCAGCACGATGGTCTCTTGCAGGCCGACGGTGCCGCTCCATACCAGCCCGCCGCCGGTGAAGCCGCCCACCAGGTCGAGGCCGGGCGGCAGTTCGTCGGTCAGGACGACGGTGGCGGTCAGCCCCTGGTTGGTCAGGGTGACGGTGTAGACGAGCAGGTCGTTCAGGGTGACGGTGCCGGTGGGGGCCACGCTCTTGGTCGAGGCCTCGAAGCAGGGAGCGACGGGTGGGCCAAAAGTCGCCGCCAGCGGATCGTGGTCCGAGGTGTGCCAGACGACCGAGCCGTCTTGGTGGTAGGGGAGGTAGGGATAGTCGGCGTTATAGTGCAGCGGCTCGATCGCCTGCAGCCGCAGCGCGGCCAGCGGCGAGGCCAGGATGTGGTCGAGGATCTGGGATACGCCGCCATAGATGTAGCTGTAGCGCGCCTCGGCGGGCAGGGCATACCAGGTATTGGTCACGCCGCCGCTGTAAAGCGCCTCCAGCGGCAGTGAATCCTCAAAGTCGTTCAGGTCGCCCAGGACGATCAGCGGCAGGTCGGGATGGGCAGCCTGAACCCGGCCGATGTACCCGCCCAGCGACTCGGCCTGCAGCAGCCGCCATTGGGCGCTCTCGGGATCGCCGCTGCGGCT
>JAFGEI010000031.1 GCA_016931695.1 Anaerolineae bacterium | reverse complement strand
TTGTGCTCTTTGCGCAGGCTGGCGCGCATGATCTCAAAGGGGGGAAAGGTCAGCCGGTCGTCCTGGTGGACGAGCTTGCCGCGCATCTTGAGCCAGCTCGGTTCGATGGGCAGGTCCAACGGGCACTCGACGTTGCAGACCTCGCAGGTAGTACAGGCCAGGAACGTGTCCACCTGCTGCTGGCTGATGCGGCCGTTGCGTCCCGCCAGGTGTTCTTTGATAAAGAACCACTTGCCGCGCGGGGACTGGGACTCCCATCCGCGCCCGTAGAACTGGTCGCAGCCATTGACGCAGTAGCCGCACTGGGCACAGGCGTAGGCGTACCAGGCCACGTCGTCGGGGATGCCGCGCCGGCCGGCCCGCGGGATGCGCTCGCCGACGGGCGCTTTAGCCAGGTTGCCGGCAGCGCGGATGAGCGGCTCAAAGGCACCGGCGACGCGCATGAACGTCCCCACCAGGTTGGGGTCGATCACCTTGCCGGGGTTCATGATGCGCGCCGGGTCGTGCTGGGCCTTGAATTCCCGCAGCCGGCGCACGCGCTCGGCGCCAAGGATGCGCTCCGCTTCCGGGGCAAAGTAATAGCCGCTGGCGTAGGCGCGGCCGCCGTACCGCTTGGCCTTTTGCACGGTCGACAGGGAGAGGGCAAAGGCGACGTTGTAGAGCGGGCTCCGCTCGTCGTGGGGGATGAATCCCAGCAGCACGACCTGGGGCGTCTCGCCGCCCGAGACCATGCCCTCGACGACCAACGGCTGGCGGATACCGCCCTCGATGTCGGCCAGGGCGCGGCCCAGGTTTTCCAGCGGCAGGACGACCTCGGTGGGGATCAGGGACGGCCCCAGCCGCTTGATGCGCATGATCGCGAACCGCTCGCCCCACTCGTGGGCGGCGACGTCGTCGGCGAGCATCTCGCCGCCGTTCTCGGCGACGATCCGCAGCAAGGGCTCCCGTACCTGGGCCTCGCGCGGCGCCGCAAAGACCACGATCGCCAGGTATCCGGCCGGCAGTTCTGGCTGCCGGTGGGCGTGGGCGGCGTTGCCGTGCGCCGGCGGCGGCACCTGGTTCTTGAGCCGGGCCATCTCTGGGTTGATGAACGTGACCGACCACAAGGGCAGCTTTTCGTCCACCAGGCGTTCGAGCGCCGCGGCCAGGTCCCCAGCGTCGGCAAAGCGCGCGCCGACGACCAATTCCTCCTCCAGCGGCCGCACGCGCAGGACGACCTGGGTGATGATGCCGGTGATCCCTTCCGCATCGGCGACCAGCTCCAGCGCGTCGCCGGAGAATTCGCGCACCTCGCCGCCCGGCAGGACGACCCGCGCCGAGACGACGTTGTCGGGAAACGCGCCGTACTGAAAGCTGCCGTAGCCAAATCCGCCCTGGGCGAGCCAGCCGGCGACGGTGGAGGAAGGGGCGCTGGAGGGATAGAGGCGCAGGGCCAGCCCCTGCGCAGCCAGTTCCCGTTCCAGGTCTCGCCAGACCATGCCCGGTTCGACGGTGGCGGTGAGCGCAGCGCGGTCGACCGCGAGCAGCTTGCGCATGCGCCACAAGTCCACCGTGACCCCCCCCCGCACCGGTAGGACGCCGCCGTAGCCAGAGGTGGCCTTGCCGCGCGGGACGAGGGGGACGCGGTGACTGGCCGCCCAGCGCACCAGATCGACGACTTCTGCTTCGTTCGCCGGCTGCACCACGGCGTCGGCCACGCTCCGGCCGAGCAATGGCTTGACCAGCGGGGGCATGACGCCCACGTCGTGGCTATAGATCTTGCGTTCCATCCAGTCGGTGCTCACCCGGCCGTCAAAGCGGTCCTGGAGCCATGCTGCATGGTCAGGTGTAAACTCGCCCATCTCAGTCGTTGCCTCCTAAAAATGTTCTGAGTGTTCCTCACAACGAGACCGCGCACAAAGCGGCTCGCTGGGCCAGGATATCCGCCAGCATGCCTCGCAAAAGATCCAGGGCGTCGATGATGCGGTGATCGGCGAGGGAATAATTTACCGTCGTCCCCTCCCGCTCCGTCTGCACCAGGCCGCGGTCGCGCAGGATCTTGAGGTGGTGAGAGACGGTCGGCTGCGAAACAGCCAGCAGCTCGGTCAGTTCCGTCACGTTGCGCGGTCGCTCGGCCAGCAGGTAGAGAATCAGGACCCGCTTGGGGTCGCCCAGGCCTTCGCAGATGTGCATGTGCAAGAGCTGGACTTCTTGTTCCAATTGTTCGTCGACAGCATCCATCCGGGACTCCTTTCACGCGACAAGTACACTGCATGCTACCACGTATTGCAATATATGTCAATAGCTGAATATATAAATCGTTCGAACTATTTAACAGAACCACGTCATCCATTTATAATCGTTACAGAGTAACTGCTCAGGCCGCCCGCCCGGATGCCCTCCCGCGCTGGAGAAGGGGGAAAAATGTGGATGTCGCGGGCGGCTTCGCCGCCCGCGACATCCACATCCTTCCCCTTTCCGGACTTGGGAGGGCGTCCAGGGGCGCCCGGCTGAGCAGTTACGTTACAGATTAATTTGACAATGGCACATTTCAGTAGATTGCTCTGCCAAGCACGGGGAAGGGGGAAAAGGGGGGTTTCGCAGGCGGCTTCGCCG
>JAFGEI010000198.1 GCA_016931695.1 Anaerolineae bacterium | reverse complement strand
CAGGCGGCTTCGCCGCCTGCGAACCCCCCCTTTTCCCCCTTCCCCGTTCTTGGCAGAGCAATCTACTGAAATGTGCCATTGTCAAATTAACGCTCCCTCAAGTTTTGCATACGCCCGGACAAGAGCATTGCCGACGTGCTCGACATGGACGTGCAGGAGGCGCTCGAGTTCTTTGCCAACCACCCCCAGATCGCCCGCATCCTGCAGACCCTGCACGACGTCGGGCTCGATTACGTCAAATTGGGACAGAGCGCCACGACGATGAGCGGCGGCGAGGCGCAGCGGGTCAAGTTGTCCAAGGAACTGGGCCGGGTCTCGACCGGCCGCACCCTCTACATGCTCGACGAGCCGACCACCGGCCTCCACTTTGCCGACATCCAGCGGCTGGTCGACGCCGGCAACACGGTCGTCGTCATCGAGCACAACCTCGACGTGATCAAGACCGCCGACTGGATCATCGACCTGGGGCCGGAGGGCGGCGACAACGGCGGGCGCATCGTCGCCCAGGGGTCGCCGGAGGCGGTGATGCAGGTGGCGGGGAGCTATACGGGCCAGTTCCTGCGACGGGTGTTGGCTGGTGGATGATATGGGTCGACAAATCTCGTTAGGATTTGATCAGCGAACCGGGTTGTTGTAGACCTCGGAAGTCTTGCGACTGTCACAGACAAAGGAACCATCCCCAAATTTCTCATTTTTTACGGCCGAAATTCGAGTGAATTCGTGGCAAAAAGGCCTGAATCAGCCGCCAAGATCAAATTCGCCCGAGTCCAGTTAATGAGATGGGCCGCAAGATTCTTGACACCTTCCCCATCTGAGGTACAATATCCCTGCCGCGGACCCACCGGGCCGCGAGCCCAAACCGCCCAACGCACCGCTTTCCGGTGCCGCTGGGATCGCCCAGGCGACCGAGACGGCAAAGAGAGAGTGGCTCTCTACCCTGTCCCTGCGTCTCCTGGCAAAAAGGAGGCAACCTTGTCTACGCAAGAACCCGCAGCCACACGACGCCAAGTCACCATCCGCA
Source organism: Anaerolineae bacterium (assembly GCA_016931695.1). Classification (GTDB taxonomy): domain Bacteria; phylum Chloroflexota; class Anaerolineae; order B4-G1; family DUEL01; genus JAFGEI01. The sequence continues at coordinate 23,528 of JAFGEI010000198.1, read as the reverse complement.
CTTTGCGGCAGAAAAAAGAAAAGGGCCAGTCGATCACCATGCTCACCGCCTACGACTATCTCACCGCCCGCGCCGTCGACCAGGCCGGCATCGACGCCATCCTGGTCGGCGATTCGCTGGGCATGGTCATGCTCGGTTACGAGAACACCCTGCCGGTCACCATGGACGACATGCTCCACCACTGTCGCGCCGTGGCGCGGGGGGCCCAGTACGCTCTCCTCGTCGGCGACATGCCCTTCATGTCCTACCAGGTTTCGGTGGAGCAGGCAGTGGGCAACGCCGGCCGCTTCTTGCAGGAAGCGGGGATGGACGCGATCAAGCTGGAGGGGGGACGGGAGCGGGCCGACGCCGTCCGCGCCATCGTCGCCGCCGGCATCCCGGTGATGGGCCACCTCGGCCTGACGCCGCAGAGCGTGCACCAACTGGGCGGCTTTAGCCCCCAGGGGCGCCAGGCCGCCGCCGCCCGGCACTTGCTGGAGGACGCCCGGATCCTGGAGCAGGCGGGCTGTTTCAGCCTGGTGCTGGAATCGGTGCCCGCCCAACTGGCGGAACTCGTCTCCCGGCGGCTGGCTATGCCCACCATCGGCATCGGCGCCGGCCTCGGTTGCGACGGCCAGGTGCTGGTCACCCACGACCTGCTGGGGCTGTACGACCGCTTCACCCCCAAGTTCGTCAAGCAGTACGCGCGGCTGCACGACGAGATTCTGCGCGCCTTTGCCGCTTTCCAGGAGGACGTGGCGGCGCGGGCCTTTCCGGCGCCGGAGCACACCGTTCTCATGGCCGACGCGGAGTGGCAGGCGCTGCTGCAGGAGTTGGAATGACCGAGCCGCTGCTCGTCGTCGGCACCGGCGCCATGGCCTGCCTCCTGTCCGCGCGGCTGGCGGAGGCGGGCGTGCCGGTGTGCATGCTCGGCACCTGGCCGGAGGGCCTGGCCGCGCTGCAGCAGCACGGCGTCCGCCGGGCGGACCCGGACGGCGCGCGCGCCTTTCCGCTCCGCGCCACCGCCGATCCGGCCGACTGCGCGGGCATCCGCTTTGCGCTGGTGCTGGTCAAGTCGTGGCAGACGGAGCGGGCGGCCCGCCAGCTGGCCCAGTGCCTCCCCGCCGACGGACTGGCGCTGACGCTGCAGAACGGGCTGGGCAACCGGGAGACGCTGGCCCGGCACCTGGGCGACGGGCGGGTCGCCCTGGGCGTGACCACCAGCGGGGCCACGCTGCTGGGGCCGGGCCACGTCCGGCCGGGCGGTGAGGGGGCAATTTCCGTGGGCGCACACCCGCGCCTGGAACCGTTGGTGGCGCGGCTGCGTCAGGCGGGGTTCACCGTCGAGGTCGTTCCGCGCACCGACGAGTTGGTGTGGGGCAAGCTGGTCGTCAACGCCGCCATCAACCCCCTCACCGCGCTGCTGCGGGTGCCCAACGGGGAACTGCTGGCCCATCCCACCGCCCGGACGCTGATGGGCGACCTGGCCGGCGAGGCGGCGGCGGTGGCGGCGGCCCTGGGGGTTCCCCTGCCCTACCCCGACCCCGCTGCCATCGCTGAGGACGTCGCCCGCCGCACCGCCGCCAACCGCTCCTCGATGCTGCAGGACGTCGAGCGGGGCGCCCCCACCGAGATCGACGCCATCTGCGGCGCCATCGCCCAACTGGGAGAGCAGCACGACGTCCCCACGCCGGTCAACCGGGCGCTGTGGTTGTTGATCAAAGCGGTGGTAGAGACTTGTTAGCAAAGATTGTAAGGGACCTCTATCCCCCTGTCCCCCTTTCCCCCGCATAAAGCGGGGAAAAGGGGGAATCCTTCACGCAAGGTGTTACCCTCCCCCCGTTGCCCGAGTGAAACGAAGGGCAAACGGGGGGAGGGGTAGGGGTGAGGGCCAGTCAGCACAAAAGGAGAACGCGTGAAAACCGTAACCACCCTTGGCGAACTGCGCGCCGCCCGGGCCGAACTGCCGGAACCGGTCGGCCTGGTGCCGACGATGGGCTACCTCCACCCGGGGCACGTCTCGCTGGCGCGGCGGGCACGGGCCGAGTGCGCCGGCGTCGTCGCCACCATCTTTGTCAACCCGACCCAGTTCGGGCCGGGGGAGGACCTGGAGAACTATCCCCGCGACCTGCCCCGCGACCTGGAACTGCTGGCAGAGGCGGGGGTCGACCTGGTCTGGACGCCCACGCCGGAGGTGATGTACCCGCCCGGCTTCCAAACCTGGGTCACCGTGGAGGCGGTCACCCAGCCGCTGGAGGGCGTGCGGCGGCCCGGTCACTTTCGCGGCGTGACCACCGTCGTCGCCAAGCTGTTCAACGGCGTGCAGCCGCAGCGGGCCTACTTTGGCCAGAAGGACGCCCAGCAGGTCGTCGTCATCCAGCGCATGGCCCGCGACCTCGACATGCCGGTCGAAATCGTCGTCTGCCCGACGGTGCGCGAGCCGGACGGGCTGGCCATGTCGAGCCGCAACAGCTACCTCGACGCCGCGCAACGAGAGGCGGCCGCCGTCCTCTACCGCGCCCTCACCGCTGCGCGGGACGCCTTTGCCGCCGGAGAGCGGGATGCTGCGCAACTGCGCCAGGAAATGAACGACGTCCTCGACACCGAGCCGCTGGCCCGCGTCGATTACGTCTCTTGCGCCGACCCGGAGACGCTGCAAGAGATGGAAACCGTGGCCGACCGAGCGCTGCTCTCGATGGCGGTTTTCGTCGGCAAGGCGCGGCTGATTGACAACATTATTGTAGGAGGATGACATGTTTGTCTCTATGCTGCGGGCCAAGCTGCACCAGGCCCGCGTGACCGGGGCGGACATCGAATACGTCGGCAGCATCACCATCGATGCCGCATTGCTTGAGGAAGCAGGAATGTTCCCCAACGAGCGGGTGCTGGTCGCGGACATTGAGAACGGCGCGCGGTTCGAAACCTATGTCATCGCCGCTCCGCCCCACAGCGGGCGGATCGAGCTGAACGGCGCAGCAGCACGCCTCGTAAGTATCGGGGACCGGCTCATCGTCATGGCCTTTGCCCTGCTGTCCGCTCCCCCGCCGGCGGATTGGACGCCGCGCGTGCTGGTCTTGGATGAGCGGAACCGGATCATAACCGGGACAGGAGAAGCGTCATGTTGCTGACCATCGACATTGGCAACACCAACATCACCGTCGGTCTGTACCAGGGCCAGACGCTGGGGCCGCGCTGGCGCATCCGCACCATCCACGACAAGACGGCCGACGAGTACGGCATCTTGCTCGAACAACTCTTTCGACACCGGGGGTTCCAACCGGAGCATGTCAACGGCGCGGCCATCGCCAGCGTCGTGCCGCCGCTGACGCCGGTGTTTGTCCAGGCCTGCCGCGAGTACGTGGGGCAGGCGGCGCTGGTGGTCGACGCCGGGGTGCGCACCGGCGTGCGCATCCGCTACGACAACCCGCGCGAGGTGGGGGCAGACCGGGTGGTCGACGTGGCGGCAGTACAGGCGCTCTACCACCTGCCGGCCTGCGTGGTCGATTTCGGCACCGCCACCACCTTTGACGCCATCTCGGCCGAGGGCGACTACCTGGGCGGAGCCATCGCCCCTGGAATCGGCATCGCCGCCCAGGCGCTCTTTGAGCGGACGGCCAAGCTGCCGCGGGTCGAACTGACCCGGCCGCCGTCAGTCATCGGCCGCAACACGCCGCACAGCATGCAGTCGGGCCTGCTCTTTGGCTACGTCGGGTTGGTGGAAGGGATGGTGGCCCGCTTCAAAGCCGAGCTGGGCCCCGAGACCCAGGTCATTGCCACTGGTGGGCTGGCCGAGATCATCGCCCGCGAGACGGAGGTCATCGAAGTGGTCGATCCCTGGCTCACGCTACACGGGCTGCGGATTGTCTATGAATTGAACTGTGATTCGTCAACCCGCGCCTGATGGGCCGGCCAATCTTGTTTTCTACTATGGAAAAAACACCCGTAATTAAAGACAAACACATTCTGCTGGGCGTGAGCGGCGGCATCGCTGCCTACAAAGCCTGCACTGTCGCCAGCCACCTGACCCAGATGGGCGCCGAGGTCGACGTGGTGATGACCGAGGCGGCAACCCGCTTCGTCGGCCCGCTCACCTTCCAGGCCCTTACCGGCCGCGCGGCCTACACCGACATGTGGCGTGCGCCGGGGGCGGGACTGCCCACCCACATCGCCCATATCGGGCTGGCCCACGCCGCCGACCTGCTGCTGATCGCCCCGGCGACGGCCAACACCATGGCCAAGCTGGCCCACGGCCTGGCCGACAACCTGCTCAGCACGCTGGCCCTCGCCGCCGCCTGCCCGCTGCTGCTGGTCCCGGCGATGGACCTGGGCATGTGGGCCCACCCGGCGACCCAGGCCAACGTCGAGCTGCTGCGCCAGCGGGGGGTCCACTTTGCCGGCCCGGCCCGCGGGCGCATGGCCTCGGGGCTGGAGGGAGAGGGGCGCATGATCGAGCCGGAAGAGATCGTGGGCCACGTCCGCCAGGTGATGGGCCTGGAGGGACCGATGGCGGGGTGGCGCGTCGTCGTCACGGCCGGCCCCACCCGCGAACCGCTCGACCCGGTGCGCTTCCTCAGCAACCCCTCCTCGGGGCGGCAGGGCTTTGCCCTGGCCCAGGCGGCGGTGGACCGGGGGGCGGCGGTCACCCTCGTCGCCGGCCCGGTCGATTTGCCAGCGCCGGTCGGGGCGGAGCGGGTGACGGTGACCACCGCCGACGAGATGAAGGCGGCGGTGCTGGCGGCCTGCGAGCGGGCTGACCTGCTGCTCATGGCCACCGCCGTGGCCGACTACCGCCCGGCCCAGGTCGCTCCGCACAAGATCAAAAAAGGTGCGGAAGAAATGTCCCTGCAGATGGTCCGCACGCCGGACATTCTCTCCGCCGTCGCCGGGCAGCGGGCGGAGAGCGGCTTTCCGCGCTGCGTGGCCGGTTTCGCCGCCGAGACGCAGGACCTGCTGCCGAACGCCCGCGCCAAGCTGGCAGCCAAAGGGCTTGACATCATTGTCGCCAACGACGTCACCCGCCATGACGCCGGTTTCGGCGCAGCGACCAACCGCGTCGTCATCGTCGACCGGGACGGCAGCGCCAAAGAACTGCCCTTGTTGTCCAAACCCGCCGTCGCCGACGCCATACTCGACCACCTTCTTCAGGCTCCATACTTGGGGCCTCGGACGAATCGAGCGAAAGACAAATGACTTTCCCCCAAACTCTGACCGCAATCCCCGGCATCCGCGTCGGCCACATCACCGACATGGAGGGTCTCACCGGCTGCACCGTCGTGCTGTGCGAAAAGGGCGCCGTGGCCGGCGTCGATCAGCGGGGCGGCGCGCCCGGCACCCGCGAGACCGACCTGCTGCGCCCGATGCACCGGGTCCAACAGGCCCACGCCGTGCTGCTGACCGGCGGCTCGGCCTTTGGCCTGGCGGCGGCCGAGGGCGTGGTGCGCTACCTGGAGGAGCGGGGCGTTGGCTTTGACGCCCGCGTCGCCCGCGTGCCCATCGTCCCGGCGGCGGTGCTGTTCGACCTCGACCTGGGCGATCCCCGCGCCCGGCCCGACGCGGCGATGGGTTATGCCGCCTGCCAGGTTGCCAGCAGCGACCCGGTCGGCGCGGGGAACGTCGGCGCGGGCACCGGCGCCAGCGCCGGCAAGGCGCTGGGCAGCGGCCGGGCGATGAAATCCGGCCTCGGCAGCGCCGCCGTCGACCTGGGCGGCGGCCTGGTGGTGGGAGCGCTGGTCGCCGCCAACCCCTTTGGCGACGTGGTCGACCCGCAGAGTGGGAAAATCCTCGCCGGAACGCGCAAGCTCCGCTCCCAAGAGCTGGCCGACACGCTGCAGGTGATGCGCAGCTGGGTCGGCAAGATGGCGCTCCAGCTCGCTTCCAACAACACCGTGATCGGCGTCGTGGCGACCAACGCCAGGCTGACCAAGGAGGAAGCCAACAAGGTCGCCCAGATGGCCCAGGACGGCGTCGCCCGCGCCGTCCGCCCGGCCCACACCCTCTTTGACGGCGACACACTCTTCGCCCTCGGCACGGGAAAGAAGCGGGCCGACGTCAACCTGGTCGGCGCCTACGCCGCCGAAATGGTCGCTGCGGCCATCGTCCGGGCGGTCAAGGCGGCGGAGGGAGTGCAGGGGTTGCCGGCCTGGCAGGACAGGGAAGCGCAGCGGCAGAATGACCGAGACTTGACAATCAAAGCCATCCCCGACGCCAAGCACACCCGATAGCGATCCGCTGCTGGGATTTCGTAGCAGAACATTCGCTTTGACCATGACCTGTGCCCAAGTACTGTCAGGCGCGGGAATTCGCGGGAATGACGGCCTGGGTAGCGTGAGATGCCATTTTCAGGCTCCCATGGCAGAGAAAAGCGGCAGTCGCGTGTTTTGCTTCGAAATCCCCTGCTTGACAAAATGGACGCGTTCGGGCTACAATGGTCGGCATGGACAAGCGGGGGAAAAACTGCGCGGCGAGACTGCCAGCGCTGTCGAGAGACCGCGGGCCGGGCAGACAGCGGCGGGCCTGATGCAGCGCTGTTTTGCCTGGGGAGCGGCCATCGCGCTGCTGGCGCTCGCGGGCTGCGCGCCCATGCCGCCGCTCACGCCCGCCCCAGCGCGGCTGCCCACCCGCCTGCCGCCGACGCCTACCACCACGCCGACGCCCCTGGCGCCTGAAATCGACCTCTACTACCAGGCCGGGCGCGACTACCAGGCCTATGGCGATGCGACCGCCGCGGTAGAGCTGTTTTCTTACGTGCTGTCGGTCGACCCCTTCTTTGCCCCGGCTTACGTGGAACGGGGGGCCATTCTTCTGGCCCAGGGCGAGATCGACGCCGCCCTGGCGGATGCCCAGGCGGCGATCGTCGCCGATCCGGCCAACGCCGCCGCCCGCGCCCTGCTGGGGGAGGTGCTCCAGCAGGGCTTTGACGACCCGCGGGGAGCGCTGGCGGCCTACGAGCGGGCAGTGGAGCTGGACCCGGCGGCTGCCGGCCTGCTCTTTCCCGCCCGCTGGCGGGCCGCCAGCGCCGCGCGGCTGCCAGCGCGGATGGTCGACCTGGCGATCGAGTATGCCACAGCTCACCCCGACGACCCCCTGCGGGCCTACTACCGCGGGCGGGCCTTTACTGCCCTGGGCACGCCGCGCCAGGCCATCGGCGGGCTGATCCAGGCGCTGGAAGAGGCCGAGTCGGCCGCCCTGTGGTTCGCCCTGGGAGAGGCCTATGCCGCCGACCACGCCTGGTCCAACGCGCTGACGTGCTACGAGCGGGCGCGGACGTTGGCCGAGGCCGGCGACCGCTCCCTGGACATGGTCTCGGACACGCCGGTAATCGATCTCTTTGTCGGCCTGGGCGAAGCCTACCTGCGCACCGGGGAGTGCATCAAGGCCGGCGTTATGCTGGAGTATGCCCTGGCGGTGGGAGCCGACCGGCCACAGGTGCACACCCTCATCGGCCAGGCAATGATCTGCCAGACCCCCACCCCAACGCCAACGCCGTACCCCTGGTTGAGTCCATGACGAGAGTTGCCGAGAAATGGAAGGGTCAATTCACGCTGAAAGGAGCACATGATCCAAATTACCGATCTCACCAAGCGGTACGGCGACGTCGTCGCCGTCGACCACCTCTCCTTTGCAGTCCGGGAGAATGAAATTTTCGGTCTGCTGGGGCCGAACGGGGCCGGAAAAACGACCACGATCCGCATCATCATGGACATTCTCCAGCCCGACGGAGGGGAGGTGCAGGTATTGGGCCAGCCGTCCGGGCAGGCCAAGGCCCGCGTCGGCTACCTGCCCGAGGAGCGCGGCCTTTACCGCAACCTCAAAGTGCTCGACACGCTGGTCTACCTGGCCGAGCTGAAAGGGATGGCGCGGTCGGTGGCCCGCTCGCGGGCCGCGGCCCTGCTGGAGCGGATCGACCTGCAGGATTGGGCCGGGCGCAAGGTGAAAGAGCTGAGCCAGGGCATGCAGCAGCGGCTGCAGTTCGTCGCCAGCATCGTGCACGACCCGGACCTGATCTTTCTCGACGAACCGTTCCAGGGTCTCGATCCGCTCAACGTGGAGCGGATCAAGCGGCTGATCGCTGACTTGCACCGGGAAGGCAAGACCATCGTCCTCAGCTCCCACCAGATGAACCTGGTCGAAGTGCTGTGCGACCGCATCCTGCTCATCAACCGCGGGCAAGCGGTGCTCTATGGCTACCTGGCCGAAATCAAGGAGCAGTATGCGCCCAACGTCGTGCGGGTGCGGACGCGGGAGGTGCCCGCCGATCTGCCCGGCATAGCCGCCGTGGAGCCGGACGACGGCGCCTTCAACCTGGTGCTGGGCGCAGGCGTCCACCACCAGGACGTGCTGCGGGCGCTGCTCGACCGGGGGGTCGAAATCCGCGCTTTCGAGGTCGCGCCGGTGCCCCTGGACAAGATCTTTGTCAGGGTGGTCGGCGGAGAGGAGGCGTAAGCGATGGAACTGCGAAAAGTGTGGATCATCGCGCGGCAGGAATACCTGGTCAACATCCGGCGGGCCGGATTCATCATCATGACCCTCGCCTTGCCCGCGCTGGGCGCCCTGGCGTTGCTCCTCGGCGCCCTCTTTGCCGGCCAGATGGAGCAGGTGGGCGAGTTTTTCGCCCAGCAGCTCGACACGGGGGCGCAAATGATTGGCGTGGTGGATCGTTCCGGCTTCTTTTCCCCGCTCTTGCCGCAGTATGCCGAACAGTTCATCGCCTACGAGCACGAGGAAGCAGCACGGACAGCGCTGCTGGATGGGGAGCTCTCGTCCGTTCTGGTCATCGGGGAGGACTATTTGGAGACGGGAAAGGTCGTGGTCCTCACGACCGGGAGCGGTTTCAACGCCGCGGTGGTTGAGGACTCGGCGACGGTGCGGGCATTTTTCGTCGACCACATCCTGACCGGACAGGTCGATCCCGCGATCCAGGCGCGGGCCGCCGATCCAGCCAACGTCGAGTCGCAGACACTCTCTTCCAGCGGCGAGGCCCAGGGGGAGGAAAGCGGCTGGGGACTGGTTTCCTCCTTCCTCATCCCCTATTTTCTGGCTATCTTTTTGGTGACGACAATTTTCGTCTCTTCTGGCTACCTGCTGCAGAGCGTGGCCGAAGAGAAAGAGAGCCGGGTGATCGAGATCGTCGTTTCCTCGGTGCGACCGGTAGAGCTGATGACCGGCAAGGTCGCCGGGCTGGGGGCGATCGGGCTGACCCAGGTGCTGATCTGGATCCTGAGCGGGTGGGGCTTTAGCGGCGGGGCGACGGCGATCTGGGCGGTCTCGGCAGCGGCGGCCATCCCGGCCCGCGTCCTGGTGCTGGGCGTGGTCTATTACCTGCTTGGCTACACTCTCTATGCCATTCTCATGGCCAGCGTCGGTGCGCTGGGGACGACGATGCGCGAGAGCCAGCAGTTGGCTGGGATATTCTCCATGGTTGCCGTCGTGCCCTACATGATCGGCAGTTTTCTCTTTACCAATCCCAACGCGCTCGTCGCCCGCCTGCTGAGTTTTTTTCCCCTCACCGCGCCGACGATGATGATGATGCGGGTCCCGCTGGCGGAGGTGCCGTGGATCGACGTGGTGGGCAGCATCGCCGCCCTAGTGCTCTCGATCCCTGCCGCGCTGTGGGTGGGCAGCAAGTTGTTCGAGGTGGGACTGCTGGTCTATGACAAGCGTCCCACGATGAAAGAGATCTGGGCCATCTTGCGGGGCCGTTGAAGCGGCGGGGCATGCTCCCTCCTGGCGGCGGCAAGGGGGCCAAAAAACGCGGCGCCAGGCGCTTTTCCAACGCCCGGCGCCGCGCTCGCGCCGGCCAAGGGGCACAGTGCGTCGCGCCTCCGGCTGGCCTACAACCGTCCCCGCGAAAAGACGAACAGGACCGCCGCGGCCGCCGCCGCGGCCAGCACCAACACGCCGCCGATGCGGGCCCCCCAACGCAGGATGTCGGACCAAACCGAGCTGCTGGCGCGCGCCTCCGAATCCTGCTCCTCCTCCGGCGGGCTCTCGTCACCCGTGGCTGCTTCCCCAACCCGCTGCGCGCCCATCGCCACGTCCATGCGCCCATCTTCCCCCAGCGCGACGTACATCTCGCCCGGACCGCTGAGAGAGTATCCCTGGGGAGGCTGCAGCTCCAGCTGATAGTTGCCGGCCGCCAGCCCGGTGAAACAGTAGGGCTCGTTCAAGCCGTCGGTGGTATACTGGGCCAGGATGCCGTTGGCGTCGCTGAGGGAAAAGACGGCGCGGGGCAGCATCTCTTCGGTCGCGTCCTGGCGAAAGCCATCGCCGTTGCGATCGTGGTAGGCCACCACGCAGACGCCCGAGTTGCCAACGGGGGCCGTCTCGGGAGGCGTCGTCTCCCCTTCTGCCGGCGGAGGGGATGGCTCCTCCGTCGGGACCGGGGTGGCCGGCGGCGGGGTCGGCGCATGTTCTGGGATGGCGATGACCAGTTCCTGGCCGACGGTGAGCCAGTTGTTGGCCGGGATCGAGCCGACGTTCAACTGCTGAATCTGTTCGACCGGCACACCGTACTGCAGGGCAATGCCGTACAGGGTATCTCCCGATTGAACGATGTGGACGATAGCGCCGTCAGGCCGCGGCGTAGGCGTGGACATGGGAGTGGGAGATGGGCCGGGGGTGATGGTGGGGGGCGGCGGAAGGGGCGTGTTCGTCGGCGGCTCGGGCGGCGTGACATAGACCAGGGAAGCGTCGTCCCAGTAGGCGTCGTTGTGCTTGTAGGACCACTTGGCAAGAGCGTGCAAAAAGACGGTCACGGTACCGGAATCGCCGACCGTGGCCTGCACCGGGCCGATCAGGCGGTACTCGTCGTAAGAGTAGCCGCTGGCCCAGACTACGGTCGGGCCCCAGGGATTGGTCGCGCCGGTCGGATCGATGCCGACCTGGAAGAGCATGTTGTACTGGTCGCCGCAGGAATAAGCGCCCTCGATCGGGTCGTCGTCACAGCTCCAGGCGTGGGCGTAAGCAGAGGCCTGCACGACGGCGCCGGGGCTGAGACCGCCGACGACCTGGTAGACCCCCGAGTCGATGGAGCGGTAGAACCCGAACTGCTGCACCGAATAGGCCCCACTGCGAATGCGGGCCGGCGGCCCGACCGCCGCGCCAGCGTTCTCAATGACCTTGCACTCGGGCCGGCCATAATTGTCGCCCGTGAAGGGATTGGGCCCCTCGCTCCAAAAAGTCACCCAGCCCTGGGGGGTGAAAATCTCGCCGTAAGGGATGCCGTTGAACGTGTCGCGGGTCCAGTTGTCGTAACACCTGCCAGGCGGCGAATCCGGCCGGCACGTGATCCCCTCAAAGCCCGGGTTCTGCAGCAGGTTGTCACCAGACTGGACAGGGGGAGCTGCCCCCACCCACGACGACATGGCTCCTAAAACAAATATGCAGGCGATCATTCCGCCCCACAACAAGCTCTTTCGTTTCATATCCTTCCTCCTGACAATACAACAGAACCGCCAGCGCAATGGGTGGTGCGCTGGCGGCATTGTCCTCCCTACGAGCCACCTTCCCGACTTGTCAACGGGGCGAAATTATAGCACAATGCAACAAGTTGTCAACAACCCGTGAGCTTACATAATGTACCCGCCAGGGGCGGCTGGCCTGGACTCGGGCGAATTCGCGACGAAAATTGATGACAACATACAACCGGGAGACCACTCCCGAAAGGAACGGCGATTGATGCGCGTGCTGATGCTCTCGAAAGCCTGCCTGGTCGGCATCTATCAGCGAAAGCTGGAGGAAATCGCCCGCTGGGAGGACGTGACGCTGCGCGTCGTCGTCCCGCCGTACTGGCGGGACGAGCGGGGGGTCATGCCCCTGGAGCGGGCGCACTGCGCGGGATACGAGCTGCGCGTCGAGCCGATGGCGCTGAACGGCAGCTTTCACCTCCACTTTTATCCCCGCTTCGGCCGCCACGTCCGCGCCTTCCAGCCCGACATCGTCCACCTGGACGAGGAGCCGTACAACCTGGCGACGTTCCACGGCATGGCGCTGGCCCGCCGGGCCGGCTGCCGGACACTCTGGTTCAGCTGGCAGAACCTCCAGCGCCGCTATCCGCCGCCCTTTTCGCTCTTTGAACGCTACTGCCTGCGCCACGCCGATGCGGCCATCACCGGCAGCCACAGCGCAGCGCGGGTCTGGCGCGACAAGGGCTACGGCGGCCCCCTGGCAGTGATCCCCCAGTTCGGCGTCGATCCACAGCTCTTTGCACCGCAGCGACGGCGCGGCGGCGGACTGGTCGTCGGCTATGCCGGCCGGCTGGTGGAGGAGAAGGGGATCGACTTGCTGCTGGAAGCGGTGGCCGGCCTGGACGACGTGCGGCTCGAAATCCTGGGCAGCGGCCCGCTGCGGGGGCAACTGGCGGAACTGGCCCAGCGACGGGGCATCGACCGCCGGGTCACTTTTCGCGGCGTCCTGCCCTCGCTCGAGATGCCGTCATTTTACGGCGACCTCGACGTACTCGTCCTGCCCTCCCGCTCGCGCCCCAACTGGGTCGAGCAGTTCGGCCGGGTGCTGATCGAGGCCATGGCCTGCGGGGTAGCCGTCGTCGGCGCCGACAGCGGCGAGATTCCGCACGTCATCGGCGACGCCGGCATCGTCTTTCCCGAGGAGGACGCCGCAGCGCTGCGGGGCCACCTGGCCCGGCTGGCCGACGACCCCGACCTGCGGGCGGACCTGGGCCGGCGGGGGCGGGAGCGCGTGCTGGCCCACTACACCCAGGCCCAGGTCGCCGCCGAGACCGTCGACCTATACCGGCGGATGGTCGGCGCGGCGGCCTGAAGCCGCCTGTCCCTGACTATGGGCGCAAGGTGTGATAATTCGCGGCCGATTTTCTGCTGCTCGGTTAGACCAACACTCAAGAGGGAGACTATCAGGCCGAGCAGCACGAGAATAGGTTCCAAATGCGCTGGCCCTGCGCAAGGGAGCGTTTGACGGCCGAATCGGAAGCTGCTATGATAGGGAACATGGTACGAAACCGGTTGTGGGCGCTCGCATTTCTCGCCGCCGCGGTCGTGGCGACCATCCTCCTCGCCGCCGGCCTCTCTGACTTTACCCTGCGCGTGGGCCGCTCGCTGCCGGTAGCGACAGAAACCGAGCCCCTTCTCCCAGGCAGCGGGATACCGCCCGGCAGCACCCTCTTCGAAAAGTTGTTCGTCGCCCTGCTGCTCATGGTTCAACTCCTGATCCCCTTTGCCATCGTCTATGTCATTCTCTCCCCCCAGGCGCGGAAACAGGTCATCAAGAGCCTGGGCGTCCTGATGTGGCTCATTGCCATTTACGTCATTCTGAGCCGGCAGCACCATTTACGGCTGCCGGAAGCGCAACTGCCGCAGATCACCTTGCCGACAAATTCGCCGGGCGGCGAGTCGCCGCTCGACATCGTCGTCGATCCGCCACAGTGGCTGGTCATCGCCTCGGCGGCCGGGCTGGCGCTGCTCGTCTCGGCGGCGGTCGTCGGGTTTGGCCAGCTCCTCCTGCGGCGGCGGCGCTTTGCCAGCCCGCTGGAACAACTGGCCGGGGAAGCCCAAGACGCCCTGGAGGCGCTCCAGGCGGGAGAGAACCTGCGCGACGTGGTGCTGCGCTGTTACTACGAAATGCTCCGCATCTCGAGCGAACAGCGCGGCCTGCAACGGGAAAAGACCACGACGCCGCGGGAATTCGAGCGGTACCTGGTAGAAGCCGGCATGCCCGGCGAGCAGGTCCAGCAGCTGACCCGCCTCTTTGAGAGCGTGCGCTACGGGGCCAAGACCCCCGACAAACTACAGGAACAGCAGGCCGTCACCTGCCTCACGGCCATCGTCGAGGCCTGCCGGAGCCCGTCGTGAAGCGGCGCATGATCGCCCTCGGCATCATCGCCCTGCTGGCCGTTCCCCTGGCCCTGCTGCTGGTCGACTTTGCCCGCGACTTTATCGCCGCCGAGGTGCTGCGGGTCTTTTGGACCATTCGCCTGTTGTTGGACAGCCTCCCTCAGCTCCCCCTTTGGGGCTCGTTCCTGGTCCTCGTCGTCCTGCTAGCGATCCGCAGCCTGCTCAAACCGCCAGGCGCCGCAGAGGAAGATGGGCCGGGCGTCCGGCAGCGTCCAGGCCAGGTGCAAGTCCTGACCCGCTGGGTCGAGCGGGCGTCCGAGGGCCAATACTTTCGCGGCGTCCTCGCCCAGCGGGTGGTGAACACCGTCCTGGAGCCGCTGGCGCAGCGGAAACGGGTCACTCCCGCCCAGCTGAGACAGGCGCTGCGCGACGGCGAGCTGGACGCGCCCCAGCCGGTCCGCGCCTACCTGCAACTCGGCGTCAAGCTGGAATTCTCGCGGCCAGTCACCCTGCTCGCCCGCATCAAGTACCGCTGGTTTTCCGGCCTGCCGAGCCAGACAGCCGACAGCGAATTAGAAAAGACGATCGAATTCCTGGAAGAACAATTGGAGATTTGAATGTCAACCGAAATTACACGTATAGCTACCCGGACCGACCGGGTCATCGACGAAGTGGAACGGGCCATTGTCGGCAAGCGGGACGTGTTGAACAAGATCATGGCCGCGATCCTGTCCGGCGGGCACGTTCTGCTGGAGGACTATCCGGGCCTGGCGAAAACACTCATCGCCAAGAGCTTTGCCGCCGCCCTGGGCCTCGAGTTCAAGCGCATCCAGTTCACGCCCGACCTGCTGCCCGGCGACATCACCGGGGGCTATATCTACAACCGCACCCAGAACCGCTTCGAGCTGCGCCGCGGGCCGCTCTTTGCCCACATCATCCTCGCCGACGAGATCAACCGCGCCTCCCCCAAGACCCAGTCCGCCCTGCTAGAAGCGATGCAGGAGATGCAGGTCACGCTAGAGGGGGAGACGATGCGCCTGCCAGAGCCGTTCGTCGTCCTGGCGACCCAGAACCCGATCGAGTACGAGGGCACCTTCCCCCTGCCGGAAGCGCAGCTCGACCGCTTCCTCGTCAAGCTTGCCATAGGGTACCCGACGCCGGAGGAGGAGCAAGAGATTTTGCAGCGGCGGCGGGAGCGGCGGCAGGACGAATTTGCCCTGGAGCAGGTAATGGGCGGGGAAGAACTGCTGACGCTGCGGCAGGCGGTGGAAGAGGTGCACGTCGATCCGGACATCGAACGCTACATCGTGGCATTGGTGGCCGGGACGCGCGCGGCGCGGCAGGTGGCAGTGGGCGCCAGCCCGCGCGGCTCGCTGGCGCTGCTCAAGCTGTCCCGCGCCTGGGCGGCGATGGCCGGCCGCGATTACGTGATCCCCGACGACGTCAAGACCTTTATCCAGCCGGCCCTGGTCCACCGCCTGATCCTGGAACCCGACCTGTGGATGAAGCAGCACGCCGCCGAGCAAGTGCTGGAAGAGATCGCGCACCTGGTCCCGGTCCCGGTCATTGACGGCGCGTAGCGATGAAACGAGCGGTTCTGCTGGGCGTGCTGCTGTACGGGCTGCTCGTCACCGGATTGACGCTGATCACCGGCGAGTTCCTCGTGCTGGCCCTGCCGCTGCTGGTCTATCTCGGCGCGGCGCTGCTGTACGGGCCGGGAAAGCTGCAGCTGACAGCGACGCGCACCTTTAGCGCCGACCGCGTCTTTTCCGGCGCCGAGGTCGCCGTGCGCGTTGCGATCGTCAACCGGGGGAGGGCGCTGGAGCAAATCGCGGTCCGCGACGTCGTCCCCCCGGCCCTGCAAGTGATCGACGGGGCGCCGGAACTGCTGACGGCACTGGGCCCCGGCGAGCAAACGGTGTTGGAATATCGCCTGCAGGGCCGGCGGGGCAGATTCGACTTTCCCGGCCTGCAGGTCGCGGCAAGCGACCGCCTCGGTCTCTTCGAACGGTGGACGACGCTGCCCGCCGCGGGCCGGCTGCTCGTCCTCCCAGACGTGATCAAACTCCGCCGCCTGGCGATCCGCCCACTGCGCACCCGCGCCCACGCCGGGCCGGTGCCGGCGCGACAGGGCGGCTCCGGGATCGAGTTTTTCGGCCTCCGCGAATACCAGAGCGGCGATCCAATGCGCTGGATCAACTGGCGGGCCAGCGCCCGCCATCCACATTCCCTCTTTACCAACGAGTTCGAACAAGAGCGCATCGCCGACGTCGGCCTGATCCTCGACGCCCGCCAGCGCAGCGACGTGCACAGCAAGGGAGAATCCCTCTTCGAGCGGGCAGTCCTGGCTGCCTCGTCGCTGGCAGACCTCTTTCTCGGCGATGGCAACCGCGTGGGCCTGTTGATCTATGGCGGGTTTCTCGATTGGACGTTCCCCGGCTATGGCAAGGTACAGCGGGAGCGGGTGCTGCGGGCCCTGGCCCGCGCCGAGCCGGGGGAAAGCCTGGTCTTTGAGCGGCTGAACTTTTTGCCGACGCGCTTCTTCCCCGCCAAATCGCAGCTCGTCCTCGTCAGCCCGCTCTGCGCCGACGACCTCGCCGCCCTGGTCCGGCTGCGGGCCCTCGGCTACCAGTTGTTGATCGTCAGCCCGGACCCCATCTCTTTCGAGCTCGACCGCCTGGATCCCCATCCCCAGCTCGAACTGGCAGCGCGCATCGCCCGACTGGAGCGGGCGCCGCTCCTGCGCCGGCTGCGCCAGGCAGGCATCCAGATCGTGGACTGGCGGGTGGACGATCCATTCGACAGCGCCGTGCACGCTTCGCTGGGGCGCACGCCGCACTGGCTGCGCAGCGTAGGAGCGGGGCGATGAGCCTGACCCGCGGCGCGCTGTCGCTGACGACGCTCCTGGCGGCGGCGCTGTTGGCGCTGGCCTACAGCCTGAACGGCTACCTGGGGTGGACCGTCGTCGCCGTGCTGCTGGGCGCCTTGTGGCTCTTGGGCCAACGGAGGCGCTGGCGCTGGGCCGGCCCGGTCGCGCTCGCTTCGTTCGTCGGGCTGGCAGCACTGGGCACCTGGTACGAGTTTGGCGCCTGGTGGATGGCGGCGGCAGTGACCGCGGCGTTGTCGGCCTGGGACCTGGAGCACCTGGCCCGCCGCCAGCACGAGCTTGCAAGAGTTGAGCGGGAAAAACAGTTCGAGCGCCAACACCTCGGCCGGCTGCTGGCAGTGGATGGACTGGCGCTGCTCCTGGCGGGAATCGCGCTGCTGATTCGCTTCCAGTTCACCTTTGGCGGCGCGCTGCTGCTGGGCGGGGCGCTCATCCTGGGCGTGGCGCGGGCCGTCCGGTTCCTGCGCCGGGAGAGCGGGCGCGAGCTCCCGCCATCCGGTTCCACGACCCCGCTCGTGCATCCCCGCTGGCGGGACTCGTTCGCGCGCATCGTCGGCAACCCGTGGGGCGACGCGCGAGTGCGCTATCGAGCCCCAGAGGATGAACCCGCGCCACGCTAATCGCCGGCGGCGGGCAGCTCGCCGATCAACGACCAGGGCCCGGTCCAGTTGATGCGCACTGCAACCAGCTGGCCCAACCATTCCCCCTCAGCCTCGAAAAAGACCAGCTTGTTGGTGGCAGTGCGCCCCCACCAGCGCCCCTTTTTCTTTCCCTCCACCAGCACCGCCACCGTTTTTCCCAACAGGGCGCGGTTGATCTCGGCGGCAATGTCCCGCTGCAGGTCGTCCAGCGCCTGGCGGCGGCGTTCCTTCTCCTCGGGAGGGACATCGTCAGGGTAGCGGCGCTGCGCCAGGGTCTGGGGACGGGGCGAATAGCGGGCGACGTGCACCTTGTCCAGGCACAGTTCCGCCAGCAGGTCGTAGGTGCGCTGGAACTGGGCCGCCGTCTCGCCGGGGAAACCGACGATGACGTCGGTGGTGATGGCGACAGTAGGGATAAGGCGGCGGATGCGCGCGACGAGGCGGCGGTAGTCGTCGGCGGTGTACCCGCGGCGCATGCGGGCGAGGACCTCGTCGTCTCCCGCCTGCACCGGCACCTCGACGTGTTCGCAAGCCTGGGGCAACGCGGCGACGGCTTGCAGCAGGTCGTCGCTCATCCAGTTCGGATGGCTGGTGGAAAAGCGAATGCGTTCCAGCCTCTCGATCCCGGCCATCCGCCGCAGCAAGCTGGCAAGGGGCAACTCGTCCTTTGCGAGCGGACCCGCTGCCGGCAACGCCGGGTCCGAACCCCACTCCACGCCATACCGATCCACGATCTGTCCCAGCAGCGTAATCTCTTTGACCCCCTGGGCCACCAACGCCTGCGACTCGGCCAGGACCTCGGCCATGGGCCGGCTCCGTTCGGGGCCGCGGCGGTAGGGGATGATGCAGTAAGTGCAGGCGTGGGAACAGCCCAGCACGATGGGAACGTAGGCCGAGACCAATCTCCCCTGCTCCGCCAGCGGCAGCATAAAGCCGGCGTCGATGCTGCAGCGACGCACCACCTCCGCCGCGACCATCGCCCGCCCCTCGTCGGCCATGCCCCGCTCCGCCAGCGCATCCAACAAGCGGCGCGGATCGGACGGCGGCAGGAACAGGTCGACCCACGGGAAGCGCCGCGACAGCGCTTCCGAATTCCGCAGGCCGACCAGGCAGCCCATCACGCCGACGACCATCTCGGGCCGGCGCGCCTTGAGCGGCTTGAGAGAACCCAGCCGGCCATAGATCTTGTCCTCCGCCTGCTGGCGCACCACGCAGGTGTTGAGCACGACCACGTCCGCCTCCTCGGCGCGTGCGGCCGGGGCGTAGCCGAGCTGGTCCAACGCGGCCGCCAGACGCTGCGAGTCGGAGACGTTCATCGCGCAGCCGATCGTCCAGATATAATACGCGTATCCCATGGGAAGCATTCTACTCGAAAAACCCGCAATTCACCACCCGGGGGTCGCCTTTAGGGGCAGCGATTTAGGGGGAATCTAGAGCTTGACAGTGCCCCGATTAAGTGTTGTTGAGAATTTTTAGCCACGAATTAACTCGACAATGGCACACTTCAACATTGGATGCTCTACCGCAGTGGGGGAAGGGGGAAAAGGGGGGTTTGGCAGGCGGCTTCGCCGCCTGCCAAACCCCCCTTTTCCCCCTTCCCCGTGC
Source organism: Anaerolineae bacterium (assembly GCA_016931695.1). Classification (GTDB taxonomy): domain Bacteria; phylum Chloroflexota; class Anaerolineae; order B4-G1; family DUEL01; genus JAFGEI01. Next base: position 4,611 of record JAFGEI010000198.1, on the reverse strand, counting down.
TTGGCAGAGAAATCTAATGAGCCCAAAGGGCTTTGCCCCGGCGTCTTTAGCGCCGGGCAAGGATGCGGGAAAGTGTAAATCCAACTCCAAGCTACGGCCCAAATTTTGCTAATTTTTCACCGCTCTTGGCAGGTCACCGGAACAACAACCGGTCCGCGGGAGCCGAGTCGGGCGCGCGGACCGTCCACCGTGCGCCGGTCAGCGGATCGTACAACCCGATCTCGAGCGTGTAGGGGGGCGGCGGAGCGTCGGCCGGGAGGGAAAAGCTGTGCAGCTGGACGAAATGGTCGCCCGGCTGCAGGGTGAGCGGGTCGACCCACAGCCCATCGTCTACGGCCAGCAGGGTCCCGTCGGCAGCCAGCAGGTGGGCGAAAACGGCCAGGCGCGGGCCAGCATAGACGCCGGGCGGCGGCGGATTGGCGACGATGGGCAGCGGCGGAATCTGGAGAGAGGCGTCCAGCCGCCAGCCTGTCAGCAACTGTGCCGTGCCGCCCGGCGCGGCCGGCCCGCCGGGCCAGGAAATACTCGTCAACGTCAGGCCGTTGTCGAACCAACCTGCGGCTTTGCCGGCGGCCGGAAGGCGAGCGGGAGAGAGGGTATATTGGACGAGCTGCGTCGCCGGCACCGGCGCGCCTTCCGGCAAGATATCCGCGATCGGCGAGCTCGGCTGGGGAAAAGCGGGGACGAGCGCCAGCGTCGGCGCCGTTCCGGCGGCCCAGACCACAGCGCGCTGGGGGTTGAACAGCCGCACGGACAGGCCGCCGCGCTGGCTGTCCACCTGCAGCGCCAGGCGGTCCCACGGCCCCATCAGCAAGCTGCCCACCGCCCAATCCCGGCTCTCGGGATGGGCGTCGATGGTACGCGCCGCATCCCGGTAGTCGGCCCGGTAGAGAAAGCGGACCATGCTCTCCTGGGGCCAGCGGACGAAATAGTCGCGCAGGTCGCGGTGAACGGTCGAGACGACGGTCAGCGCAGCGGCGCACAACAAGAGCGAGCGGGCAACGGGCAGCGAGCGGCGCGCCGCACAATGCGCCAACCGACAAAAGGGCAGCAGGAGCAGCAGGCCGGCCAGCGGCTGCACCAGGATCGAATGGCTGAGGCTGGCGGCAGGGACGCTGAGCACGGTCGGCAGCAGGCCGGCGGCGAGCCAGAGCAGCAGGAAAAAATAGCGCGGCTGTCTCCAGTGGAGAAGGGCGACGAGCACCCCGGCCCAGAAACAGAGCCCGCCCAGCAGGTGGAAAACGGGCCGCCCGGCGACGTTGTACAACCACTCGGGGTCCCCGCTGGCGTGGAACATGCCCAGGGTGATCCAGATCGACTCCAGCAGCGGGCCGGGGTCCCCCTGCCGCAGCGCGCGGACCGGCAGCGCCAGCTCCACCAGCCGCGCGTCGGCGCCGATGCCCTCGGCAGCGGCCTCGCTGGAGCCGCGCCAGATCGCCGCCGCCAGGGGAATCGCCAGCAGCAGCGCCAGCAGCAGCGCCAGAGCATAGCCCCGCCAACTGCGCTGGAAGAGGCGGCGGTGAAAGAGGGCCAGGTAGAGAGCAAAGACGACCAGCAGCGCCGGGAGCAGCCGCGCTGCCGGGTAGGTGTAGAGGCCCGCCGCCAGGACCAGTCCCAGCGGGATTACCCAGCGGCCCGCCGGGCCGGGCCGGCCGGCCAGCGGCGACCAGGCCAGGTAGCAAGCGAGCAGCGCCAGGGGAACGACGGTGATGTGGCGCATTGCCACGCGGCTGTACATCAGCGACCAGAAAGAGGTCGCCAGCAGCAGCGCCGCCAGCAGCCCGGTCCAGCGGCCAAAGAGGCGCCGGGCAAGGACATAGGCGAGGGGAACGGCCAGCGTGCCCAGAACGGCAGAGAGCAGGTGCCCGCTGAGTACGTTGAATCCCAACAGGACGTGCAGCCCGGCGTGCAGATAGTGGTAGAGCGGTTCGTGGCCCGAGGCGCCGGTAAAGTAGAGCGGGAACCGGCCCTGGAGCAACTCGCCGGAGAGGGCGTGGACGTTGATCAGCTCGTCGTCCCGCCAGCCGGGGGGCACCGAGTCGAGCAGGATCAGGCGCAGCGCCCAGGCGAGCAGGATGGCAGCGACGAGCAGCGCCCAATGGGCCGCCGAGCGGCGCTGTGTCAAAGCGGGGGCGCTGAGCAGCGTCATGGGGCAACGACCTCGACGGGCTGGAGCGGGACGTGGTCGCCAGCGGGGCCGCCTGCCGTTTGCACCGCCAGCCGCTGCATGTCGTGGCGGGTGTAGAGGCCGACCACCAGGGCGTAGCTGCCCGGCGGCAGGCCGGCAGCGACCGGGAGGCGGTGGAGCTGCAGGAAGCGGTCCCCGGCCTGCCAGTTCCAGGCCGGTACGTCCAGCCGGTCCTCCTGCCCCACCACCGCGCCGTCCGGGCCCAGCAGGTGGGCGAAAATCGCGGCCGTGCGGCCATAGTCGTGCGCGGGGACGGGGCCCAGGGCGTCGGGGCTGCGGACGCGCCAGGCGGTGACCAGCTCCACCGTCTCCCCCGGCGCGACGGCAGGGGAAGCCAGGCGGTAGGCGACCAGTTCCACGGCGCCGAGATCGACCGGCAGGGGGAGGGCCGCTTCTCCGTCCAGGTCGCCGAGCGCGCGGGACCAGGCGTCGGCCGGGTTCCAGCGCACGACGTCGAAATAAGGGTCCACGTCCTCGGGATGCACGACGACCCGCTCTGCCGCATCCAGGTCGAGCCAGGCGGCCAGGCGGTCGTCGAGAGGGGCGCTGGTGGGGAGGATCAGCAGCCCCGCGTCGGCGGCCGGGAAGAGCAGCCCCCGCCGGGCGTCGCACCATCCCAGCTGCAGGTCGTCCCGCCGCACCCGCAGGTCGGCGATCAGCGGGTCGTGGGGCAGGTCGGGGAAGGGCGAGGAGAGGGTGACGGCGCCGCCGGGGGCGCGGTGGTTCAAATAGTCGGTGATGGCAGCCAGGTTGTGAAAGTAAGCTGCCCGCACTTGGGGCCACTCCCCCCAGCGCAGAAAATAGTCGCGGCAGGTGTTCCAGCCGCTGAGGGCGACGAGGAGGACAAAGGCGGCCGCGGCGGCCCGCGGCATCCATCGTCCATACCGCTGGCCGAGCCACCGCCCAGCCTCGACGGCGAGGTAGGCCGGGGGAAGAAAGACGACGTACTGCATGCCCATACTGTGCAGGGTGCTGTTCCACGCCCCGACGATCATGGACGGCAGCAGGCCAGCGGCGATCCACAGCAGGGTAAAGGCGCCGGCCGGCCGGCGCCAGCGGACCAGGCAGAGCAGCGTGCCGCCGTAAAAAAGCAAGCCCATGGGCAGATCGTAGATGGGTCGACCGGGCACGTTGTAAGTGATAAAGGGATCGCCGGCAACGGTGAGCGTGCCCAGCGCCTCCAGGGAGGTGGCCAGCAGGGGGCGAAAATTCCCTGCCGCCAGGTCGTGCAGCGTCGTCGCCAGGTCGCCCGAGCGCTGCCAGGCCGCCGGGTCGAGCAGGTGCGGGGCCGCCAGCGCCAGCCCCAGGGCCAGGGCGGCGGCGAACCAGGCCCCGCGCTGCCGCACCCGCTGCCGGTCGAACAGCAGCAGGTAGGCGAACAGCGCGACGAGGGCTGCGGCAGTCGCGCGGGCGACTTCGTAGGCCCACAGCGACCCGCCCAGGCAGAGGGCAAAGAGCAGCCAGGCCCACCAGCGCCGATGGGGAGGTCGCTCGTCGAACAAGGCCAGCCAGAGGAACCAGGCTGCACCGGCAAAGAGCGCCGGCGCCGGCTGGGGGTTGAGGGCAAAGCGGGCGGTAGAGAGCGGCCAGAACGAGACCGCTGCCAGGGCGGTGGCTCCCAGCGCGGTGGGCACGTCAAAGGCCGCGCGCGCCCACAGGTAGCCAAAGAGCAGCATCAGCAGGCCGAAAAAAACGGAATGGAGGCGCATCGCCCGGTCCGTCGGGCCAAAAAAGGCCATGAAAAGCGCGCCCGAATACCAGGAAAAGCGTTGGTTGACGTAACCGTACGGCGCTTCGACCCGCGACGGCGCGCCGCGGTAGACGGCGGCGGAAAAGTAGCCGGTGTCCGCCTCGTCGTGGGTGAGGCCGGGCGGGATCTCGTCCAGGCGGTAGAGGCGCAGGCCTGCTGCCGCCAGGAGGATGAGCAGCAAGAGAACAATTTCCCCCGCAGTTCGATGCCGTTTTTTCCGGAATTTCTTGTTCATTCGTTTCAGGGTAGGTCTCCCTCTTCCCCACCAACGCCTGGCCCCAGTTCATTATACCCAAGCCGGTTGTCCGTGCCAAATCCCGTTACTGCTCAGCCTACCTCGACAATGGCACATTTGTCATTGCGAGGGCGTCCTGCACTTGCGTTCAGGATAAACTCCGCGCCCAAAGCCTGTCCCCGAGAAATCGGGGGCAATCCCCTAGTACACGCAGGCGAGAATACCCTGCCGGTTCTATGCCCGCCCTGGATTCCCGCACCTGTCCCCACGGATCCCCGCGCGGGGATTTGCGGGAATCCAGGCCCCAGGCCTCGGTAAGCGGCCAGGTCGGCGTTTCCGACGGGGATCTGACGGGCGCATTTATTAGTTGGGGGAGCCCTAGATGATCTCGGAATTTCTGCCACGAATTAACACGAATTTCACGAATTTTCTACCTTT
>JAFGEI010000197.1 GCA_016931695.1 Anaerolineae bacterium | reverse complement strand
CTCGGTAAGCGGCCAAGTCGGCGTTTCCGACGGGGATCTGGCGATCCCCTCCGAGCAAGAACTGGCTGTTCATTTCGGCCGCGATGCACTAGCTTGAGAGATTGGGCCAGGGGCGGCCGCCCGGGCAGTTACACCAATGATAACACCATATCGCCCACAAAGCAACGGCGATTCCCCATAACATTCCACTTGACGCGCTCCCCGCCGATGGTATCATGAGCTATCATGCAGTCTCGAGCTCGAACGACGGTAGTACTGGTGGGGGGGATCGTCCTCGCTTTGGTGGTTGGAGCGGTGTTGTGGACGTTGGGTAGGAGGGCCGAAGCGCCGCCCGCGGTTGCGGCGCTGACTGCGGCGGCTCCGACCGCCCCGGTCATGGCTGTGCCTTCCCCCCTCCCCTTGCCCTCCCCCACTCCGGCCCCGCTGCTGTACACGGTCCAGGATGGCGATACCCTCTCCGCCGTCGCCGAGGCCCACGGGGTCTCTCTCGCCCAACTGATCGACGCCAACGCGCTGGGCGACCCCGACATGGTCCACCCGGGGCAGGTGTTGGTCATCCCGGGGCAGTTCGCCCCCCAATCGACCGCCGTGCCCACGCTGCCCGTCCCGGCGATGCCATCGCTCACACCGCTGCCCACCCCGACCTCCTCCGGCCCGCCGGTGATCGAAATCGGTGGCGTGTGGGGAGGCGGGAACCTGGAAGAGGAATGGGTCCGCGTCCGCAACCGGGGCGGGGTGGCCTCGCTGGAAGGCTGGAGCCTGGCCGATCCCAGCGGCAACACCTTTGTCTTTCCCCGCCTGCTGCTCTTTCCTGGCGGCGAGGTCGATATTTTCTCCCGTGCCGGCGAATCCACCCCCACCCGCCTGTATTGGGGGCTCGGCAGCTCGATCTGGACCCCTGGCGAATTGGCGGTTCTAAGGGACAGTGAGGGGGCGGTGGTGGATACCTACATCGTGCCGTAGCTTGTCCATTGCCTTTAACCCATGTATAATCGTATCAAATCGGTAATTGCTCAAGCTGCTCTCCTGGATGTCTCTTCCAAGCACGGGGAGGGAGATATGGGGGGGGGCGCGGGCGGCGAAGCCGCCTGCGAACCCCCCTCCTCCCTCAATCCGGACTTGGAAGGGCATCCAGAGGCGACCTGCTGAGCAGTTACTCAAATCGCAACTACTGGAGGGAAGAAATTGTGGAAAGTAACACGATCTTGTGGGTTGTTCTCATCGCCGGGATGGTCGGGTTCATGTTTTGGAGCCAGTGGCGCTCGCGGAAGCGCTACCAGAAAAAGATGGAGCAGATCCAGTCCGGCACCCGCGTCGCGACGATTGGCGGCATCTATGGCCTGTTGACCCGCATCGACCGCGAGGGGGGCCGGGCCTGGCTGGAGATCGCCCCGAACGTCGAGATCGAAATCAGCTTGCAGGCGGTCAGCCACCAGGTCGAGGCGGCGGAAGAGGCGGCGGAAGAGGCGGCGGAAGAGGAAGAGACGGAGGAGTAAGCGGCAGGATGGAAGTCAGGGTTGCCGTCGCCAAGGTCGCCAAGTGGGCCACGCGGGAGAGCGGGGACACGCTGGAGATGATCGAGCGCCCCCGCGGTGGCCTGTCCTTCGTCCTGGTCGACGGGCAGCGCTCGGGCCGGGCGGCCAAGGCCATCAGCAACCTCGTTGCCCGCAAAGCGATTGCGGAATTGGCCGAGGGCGTGCGCGATGGGGCCGCCGCCCGCGCCGCCCACGATTATCTGCACGCCTACAAGGGCGGCAAGGTCTCGGCGACGCTGAACATCGTCTCGGTCGACCTGACGACCCACACGCTCGTCCTTTCGCGCAACAACCCTTCCCCGATCGTCCTCGTCACCGCCGCTGGAGAGGTCCGCTTGCTCGACGAACCGTCGCAGCCCGTCGGGGTCTATTCCCGCACCAAGCCGGTCATCACCGAGGTCGAGCTGCAGCCGGGCATTGCCGTTTTTATCTACACCGACGGGCTCGTCTACGCCGGGGAGAATCGCAGCGGCCCGATCGACGTGCCCCATCTCGTGGCCGAGATGACGGCGGCGGGCATGAATGTGCAGGACATGGCGGACCGGCTGCTGGCCGAGGCGATGCAGCGCGAGGACAATCGCCCCCGCGACGACATTAGCATCCTGGTGCTGCAAGTGCTGTCAGAAGCAGCCGATCCGGTGCGCCGCCTCTCGGTGCAGGCGCCTATTTCGTAGCGCCGCCCTGGCGGCTCGTTTTCCCGCTTTCGCGGGCCTGGCCGGCTGTTTTGAGGGAGCGACAATGACCGGCAAGACCAACGCGCGTCAACTGCGGCGCATCGTCCGCGCATACGTCCGGGACACCTGGGTGTTGATCGTCCAGTTCCGCTACACCTTGCTGTTGTTCGTGGCCCTGTTGTCGGTCGGCGCGCTCGCCCTGCGCTATACCTACGATCCGGCGCGCCCTTTGCGCTGGGGCGAGGCCCTGCACACGGTCTTGAAGCTGATGTTTTTCGAGACTGTCGGCGCGTATCCCGCGCACTGGCTGGCCCAGCTCGTTTACCTGGCCTGGCCCTTGCTGGGAATTGCGTTGACGGTCAACGGCGTGGTGCAGTTTGGCACTGCCTTGTTTAACCGGCAGGAGAGAAAGGAGGCCTGGCAGGTGGCTGTCGCATCGACCTATCGGAATCACGTCGTTGTTTGCGGGCTGGGCAAGGTCGGCTATCGCGTTGTGCTCCAACTGCTCAAGATGGAACACGAAGTCATCGGCATCGAGCGCGACGAAGAAGCGCTCTTTCTCGAGCGCCTCTACAAGGAGGGAATCCCGATCTTGATTGGCGACGTGCGGGAGCAAGACACGCTGGAGAAAGCGGGCGTGGATGCTGCCGCGGCGGTGGTCGTTTGTACCGAGGACGATTTGACCAACCTGGAGGTCGCGCTGCAGGCGCGGGAATTGAACCCCACCATCAAGGTCGTGATGCGCATGTTCGACCAGCAGCTGGCGGAACGGGTTCGGCGGGGGTTTGGCATCCAGACTGCTTTTAGCACCTCGGCCCTGGCGGCGCCGGCTTTTGCTGCTGCCGCCACCCGCGCCAGGATCGAGTACTCGCTCTACGTCGACGACGTCCTGCTCAACGTCAGCCGCATCACGGTCTCCGCCGGGTCGCCGCTGGGTGGGCGGACGATCGAGGACGTGGAACAGGAACTCGATCTCTCCATCGTCCTGCATCGCGGCGCGGCGGGGGTCGATTTTCATCCCCCGCCCAGCCTGGCGCTGGCGGCGGGGGACGAGATCGTCGTCTTTGCCTCGTTGGAAGCGCTGGCCTGCCTGAACCGGATGAACCGGGAGGAGATGGAGGAATGCCAGCCCGAGCAAAGCCGTCCCCGCGGCTGGTTGGGCCTGCTGCGGCGGAAGAAAACCCGCCCGCCGGCCCGTTGATCGCCGTCGTCGGGCCGTGCGGGGCCGGAAAAAGCACCCTGGTCGCCGCCCTGCGGGCGCGGGGCATCCACGCCCGCGAGGTGGCCCAGGAACATTCCTACGTCCCGGCGATGTGGCAGCGCCTCACCCGTCCCGACCTGCTGGTCTACCTGGCCGTCTCGAAGGAAACGGCGCAGCAGCGCCTGAAGCGAGAGTTGACAGGCTGGATGTGGCAGGGGATGGAGGAACGGCTGACCCACGCCCGGGCCCACGCCGACCTGACCGTCGAGACCGATGCCCTGACGCCAGCGGAGGTGGTCGAGCGGGTGTGTGAGTGGTGCGAACATAGGAGGGAAGAGATGTTGCCCAAGCGAGTGTTGGTTGAACTGCGAATCCCCCACCAGGCTTCTGAACAGCGGGTGCAGGAACTGGCCAGCCAGTTGAAGGATTTCGGCTTTGATTGGGATCAGAACTATTTGGTCCCGCTGCGCGAGCAGCGGCGTTATCGCTACGTCCTCCTCAGGGGCGAACTCGAGGGGGGAAGAGAGCCAGACCTGGAGGCGCGGCCCAACGTGGTGCGGGTCTGGTCCGACGCGCCGATCCATCCGGTCGAGGGACGAAAAAACAAGCCGCAGGATTTTGGTTTTTGAGGAGCAAAATGAGGAACAAGCGTGTCATCATCGAAGTCAAGAAATCGACCCGGGTCCCCCCCCTCGAGACGTTTGCCATGGCCCCCGCGCTGCAAAGCCGGGCGACCTCGCTCTTGCTGGACGAGATGTTCGAGCCGCTGCCGACCCACCGCCCGGTTCACCACTTTGCCCTCTTGGGCATGAACGTCTACGAAGAAGAGTCGGTGCTGGTGCGGGGCGAGATCGAGGCAGGAGATGAGCAGGACTTGCTCGCCGGCCCCGGTGTGGTGGCGGTGTGGACCGACGCCCCGATCGCGCCTTTTCCGGCGCCGGACCCCTTCCTGTCCCTCGCCGCCCCGCGGGGGGAGTTTGCGCCCTGCGATAGCCCGGACTGCACCCCCGGCAGCCCCAAGGGAACCGTTGACGACGTGATTGCCTACCTGGGCTGCGACCGGATTTGGGAGGCCGGCGTCCGCGGCGCGGGCATTACCATCGGCGTCTGTGACACCGGCATCGACCGCGCGGCGGTGCCGGCGGTGGTCGATGGATGGAGCCTCGACCCCGAGAGCCCCTGGGGAGATGACCAGCGGGGGCACGGCACGATGTGCGGCTTTGACGCCGCCAGCATCTGCCCCGAGGCCCAGCTCCTCGACATCGGCATCCTGAAGGGGGCCCACGGCGCCTTTTCCGGCTACATCTCTGACGCCATCATCGCCTTTGAGTGGGCGATCCAGCGCCACCGGCAGGATGGCACGCCGCACATTCTCTCCTGCAGCTGGGGCATGTACCAGAACGAGTGGGCGCCGGACTATGCCGAGGATCCTCATCACCCGTTTACGCAAAAAATGCTGCAGGCGATCGGCGAGGGGATCATTGTCTGCTTTGCGGCCGGAAACTGCGGCGGGAGCTGCCCCGACAACCGCTGCGGCGACGACATCGGTTTCGGCCGCTCGATCTGGGGCGCCAACGGCCACGAGAAAGTCATCACCGTGGGGGCGGCGAATGTCGAGGAGCAGTGGGCCGGCTACTCCAGCCAGGGGCCCGCCGCCCTCTACGATCGCAAGCCGGACTTTTGCGCGCCCAGCCACTTTGCCGGGCGTACCCCATCCGACGCCGGGTCGTCTGCCGCCTGCCCGGTCTGTGCGGGGGTGATCGGCCTGTTGAAGCAAGCGCGCCCGCTGCTGAACCAGGAGCAGGCTCACCGCGTCCTGGCCCACACTGCCCGCAACCTCTGCGCGCCTGGCTGGGACTATCAGACCGGCTACGGCATGATCCAGGCCTACGATGCGTTCAGGACGGTGCAGAAACGGCTGCCCAACCCGCTTCGATGAGTCCGGCCGTTGCGGGCCGCGGGGCAGTCCCTGCGGCGTGGAACTGGTTGACTTTGGCCCGTAACTCTTGTACAATGCCTGGCGCGGTGGATACCTGGGGCTGGCCATGCCGAATTATTTATCTAGGACCTTGACAATTTTATCGCTGTTCGGGTTGATGGTGGGGAGCGGCTGCACCGCCGGCCAGTTCCCGGCGTCGATCCCCCTGCCATCGCCGACCGCAGCGCCGACCCTCCCGCCGTCCGAGCCTGCCGCGAGCCCGTCGCCGCGGCCGACCGCCAACCCACCGCCAACCCTGCCCTCCACGGCGGCCGCTGCACCGACGGCGACGCCGACGTGGACCGCGGCGCCAACCCTGCCCGCGACGGCGACCACGGCACCGGCAGTGCCGCCGCCAACCGCCACCGCTGCGCCCGCCTACGCGCCGCTCCCCCCAGCCGGGCGCGCCTTTGCCCCGCTGGCGGCGTTCTGGGATGGCAGCGCCGAGTGGTTCCTGGAGTTGTACGACGTCGGCCTGCCGGTGGGCGAATCGGATACCGTCGACCGCGGCGGCGGCGAGTTCTGGTCCTACCTCCACGCCAGCCATCTCTCGGCTGGCGTGGTCGACCAGTGCGGCGACCCGGTGCCGTTCCCCGGCTGCGTCACGCTGTGGAGGAGCTGGGACGGGGGGGCGAGTTTTGCGCTGGAGAACCCGGTCTGCCTTTTCCCCTGCCGCTCCTGCCCCTGCGACCCGGCGCGGGATCACACCCACCAGCAGCAGTACCCGCGCGTTGCGCTCGCCGGCGGGCGGTGGGTCATGGTCTATGAGTGGGGGGCGGGCACGTACCTGCGCACCTCTTCCGACGGCGTCCGCTGGTCGGGCGAGGTCCACGTTCCGGGCACTGGGCAGTGGAATGCCGAGCCGGGAACATGCCCGCCGGGGGCGTCGATCGGCGAGCACCCCCACATCTACGACGAGACCGAGTATGGCAACTGCCTGGTCGGCGCCCCGCCGGGAATCTATCTCGCCGGGGAAACGCTCTACGTCTTTGTCGGCCTGGGGCGGGACCCGGGTCACATGGGTTGCTACGTCGGCGCCGCCAGCGGCGGCGGATTGTCCCACTGTGCCGCCAATCCGATCTTGACCGGGGCGGCCGAATACGGGCCGCTGGACGCCCTGGGGGCGGCGGCGAATCCCTATTTCGACTTTCGCACCATCTCTTCCGCCGACGTCGTGTGCGAGGGGGCATGGTGCTACATGTTCTACGAGGGGGTCCGCGGCCCCAGCAGCCCGACCGTCGTCGACGACCAGTTTGGTTTGGGTCTGGCGCGCAGCCCCGCCCCGACCGTCGATGGGCAGTGGGAAAAGTATCCGCGCAACCCGATCATTCTCGACCTGCCGGGCAACGTCGGGGTTGGGCACGCCGACGTCGTCGTCGGGCCGGCCACGTACCTCTACACGGCGACCTCGCCGGGGACGCGGGGGCGGTACGTGCTGGTATACAAATAGCATCTGGAGACAACCATGTCCATTCACATACATCACATCGCCATCGTCGTCGACGACCTGGACGAGGCGCTGGCTTTCTATCAGCAAGCGCTGGGATTGACCCTGGCGGAGCGGCGCGCGGTGCCCGAGGAAGAGGTCGAGATCGCCTTTCTGCCGGCGGGCGAGGGCGAGATCGAGCTGCTCCGTCCCCTGGACGACCGCAGCGGGGTGGCGCGCTTCCTCGCCAAGCGGGGGGAAGGGGTCCATCACGTCTGCTTGCGGGTGGACGACGTCGAGGCGGCCATGGCCCGCTTGCAGGCGGCCGGGGCGCATCTCCTCAGCGAGACGCCCCAGGTCAACCCGCACGGCGTGCGCTACGTCTTTGTTCACCCCAAGTCCGCCCACGGCGTGCTGGTCGAGTTGTACGAGGTGAAGGGCGATGAGTGAGCGAAAAGAGCGGCTGCTGGAGCGGCTGCAAAAGGGGATGGCCAGGACAGAGGAACTCTTTGCCAGCCTGAGCCCTGAACAGTGGGAGCAGATCGTTTACATCAACCCGCCGTGGACCACGCGCGATCTGCTGGCCCATTTCTTTTCCGCCGAGGAGGCGCTGCGGTATCTGCTGGTGGACATTGCCCGTGGTGGGGGCGGCGCGCCGGAGGAATTCGAACTGGACGCGATGAACGCCGCCGAACAAGCGCGGTTGGCCGACGTGCCGCGAGAGAAACTGCTGGCCGACCTGATCGCCTCGCGGCAGCAGACCATCGAGTTCGTGGCGCAGCTCGACCCGGACCTCCTGGACCGGGTCGGCCGGCACCCTGGGCTGGGGGAAATTACCGTCGAGACTTTTGTCGATGCCATCTATGGGCACCAGTTGTTCCACGTGCGGGACCTCAAAAAGCGGTTGGGGCTTTGACGGCCCCGAGTTCCCGCCGGACAGGAAGGTATGGCGATAGATTATGGAAATTGCACCGCTGATCACAGAACCGACGATGCTCGACCGGCTGCGCCGGCAGTTGGACGGCCTGATGTCCGTCGACGGGGTGGAGGTGCGGCAAGAGCCAGACCGGGTCATTGTTTTTCACGGGCGGGTGTTGGGCGACGTGGAGGCCGCTTTCGACCGCCTCTCGGAACGCCTCGCCACCCTCGATTATACCGCCATGCTCATAGAAGCAGAGCCTGGCCCCCACCAGTTGCTGGCGATCCGGGGCGTCGTGCAAGAGCGCCCGCGCCGCCGTTGGATCAACCTGTTTCTCTTTGCGCTGACTGTCGTGAGCACAATGTTCACCGGCCTCTCGCTACGGGTCGATTTCGGCAGCGCGTGGTGGTATTTTTCGGGCCTGCCGTTTGCCGCTTCCCTGCTGGCGATTTTGCTGGCGCACGAGTTTGCTCACTATTTCGTCGGCCGGCGCTACGGCTCGCCCCTCAGCCTGCCCTACTTTATCCCCATGCCGCTGGGAATCCTGGGGACGATGGGGGCGGTCATCTTTCAGCGCACACCGATGCGCGACCGCAAGGCGCTCTTTGACATCGGGATCGCCGGCCCGCTGGCCGGGCTGGCGGTAGCGATCCCGCTGCTGTTCGTCGGCCTGGCCTTTACCCGCGTCGATTCGACGGCCGACGGGGCCGAGCTGGAGGCGCTGCAGCAGCAGATCGCGAGCCAGTGCGCCCGGGCGGACAACGGCCTGGAGAACTTTTTCTGTTCCCTGATCAGCGGCGAGAACGTGACCAACATCCGCGAGGGGAATTCGCTGCTCTACCTGGCCGCCAAGTACCTGATGAAGGGCAAGATCTTGCCCAACGAGGCCGGGGAGGACGTGCAGCTCTCCTGGCCGCCCAGCCCGGGCGGCCCGGTGGTCTTTGCGGCCTGGGCCGGCCTGCTGGTCACGGCGCTGAACTTGCTGCCCATCGGCCAGTTGGACGGGGGGCATGTGGCCTACGCGCTGCTGGGCCGGCGGGCATGGACGCTGGCCTATGCCGTCATCGGCATGATGGGCATGCTGGCGCTCTACCTGGGCTTGAACGGCAACCCGGCCGCGGTGACGTGGGGGGTGTGGGTGGGCCTGGCGGCCCTCTTTGGCCCGCGCCACCCGCCGCCGCTCAACGACGTGACCCGGCTGGGGGCCCGGCGGGTGTTGCTGGGGATCTTGCTCCTGGTCATTTTTGTGCTGATTTTCGTGCCGGTGCCCTTGGTCGAGGTGCCGCTATCGTGAGCAGGCCGTTCCGCTCTGCATAAGGAAGCGCGCCCGGGGTGACTGGCTGAACGGTTGCCAAAGGAGGTATTTCATGGATCGCAGACAT
>JAFGEI010000196.1 GCA_016931695.1 Anaerolineae bacterium | reverse complement strand
GCGCATTTATTAGTTGGGGGAGCCCTAGATGATCTCGGAATTTCTGCCACGAATTAACACGAATTTCACGAATTTTCTACCTTTTTTTCGTGTTAATTCGTGTAATTCGTGGCTGATTTTTAACGCTCCCCCAAGTTTTGCATACGCCCCGTTGAAGACGATTACTCGCCCCAGTACTTGTCGTAAAGTTCATCCAGCGTGCCATCCGCCGCGAGCATCTGGATGGCAAAATTGACCGGTTCAACCAGGTCGCTGCCGGGCGGGAAGACAAAGCCCAGCTGCTCCTCACCGGTGAGCGGATCCCCCACGACCTTGATCGCATCGGGATTCTGCTCCACGAAACCCTCGGCCGCCTCCTCGTCGATGATCACGGCATCCACGTCCCCGGCGATGAGGGCCTGGATGGGCAGGTCGAAGGTGTCAAAGCTCTGCACCCGCGCCTCGCCCAGCAGGTCGATCGCCACCGCCTCGTTGGTGGTACCGATCTGGGTCCCAACCATTGCATCACTGGCGATCAGGCTGGCTTCATCCACGATCTCGGTCTCGTCCATGCGGACGACGATGCGCTGGCGGATGATCATGTAGGGAATCGAGAAATCGACGATCTCGTCGCGCTCGGCCGTGATCGTGACGCCGTCCGCCACCATGTCGTACTCGCCAGCGGCCGTGGCCTCAAAGATGCCCTCCCACGCCGCCTCGACAAAGACCGGCGTGCAGTTAATGACCTCACAGATGGCGCGGCAGGCGTCGTAATCCCATCCCGCCGCTTCTCCGGTTTCCTCGTCGATATAGTTAAAGGGCGGATAGGCATTCTCGACGCCGATGCGAACCTCGCGCCCGCCCAGATCATTCTCCCCAGTAGTGGGAGCAGGGGGAGCCTCCTCGGTGGGCTCGACTCCGCTGCATCCGGCCACCCCCAGCATCAGAATCGCAACAACAATTAGGGCCATTATCTTGCGCATTTTCTCCTCCTTGGAATTGGAATGTCCTCACACGCCAGACTACCCGCTAGGTACCCCTACCACCACCTCCTTCGCAATCAGGGTGTTTGTTCACTGGCAACCTGCTGTTCTCAAACCCCCCCTCCTTACTCTTTCCCCTACCAGTGGCCTCCTTCAAGCACATGTGCTATACTGGGGCCGCCAGTTCCAACAAGACAGGCAAAAGGCGGGAGTGGATGGGAGTCGAACCCACCGCGGCCCGCTCCGTGCGGCCCGCCACCGATTTTGAAGACCGGGGAGCCCACCGGGACCCAACCACCCCCAAGTGGGATAAGGATACTGCAATTTTACATTTGCGTCAAGTAGGGGCAAGTATGGAAAATGAGCTGTGTGTCAATGACGAGCACCCGCTGCTCGGCGATCCGCCGCTGCCCGGCCGGACGGCAATCGTCCGCTACCGCTGGCAGGGAGAGTGCTACACCGTCCAGGTCAAAGACCCGGCCCGCACGATCACCTCCCTTGGGCTGCAAGCCACCTGGCGCTGGCAGGCCGAAGAGGACGGCTACCGAATGTGGGTCCGGCTGACCAACCGCGGGAAACGGAGCTTTGAGCTGGACACCATCGACGTCCTCGTCGCCCCGCTGCCCAACCTGGGCGCACCGCTGGAGACGTGGGCGGTCTATCAAAACGGCTGGAACTCTTGGAGCCCCACCTTTGCGCGGCACGTCAACGGCAGCACGTACACCGATCCCGGCACCGATGCCTATCGCGCTGCCCACCAGCCCCACTGGCAGCCGGGGGATGAGACGGTGATCTGTTCACAGTGGGGAACAGTCATCGCCGCTGGCCATTCCGACACCAGGCGGGGCTGGGCGCTGCTGGCGGGTTTCGTGACCGCCAGGGACCAACTGTCCGAGGTCCGCGTGCGACCTGCGGAGGGCGAGTTGATCGCCCGCTGTTACCTGGACGGCGCGGTGCTTCCCCCCGGCGGCGCGCTCAGCTCGGAGACGCTCGTCCTGCGGGCCGGCCCGGACCCGTTGGCGCTGCTGGAAGAGTGGGCCGCCTTGCTGGGGCAAGAGATGGTCGCGCGCATCCCGCCGGCCCCACCGACCGGCTGGTGCAGCTGGTACTATTACTATGGCCAGAACAGCGCCCGCGACGTGCTGCAGAACGTCGCCGCAATCGACCGCCACGCTCTGCCCCTCGACGTGATCCTGCTGGACGACGGCTACCAGGCCGCCATCGGCGATTGGTTCGCCGTCGACCGGCGCAAGTTCCCCGACGGGATGGAAGCGGTGGCCGAGGCGGTGCGCGGGGCCGGCCACCGGCTGGGGATCTGGACCGCGCCGTTCGGCGCGGCGGTCGATTCCCGGCTCGCCGCCGCGCATCCGGACTGGCTGCTGCGGGACGAAGCGGGCGCGCCGGTGATCGGCTGGCACCACATCGACAGCGACTGTTACGCGCTCGACTGCACCCACCCGGAGGTGCTGGAATGGCTGGAAGAGAGTTTCGGCCGTATGCGGCGCGAATGGGGGGTCGAGTTCTTCAAGGTTGACTTTCTCTTTGCCGCCGCCCGCCCCGGCCGGCGCCACGACCCAGCCGCCACCCGCGCCCAGGCGCTGCGGCGCGGCCTCGAGGCGATCCGGGCCGCCATCGGCGACGCTTTCCTGCTCGGCTGCGGCGCGCCGCTGATGCCGTGCGTGGGACTGGTCGACGGGATGCGCGTCGGGCCGGACATCGATCCGAACTGGCAGCCCATGTGGCGCCACGACCTCTCCATGCCCGCCGCGGAAAATGCCCTCCGCAACGCCATCGCCCGCGCCCCCTTCCACGGCCGCCTGTGGGCCAACGACCCCGACTGCCTGCTGGTCCGCCAGCGGGAAGAGAAAATGGAGCTGGTGCTGAACGAGATGCGCACGCTCGCCGCCCTGACCGCGCTGCTGGGTGGGCTGACTTTTAACTCGGACGACCTGGCTGCCATCCGCCCCGGCCGGCTCAAGTACCTGCGCCAGGCCCTGCCCCCAACGGGACACTCGGCCCGGCCGGTGGACCTCTTTGAGAACGAGATGCCGCGCCTGCTCGTCCTCCCCGTGGCGCGGGAATGGGGACAGTGGTGGGTCGCCGGAGTCGTCAACTGGGAGGACAGCACGGCCGAAACCACCGTCCGGCTGGCGGAGCTGGGACTGCCGCCGGGTCGCTACCACGTCTATCACTACTGGCGCCGCTGCTACCTGGGCGTCGTCGACGATGCCGTGGTCATCCGCCGCCATCAGCCGCACGAGACCGCCGTCCTCGTCTTCAAGCCCGTGTCCAACCGCCCGGACTTGTTGCTCACGACCTTTCACGTCTGCCAAAGCCCCGTCATCACAGGCGTTCAATCCAAGCTTCAGGCTTCAGAACTCGGACTTTGGACTACTTTAAAGAAGAGGGGCCAGCAGTTTGGCGAGGTATTGTTCACCGTGCCCGGCCAATGGCAGGCGACAAAAGCCCTGGTCGACGGGGTAAAACGGCCGTTGGTGCAGGTAGCCCCGCGCGTGATCGGCCTGGGCCTGACGCTGGAGGGGCAGGCCGAGATCGAGATGACCTTTTCGAAAACATGAGAACCGACGAGACCATCCTGCGCATTCACCAACTGCTGATCGACGCCTATGGCGAGCCGGCCTGGCAGCCCCAGGAGCCCGTCGCCACCCTGGTCCTGACCATCCTCTCCCAGAACACCAACGACGTGAACCGAGACCGCGCCTTCGCCCGGCTGCGGGAGCGTTTCCCCTCCTGGGAATTGGCCCGGGATGCGCCGCTCCCAGAACTGGAGGCGGCAATCCGCCCGGCGGGGCTGGCGCCCACCAAGGCGCCCTACATCCAGGGCGCGCTGCGGCACATCACCGCGCAACGAGGCCGGATCGAACTCGATTTTCTGGCCGCAATGGGCCTGGAGGAAGCGCGGGCCTGGCTGCTGGACATTCCCGGCGTTGGCCCCAAGACCGCGGCCATCGTCCTGCTCTTTGCCCTGGGCAAGCCCGCCTTCCCGGTCGACACCCACGTCCACCGCGTCAGCCGGCGGCTGGGCCTCATTCCCGACCGGGTCTCGCGGGAAAAGGCGCACCAACTGCTGGAGGCCAAGATCCCCCCCGATCTCTACTATGCCTTTCACCTCAACCTGATCGAACATGGCCGCGCGCTCTGCCACGCCCGCACGCCCCAATGCGCCCGCTGTTTCCTGCCCGAGTGGTGCAACTATGCCCACAGTTGATCGACGGCACCTGATCCTCGTCCGGCACGCCCAGACGACCGCCAACGTGGAAGGAAGGTGGATGGGCCGGGGAGAGAGCGCGCTGACAGAGCAGGGAAAGCGGCAGGTCGCGGCGACGGCGCGGCGGCTGGCGGCCGAACGGCGGCGCGTCGCCGCCATCTATACCAGCCCGCTGCCCCGCGCCCGCGAGACCGCGGCGGGGATCGGCCAGGCCGTCGGCCTGGACCCCATCCCGCTGGACGACCTGCGCGAGATCGACTTTGGCCGGCTGGACGGCCTCACCCTGGCCGAGATGGCCGCCCAACATCCCGCTCTCTACGCCCGCTGGCAGGACAAGACGGACACGGACTTTGCCTGGCCCGGCGGGGAGCGGCGCGGCGATTTCTTCCGCCGCGTCGCCGCTGCCTGCGACCAAATCCTCGCCCGCCATCCCCAGGGCCGCATCGCCGTCGTCGGGCACGGCGGCACGATCCGCGCCGCCCTGGCCCACCTCCTGCCGGAACAACTTGCGGAGTGGTGGGCCTACGCACTGGACAACTGCGGCATCACCGAGCTGGCGTGGGAAAACGAGACGGCCCGGATGGTCGTACTGAACGATACCCGACACCTTGAGGAGAAGAACATGCCGACAATAACTGTACCGACGTACTATTTCGAGCAGCCCGGCCCGCAAAACAGCGCCCAAACCCTGGACGCTGCCCGCCGGCGGGCGGAAGAACTCGGCCTCCAGACCGTCCTGGTCGCCAGCACGACGGGGGCCACCGGCGCCCAGGCGGTCGCCGCGTTCCAGCAGCAACAAGTGGTCGTGGTGACCCACTCCACCGGCTTTGAAGCCCCCAACGTCCAGGAGCTGCAAGCCGAGCACCGCGCTGCCATCGAGGCCGGAGGCGGGCAGATCCTGACCTGCCAGCACGCCCTGGGCGGCGTCAACCGGGCGGTGCGCAAAAAGATGGGCACCTATCTGACCGACGAAATCATCGCCTACACGCTGCGCACTTTTGGCCAGGGGGTCAAGGTCTGCCTGGAGATCGCCATGATGGCCGCCGACGCCGGCCTGGTGCGCGTCGGCGAACCGTGCGTCGCCGTGGCCGGCACCGAAGGCGGCGCCGATACCGCCGTCGTCCTCGTTCCGGCCAACGCCCAGTCCTTCTTCGACCTGCGCGTGCTCGAGATCCTGGCCAAGCCGCACGGGAGGTGACAGCGTGAAACCGGTCAAAGAGCTGACGTTCGAAGAAGCCTTCGCCGAGTTGGAAGAGACCGTTCAAAAATTGGAAGTGGGCCAGCTGACGCTGGAGGAGAGCCTGGCCCTCTACGAGCGCGGGCAGGCCCTGGCCGCGCACTGCGGGCAGCAACTGGAGCAGGCCGAGCTCAAGGTCCAGCAGCTGACCCCGGAGGGAACCAAGATCCCATTTGAATCGTGAGCGGGACCAACGCCTGAAGTGAGAGCGGAATGACAAAACAGGCCAACCTTTTTGCCACGAATTGACACGAATTCGCTCGAATTTTCGGTCGCAAAGCTATTTCGACAATGGCACATTTTGACCATCTACCTTCTCGAAAGCTGAGAGGACGCTTTTCAGCACCAAGCAGCCGGTATTTCGCTGCGTTTTTGCTGACAAAAGGC
>JAFGEI010000195.1 GCA_016931695.1 Anaerolineae bacterium | reverse complement strand
CTTTGCAAGCTTTCGGGAAGGTAATTTGCCATTGTCGAACTATGTAGGTCACGCTTGAAGCGTGACCTACTGGACTCGCAATGACACCTGCGAGTGAAATGCGACATCGTCAAGGCGCTCTCTGTGCTTGGGCAATCACCAGCTTCTACACTTGCCCATTATTCCAACTCGTGATAGTATCGGGGGCAGGGGCCGAAAAGGCAAATCGACTGGCCGGGACGACGCCTCGCCCGGCGATTGGACAGGTTTCATGCTGCTGAAACATTTTTTTCTGGACAAGATCGCCCACAGTTCGTATCTCCTGGCCGGGAAAACGGGCTGCGCCGTCGTCGACCCGCAGCGCGACGTGGACCTCTACGTCAACCAGGCCCGCGAGCTGGGCGTGCCCATCACCCACATCCTGCAAACCCACCTGCACGCCGACTTTATATCCGGCCACGTGGACCTGGCGGCCCGGACCGGCGCGCGGATCTATGCGCCCCGGGCAGCCGAATGCCAGTTCGACCACGTCCCGCTGGCCGAAGGCGACGCCGTCGAGCTCGAGGACATGCTGCTGCGCGTGCTGGAAACCCCCGGCCACACCCCGGAACACGTCTGCTACACCGTGACCGACCGCGCCCGCGGCGACACCCCGATCGGCGTCTTTGTGGGGGACGTGCTGTTCGTCGGCGACGTCGGCCGGCCGGACCTCTTTCCCAACCAGGCCGTCCAGCTGGCCGGGCAGTTGTACGACAGCCTGCACCACAAGCTGCTCCAACTGCCGGAGCACTGCGAGGTCTATCCCGCCCACGGCGCAGGCTCCCTCTGCGGCCGCTCCATGGCCGCCAAGTGGCTGACCACCGTCGGCTACGAGCGCCGCTACAACGCCGCGCTGCAGCTCGACAAGCCCGACTTTGTCCGCTCCCTGACCACGAACATGCCGCCGGCCCCCGATCACTTTGGCCGCTGCAGCGACGTCAACCGCGCCGGGCCGGCCCGGCTCGCCGACCTGCCGGCCATGGAAGAACTGGGACCGGCACAGTTTCGCGAGCGGATGGCGGCCCCGGGCGTCACGGTAGTGGACGTGCGCAGCTACACCGCTTTTGCCGGGCTGCACATCCCCGGCGCCTGGCACCTGGACCTCAACGGCAACTTTCCCACCTTTGCCGGCTGGGTTCTGCCCCCCGACCAGGATATCTTGCTGGTGGCCGACCATTATGCGGACGCCGTCGCCGCCAGCCTCTGGGCCCAGCGGGTCGGAATCGACCGCGTCGCCGGCTACCTCCACGGCGGGATGACGGCCTGGGCCACTGCGGGCCAGCAGACAGCCGACTTTCACCTGATCTCGGCCAAGGACCTGCACGACAGGGTCACCGGCGCCGCGCGCATCGTGCTGGTGGACGTGCGCAGCCCGCTCGAGTTTGCGGACAGCCACATCGACGGCGCGGTCAACATCCCCGCTCCCGACCTGCGCACGCGCCACGCCGAGCTGGACCCTGCCAGGCCCACCTTTCTCGTCTGCAGCTCAGGCAACCGCTCCGGCCTGGCCGCCAGCATCCTCAAGCAGCACGGCTTTCAGGAGGTGTACAACGTGGCCGGCGGTATGACCGGCTACAGCGCCGCCGGGTACGCCAGAGAGTGCGCCGTCTGCGAGAACCCGCACGGCTCCCGGTTCTTTGCGCTCTATCTTCCCCGCGAGGCGGAGGAGCGGTAGGAGGTCGTGAAATGGATTGGCTCGAACGCGTGACGTGGTCACCCTACGCCGTCGGCATCGGCATCGGCGTGTTGAGCTGGTTCACCTGGCTCGTCTCCAACAAGCCCATCGGCTGCTCGACCTCTTTTGCCCGCACTGCCGGCATGATCGAAAAGCTGTTGCGCGGGAAAAAGGCCGCGGCCAGGCCCTACTACCAAGAGTTCAAACCCGTCGTCGACTGGCAGTGGATGCTGGTCGTGGGAATGATCGTGGGGGCATTGGCCTCGGCGCAGTTGTCGGGCGATTTCCGCTGGCAGTGGGTGCCCGGCCAGTGGGCGGCCGCTTTTGGCAGCAGCGCCCCGGTACGGCTGCTCGTCGCCCTGCTGGGCGGCGTCTTGCTGGGCCTCGGCTCCCGCTGGGCGGACGGCTGCACCAGCGGGCACGGCATCAGCGGCACGATGCAGCTGGCCATCTCCAGTTGGGTCTCGGCCATCTGCTTCTTTGTCGGCGGCATCGCCATGGCCTATCTCTTGTTCGTCGTCATTGCCTGAGGGAGGGGGAAAATGAAAGCCAGGTTGCCCTTGCTGTGGGGATTTCTGTTTGGCATCGTCTTTGGCTTTCTGCTGCAAAAGGGCGGGGTGACGAAATACGACGTCATCATCGGGCAACTGCTGCTGGAGGACTGGACGGTGCTCAAGATCATGCTCTCCGCCGTGGTGACGGGCATGATCGGCCTCCACCTGATGAAAAGCCTGGGCTGGATCCAGCTCGATCCCAAGCCAGGCTCGTGGGGCAGGAACGCCGTCGGCGGCTTGATCTTTGGCCTGGGCTTTGCCCTGCTCGGCTACTGCCCGGGGACGATTGCCGGCGCCATGGGCAGCGGCTACCTGGACGCGATGGTGGGCGGCCTGGCCGGCATCCTGCTCGGCTCCGGCCTCTTTGCCGCCGCCTATCCCCGCTTGCGGAAAGGCATCCTCAAAAAAGGGAATTTCGACAGCCTCACCCTGCCGCGCCTGCTCAAAGTCAACGATTGGGTGGTCATCGTACCGCTGTCCGCCCTCATCGTTCTCCTGCTCCACCTGCTGGAGCGGGCAGGACTGTAAAAAGTGCGGTACAGAGCATCCATGGCAACTGCTCGAGCAGTTGCCCAACAATTTACTTGAGGAGGTCATAGATGACAATCGGAGACAGAATTCAATCCGCAGACTGGAAGAAGGAAAAACACGTCCCCACCATCGAGTGCCCCGACCAGGTAGAGACGGGGATGCCGTTCCTCGTCAACGTCGCGGTGGGCAAAGAGATCCCCCACCCCAACACGACCGAGCACCACATCCGCTGGATCGACGTCTATTTCCAACCCGCGGGCGACAAGTTTGTCTACCAGGTGGGCCACTTTGATTTCGGCGCCCACGGGGAGGGGACCGCGTACGCCCATCCGGCGGCCACGCTGCTGATGCAGGTGAACGAGCCGGGCACGCTGATCGCGCTTTCGCTGTGCAACATCCACGGGCTGTGGGAAAGCAGCAAAGAGATCGCCACCAGCGGCTAGCCGTTTCGACCTTCCCGAAAGCTCCGGCGACGCCAGTTACACGGCGGGTAAGAAACCGAGTACCCGCACCCGGCGCTAAAGCGACCGGGCTCAATAGTCAAGCCCCCTTCGGGGGCTAGCGGCGAGCCTGCAGGGCTGGGCGATGTGAGCGCGGGGAAAAAAGACAGGAGGGGCTCTGAGAGCCCCTCCTGAATGGTTACGCCAAAGCGCAATCGCCTACTGGTTAAAGGCGCTGTAGGTGAGGAAGCTGTCGTAGCCGGCGCCGCCAACCTCGTTGACCACGGCCACGATCGGCTCACCGTCGCTGGTGCAGACGGCGGAACCGACATAGCCTTCGGCAATCTTGCCACTTTGAATGTCGTTCATTGCCTCTCCAGGAGCAATGGTGCCCCCCACGGTGTAGGAGGTGCCGGAGAAGGTGCAGGCCACCGTGGCGTTGGCGGTGCCAACGTTGAGTACGTTAAAGCCGGTGTAGTAGCCGCCGTTGCGATCCATGATCAGCGGCATCACCACCGAGGCGCTGCCGCTGCCATCGGCAAAGCCCTCGTAGGCCGAGCCCTGGTTCGCGCCCAGGTTGAGCTGGTTGACGATCGCCACCAGGTTCTCGCCGCCCGTGTTGGCGGTCACCGTGGCCGAGCCGACAAAGAGCGCGCCGCTGGTGCAGTCATCCGACGGCAGTTCAGCGCCGGTGAAGGCATAGAGCGCAAAAGTGGCCGACTCGCCCGCCGGGACGGTCAGCGTCTCGTCGCAGGCGGTGCCCAGGCCAGAGACCGGCTCGTAGTGCAGCGTCACGTCGGTGTCGGCCGCACCCTGGTTCTGGATCTGGACGCCAGTGATATAGCCCGAGTTGTTCTCGTTCACCAGCGGGATGTCCAGGGCGGGGGTGCCGGCGCTAAAGCCGCTGTAGCCAAACAGGGTCGCCGCACCGACCTCCATGCCCGCCAGGACGATGGGCTCGCCGGCGGTGACGACGGCCGAGCCGACCCAGCCCGCCGCGTGGCCTTCGGTGGTCTGGTCGAAGGTGCAGGCCGCACCGGGCTCGATGTTGCAGTTATTGGTCACGCCGTCGTCATAAGTGACGTTGACGGTCGTGGCCGCCGAGCCGGCGTTCTGGACGTTGAACCAGGTGTTAAAGCCCGCGTTCTCGTACATGAGCAGCGGGGCATAGACCGTGGTCTGTCCGCCGGTAAAGCCGCTGTAGCTGGCGCCATAGTTGATGCCGTTGGCCAGCACGTTGGCGATGGCCCGGATGTCCTGGTCCGAGGAAATGACCACCGAGCCGTTAAAGCCGCTCGGTACGTCAGCCAGCGGGAAGTAGGTGTTGGAGCCGCCCGCGGCGACGGTGTCAGAAACCGAGGCCTCCAGGGTGCCATCCTGCCAGTAAAAGTCAATCTGGATGTTGGCGTCGGTGGTCGCCAGGTTCTGGACCTGGAAACCAGAGTTGTAGGTGAGCTGCGCGGAAACGGCCGCCGGCACAGCCAGGGCCGCAAAGAGCGCGACAGCGATGAGCAGATGCATTTTCTTCATAATCAGGGTTCCTCCGATCGTCTAGTTTGTTTTCGTACGCGAGTTTTTCTTCCAAATCGATTTAGAAGCAAACGAACAGCGGTGGCCAAAGGCCGGTTTCATCGACAACTCTTTGATTTCCCATCACCTCCTTGCACAGCAGGATCCATAGATCGCAATCTGGTGTTCATTATAGCCCATCGGAGGGCCGGGGTCAATAACCCTTTTGGGGTATTTGGAGGTATTGGAGGTGTGCATTGGGGAGGTTCTTGACAGTCTCTCCCTTCCGAGGTATACTGAAATCCGTCGTCGGGCATCAGATGGACCCGGGCCGAGACAATCTTGTGGCCGGAGTGGCGGAACAGGCAGACGCGCGCGACTCAAAATCGTGTGGGCTTGGCTCGTGTGGGTTCGACTCCCACCTCCGGCACCTCAAGGAAAAGCACTTGTATGGACGGGGCCCACCTCTGGCGGCCCCGTCGCGCGTAACGACTGCTCAGCATCCGCGAAACTCCCCGCCTCCTTTACCCGGCGGAGCATCGAGGGGCAAAAGATGCGCAAGATACTGCTACTTGGACTGATTGGACTGGTCGTTGGCGCAGTGACCGGCGGCCTCATCGGTTGGTTCCTCTGGCCCGTCGAGTACACCAACACCACCCCAGCCCAACTCCGCCAGGACTATTGCACGGACTATATCCTCATGGTTGCGGCCGCCTACCAGGTGGAAAAGGACATTGCTGCAGCACAGGACCGCCTGGCGCTCCTCAATCCCGACGCCCCCGCCCAGGAAGTGGTCGAACTGGCCGAGCAGTTGATTGCCGAAGGAGGACAACTGTGGGATATTCGGATGCTGGTTCACCTCGCCAACGGGATGAACGCGGCGACCCCGCCGATGACCCCCTACCTGGAAGGACCATGACCCGCCGCCGGATCGAGTTCGTTGTCCTGGCGGCTGGGGCGATCATCGGCCTGGTGTTGGGCCTGCTCTATACCTGGCTCATCGATCCGGTCGAGTTCTACAACACCACGCCCCACCACCTGCGCAGCGACTACCAGCACGAGTGGATTCGCCTGGCGGCGCTGGGCTATGTCGCCGACGGCAACCTGCAGCGGGTGACGACCCGCCTGGCGGGCCTGGAGCAGCAAGAGATCGACCAGGCCCTGGGGGCGCTGATCGAATTCTACGCCGACCAGGGCCAGCCGGCAGCGACGATGCGGGCGTTGAGCTGGCTGGCCAGCCAACTGGGCGTGGACACCCCGGCGATGGCGGTCTATCTCGGCCCGCCGCCACCTGCCCCCACCCTCCCGCCGCCGCCTACCCCCCCCTCATCCCCCGGCC
This sequence comes from Anaerolineae bacterium, assembly GCA_016931695.1. Classification (GTDB taxonomy): domain Bacteria; phylum Chloroflexota; class Anaerolineae; order B4-G1; family DUEL01; genus JAFGEI01. The sequence continues at coordinate 28,870 of JAFGEI010000195.1, read as the reverse complement.
CGACCTCCACCGCCCCGCCAGAGGGCGCTGCAGCGCTCACCCCGACCCCGACCTCCACCCCCCTGCCGCCGGATTTTCCCTACCGGGTGATCAGCCAGACGCTGCTGTGCGCGGGAACGCCCCCCCAGCTGCAGGTGATCGTGCAGGCTGCCCCTCCCCCCGCGCCGCCGGAGCCGGCCGAGGGGAAAGAAAGTGAGGAGGAAGAAGAGTCTACCGCGCCGGACCTCTCGCTGGCCGGCGTCGTGCTGTGGCTGACGTGGCCCGGCGGCGCCGAGCGGGCCGTCACCGGGCTGCGGCCCGAGATCTCCCGCGGCTATGCGGATTTTACCCTCCAGCCGGATATCCCCTACGCCCTCAGCATCGACGAGCCCAACGCCCCCGTCCTCTCCGGGCTGACCCTCGCCATGTGCCCGGAAAAGCGCGGCGCACCCCAACCCGGGACGTGGCGGATCGTGATCGAGCGGCAGTAGCCACCCAGCCTTTCCCGGGGGACCGCAGATAAAGACAAGGAGAAAAGTCATGAGCCAAGTCCAGTTCTACCAACGAGCGCGAGCGTGGTTGGACCGCCTGTTGGAGCTCAATCCGACGGCGGCCACGCACATGGGCGAACACCGCTGGGACGATCGGCTGCGCGACGCGACCCTGGAGGCCATCGAGGCCCAGCGCCAGGAGCTCGAGCGCGCCTTGTCCGAGTTCCAGGCCTTTGACCCGACCGGGTTTGACCTGGACGCCCAAATCGACCACACCCTGGTCGTCCACATCCTGGAATCCTTCATCCGGCACGAGAAAAAGACCCAGAGCCACCTGCGCAACCCCGGCCAATACGTCGAGGAAGCGACCGGGGGCATCTTTGCCCTGATCGTCAAGGACTTTGCCCCGCTGCCCGACCGCCTCCGCTCCGCGCTGGGGCGGCTGCAAGAGATCCCCCGCGTGTTGCAGGAAGGACAGAGCAACCTCGTTCCCAAACGGGTGCCGCCGGTGTGGGCCGAAATCGCGCTCGAGCAGGCGCAGCAGGCGCCGGGCCTGCTGGCCGGTTTTCTGCCCATGCTGGCCGCCCAGGACGCGCCGGAACTGCAGCAGGCGATGACCGAGGCCGGGCAGGCCGCCGCCCAGGCGGTGCAAGCGTACGCCGCCTTTCTGCAAAGCGACGTCCTGCCGCAAGCCCAGGGCGATTTTGCCGCCGGCAAGGACTTGTTCGACGAACTCCTCCGCGAGGAGCACATGGTCGATTACGACGCCGACGAGCTGCACGAAATCGGCTGGGAGCAGCTGCGCCTGACCCGCGAACGGATGGAACAGGTGGCCCGGCAAATCGACCCCGACAAGACCGTCCAAGAGCTGCTGGAGGAAGCCAAGGGGGACCACCCGACGGCCGAGGGGCTGCTGGCGGCCTACGAGCAAGCGATGGAGAACGCCCGCCAATACGTCATCGACCACCAGATCGCCTCGATCCCGGCCGGCGAGTCGCTGCGCATCATCGAGACGCCGGCTTACATGCGCCCGGTCATCCCCTATGCGGCCTACATCCCGGCCGGCATCCTGGAAGAACAGCAAGAAGGAGTCTTTATCGTCACCCCGGTGGACCCCAATGCAGCGCCCGAGGAACAGGAGCAAAAGCTAAAGGGCCATTTCTACACCAAGCTGCCCGTCACCGCGCTGCACGAGGCCTACCCGGGCCACCACCTGCAGCTCACCTGGGCCAACCGGCAGGAGACCATCCCGCGGCGGATGGGTTCTTTCCTGGCCACGCTTTTTATCGAGGGCTGGGCTTTTTACTGCGAAGAGATGATGGAACAGCGCGGCTACATCGCCGCGCCGATCCAGCGGCTGGGGCGGCTCTCGGATCAGCTGTGGCGCGCCGCGCGCATCGTCCTGGACACTTCGCTGCACACGCGGGGCATGACGGTCGACGAGGCGGTCCAGTTCCTGGTCGCGGAATGTCAACTGGAGCCGACCAACGCCCTGGCCGAGGTGCGCCGCTACACCATGACGCCCACCCAACCCCAATCCTACCTGATGGGCAAGCTGGCCATCACCGGGCTGGTCGAGGATTACCGCCGCGCCCATCCCGATGCCTCCCTGCGGCAGATTCACGACGCCATCCTCGGCTGCGGCAGCCTGCCGCCGCGGCTGATGCGACGGCGGCTGCTCGGCGCATAGGGAAACGGGACGACAGGGTGAGCAGGACCACGGCCCGCCGGCTCAGCCTGCTGCTGATCCTGTTGCTGGCGACGGGGCTGCGCTTTTACCGCCTCGACGCCCAGTCGTTTTGGAACGACGAGGGCAACTCGGCCCGCGCCGCCGAGCGGCCGATCCCGCTGGTGCTGGCCGCGGCGGCGGGAGACATCCACCCGCCGGGCTATTACCTGCTGCTCCACTTTTGGCGCGCCCTGGCCGGCGAGAGCGAGTTCGCCTTGCGCGCCCTTTCCGCCCTCTGCGGCGTGCTGACGATTGCCTTTACCTACGCCCTGGGCCGCCGCCTGCTGGGGATTCGCGCTGGCCTGGGCGCCGCTTTCCTGGGCGCGGTCTCGCCCCTGGCGATCTATTACGCGCAGGAAGCGCGGATGTACGCGCTGCTGGGGCTGCTGGCGGCCGCCGCCACCTACTGGATGAGCCCCAGGCCGGCGCGGTGGCCCGACCTGGCCGCCGTTCGCCCCTGGCAACCCGCTTACGTCCTGACCGCCGCGGCGGGTCTCTACGCCCATTATGCCTTCCCCTTTGTGCTGGCGGCCCACAACCTGCTGTTCCTGGGCTGGTGGGGGGTGCGCGGGCGGCGGGAGCCGCGCCGCTGGCGGATGCTGCTGGCGTGGGGCGCGCTCCAGGCCGCAGCACTGCTGCTCTTTCTGCCCTGGCTGCCGACCGCGCTGCGCAGCGTGACCGGCTGGCCCTCCGCCGGGCGCACCGGCACGACGGCGGAAGCGCTGCTGGACGTCCTGCGCAGCCTGGCGGCGGGGATCACGCTGGAGACGGCAGGGCCGGCCCTGTGGGCGCTTCTCCTCGCCGGCGGGATACTGCTGGCCGGGCTGTGGCCCCGCCGGGGTCGCGTCACCGCAACCGCACTGCTGGCGACGTGGCTGCTGCTGCCCATCGGCCTGCTGCTGGCCCTCGACCTCTACCAGCCGGCCTACCGCAAATTCCTGCTGGCCGTGCTGCCCCCCTTCTGCCTGCTGCTGGCGGCGGGAATCGAGCGCGTCTCACAGATTGGCGGCAGGCGGCGAACTGCCAACTTCTCTTTACGTTTTACACTTTACGCTGTCATTCTTGTTGCGATCATCCTCCCCTCCCTCCACAATCTCTACTTTGATCCCGCCTACGCCCGCGAGGACTATCGGCGGATCGCGGCCGAGATCGAACAGGCGGCGATGCCCGGCGACGGGATCATCCTCAACGCAGCCAACCAGTGGGAAGTCTTTACCTACTACCACCGCGCCGGCGCGCCGGTCTATCCCGTCCCCCGCAGCCGCCCACCCCGCGCCGACCAGGTGGCGGCGGAACTGGAGAGCATTGCCGCCGCGCACCAGCGGCTCCTCGTCCTCTACTGGGGGGATGCGGAATCCGACCCCGAACGGCTGGTAGAAAGCTGGCTGGCGACGCACGCCTACCCGGCCGGCGCCCGCTGGGTCGGCGCGGTGCGGGTCGCCGCCTACGGGCTGGCGTCGCTGCCCGACCGGCCCGCCGTCCCCCTAGAGGCCCTCTTTGGCGAATCGATCCGGCTGCAGGGATGTGCCGTCGGGGAAGGGCCCTTCGAACCGGGGCAGGTCGTCCCGGTGACGCTGTTCTGGCAGGCGGAGGGGCCCATCGCGGAGCGGTACAAGCTCTTTTTGCACCTGCTGGACGGGAACGGCAGCCTGGTCGCCCAGACCGACGCCGAACCGCGCGGCAACCTGCTGCCGACCGCTTACTGGTCACCCGAGCAGCAGCTGACCGACCGGCACGGCGTCCTCCTCCCTGCCGACCTGCCCGGCGGCACCTACAGGCTGGTCGGGGGCCTCTACAACCTGGCCAACGGGGCGCGGCTGCCGGTGACAGGGGGAGAGGAAGAGGGCGCCGATTACGTCCAGATCGGAGAGATCTATGTCTACGAGCGGTGACCCCGATTGGCGCCATTTTCTCCAAACAGAAGCCAAGGTCCATTTTGTCACCTTTGGCGAGCAGCGGCTGCGGGTGATCCAGGTGGGCAGCGGTGCGCCGCTACTGCTGGTCCACGGCTTTGCCGACTCGGCCTACACCTGGCACCGCAACCTGCGCCCGCTGGCGGAGGCGGGCTTTTGCGCCATCGCCTACGACCACCCCGGCTGCGGCGAGTCGGCCCTGCCGCCGGGGTTCCGCTTTGGCGTCGACGACCTGGCCAACGTGGCCCGCGGCCTGCTCGACGCCCTGGAGATCGAGCGCGCCCACCTGGTCGGCTCCTCCATGGGCGGCGGGATCGGCCTCCAGCTGGCGCTCCACCATCCCGACCGCCTGCAGCGGGTGGTACTGGTGGCCCCCACCTGCTACCACGCCCCCTTCCGGCCCTGGATCTTTCTCGCCCGCGTCGCGCCCCTGCGCGAGCTGGCGCGGCGGCTGGCCGGCCCCTGGCTGGCCGGCCCCATCGTCCGCTCCCAGTACGGCGACGACGCACTCCTGACGCCGCAGGTGCTCGCCCAGTACCGCCAGTCCTTTGCCCGGCCTGAATACCTCCACGCCGGCGCTGGCCTGCTGCGCGACTATTGGAACCGCAGTTTCTACGACACTGCCCGGCACTACCACGAGATCGAACCGGCGCTGCGCCTGATCTGGGGCGACCGCGACGTCTGGGTGCTGACCCGCCACTATGCCCTGCGCCTGGCGGCCGATACCGGCGCCGAGCTGACCGTCATCCGCGGCGGCGGGCACCTGGTGCAGCAGAACCAGCCGCAGCGCTTTAACGCCGCCGTAATCCGCTTCCTGCGGGGGCATTGATGCGCCGGCCCGCCCTCTCGCGCACCTGGCCCTGGGCCCTGCGGCTGCTGTTGGCGCTCTTTTTGCTCTGGGCCCTCCGCCCACCCTTCGTCCCGCTCCTCGTCGGCCCGCCGCAGCAGGTGGTGACCCGCAACCCGCTGGTCGGCGTCCACACCCGGCTCACCGACGAGGTGGAGGCGTGGAAGATCCAGCTCACGCTGCAGATGGTACGGGAGATGGGCGCGCCGTGGACCATCGAGTTCTTTCCCTGGGCCTACATCGAGCGCCGCCCCGGGCAGTACGATTGGGCGCACAGCGACCTGGTCGTCGAGCACGCCTGCGCCCAGGGGCTGACGGTCATCGCCCGCCTGGGCTGGGTGCCCGACTGGGCGCGCCCGCCAGAGACGACGCCCACCACCCTCGAGGCCGGCCGCTATGGCGATTTTGCCGCCTTTGTCGCCGCCTTTGTCGCCCGCTACCAGGGCCAGGTGCGCCACGTCATCGTCTGGAACGAACCCAACCTGAGCTTTGAGTGGGGCTACCGGCCAGTCGATCCGGCCGGATACGTCGAGATGCTGCGCGCGGTCTATCCGGCCGCCCACACGGCCAACCCCGACGTGGTGGTGCTGGCGGGGGCGCTGGCCCCGACGCTCGAGCCGCCCGGCAGCGCGGCGGGCCTGAACGACCTGCTCTACCTGGAGGCGATGTACGAGGCGGGAGCGGCGCCCTATTTCGACGCCCTGGCAGCCCACGCCTACGGGCTGGGTTTTCCGCCGCAGGCCGCCCCCGCCGCCGACGCGATCAACTTTCGCCGCACCGAGCTGCTGCGCGAGATCATGGTCGCCTATGGCGACGCCGACAAGGCGGTCTATGTCACTGAGGCGGGCTGGAACGACCACCCTCGATGGGTCCGCGCCGTGCGCCCGGCCCAGCGCGTCGCCTACACCGTCGACGCCTACGAGTGGGCGCGGCAGCACTGGCCCTGGTGCCAGGCCGTGGCGATGTGGGCCTTTCGCTACCCAGCGCCGCTGCACAATTACCAGGATTATTACACCTTTGTCACCGACGACTTTCGGCCCAAGGCGATCTACCTGGCGGTGCAGGAGTATACGCGGTGAACATTGTAGGGGCAAGGCATTTCCAGTCTCGGGTTGTTCATCCATCGCCTTGGTGAGGACAAATATGCAATTCTCCCAATCTGTTCTTGTATGCCTGTTTCTACTATTCCTCCTCGCCGCCTGCGCGCCGTCCGCTAACGGCCTGGAGCGCGTGTTGGAGAGCGGCGTGCTGCGGGTGGGGATGGATGCCAGCTTTCCCCCCTTCGAGTACGTCGACGGGGCCGGGAACCTGGTCGGATTCGACGTCGACCTGGCGCGGGAGATGGCGGCCCAACTGGGCGTGGAGGCCCAGTTCGTCGCCAACCTGCCCTACGACGGCCTGTACGACGCGCTGACCGCCGACCGGGTCGACGTGGTCATCTCGGCTCTCTACGTCGACCCGAACCGGACGGCCGATTTCGCCTACTCGACCGCCTATTTCGACGCCGGGCAGGTGCTGGTGGCGCAGGCCGCCGGGATCGAGGGGCCACACAGCCTGGCCGGGCAGACCCTGGCGGTCGAGTTTGGCAGCGCGGGGGACGTGGAGGCGCGAACCTGGACCCAGCGCTTGGCGGGGCTGACCGTCCTCCCCTGCCAGACCGCCGACGAGGCCCTGGCCCGGGTCGCCAGCGGCGAGGCGGACGCAGCGCTGGTCGATCACCTGTCGGCGCTGGCCTGGCTGGATGGGCAAAACGACCTGCGCATCGTCGGGGGGATGGTGACCCGCGAGCCTTACGCCGCCGCGACGCGGCGCGAGAATCGCCAGCTGCTGCGCGCCTTGAACGACGCCATCGCTACCATGGTCAACGACGGCAGAATGGCGGCGCTCCAGGCGCGCTGGTTCCGCGTCAGAGAAACGGAGAGTAGAGTGCGCTCGGAAGCTGCAAAAGCACGTCCCACAGACCAAGTCCCAGCGCCAGGAACAGGGAGACGATCCCGGTGACCAGCAACAGCGTCACGACGAGGGCGGGAACCGGCGACGTGTCGTGCGCCGTCTGCAGCGCCTGTGACAGCAGGATGAGGGCATAGGCCAGCAGCAGCAAGCTGGCGACGGTCTGAACCAGGGGCGCAGCGGCGACCCGGCCCAATGCCCACACCAGCACCCCGATGCCCACGGCAATCCCCAGCCAGGAAGAAAGGGCGACGGCAAGCAGGTGAAAGTGGACGGTCAGGTTACCCTTGCCGCGCAGCAACCGCGCCGGCAGGTACGTCACCAGCGCCAGCAAGACGTAGGCAACCAGGACGACCAACAGGATTTGCGCATCGCCGAGCAAAATGTCACCCAGCAGCAAAAAGATCACCCGGTAGGTCAGCCGGGCGCCCTGGACGACCGGAACGGCAATCTGCACGCCAACGGCGGCGATGTGGAGCAGGAACAGGAACAAGACGCCCAGCAGCAAGGCGGTCAGTGACCGGCCAGGTGCGGCGAGTTGGATCTCGGGTTCAAAAGCGCGCTTGCGGCTGAGGGCGAGGGCGCTGGGCCAGGACTGGATCACCGACGGGGAGATGGCAGAGCGTTTCTCCACTTCTTGCTCCGTCTTGGCCACCTCGACAAGGTCGATCGCCTCAAGTTCTTTGCCGCAGCGGTTGCAGGTATAGGCCCAAACAGAGTTAGGGGCGCCGCAGTGCGGACATTCGCGGGAGGGGGCCTCCGCTGTTGCCGATTCCTCGTCGAGCAGTCCCATGATCCAGGGCGCAGCGGCCGCCTGCCACTCTTGGTGCGGGCGCAGGCGATTGAGAAAAGACAACCCGCTGCGGGCAAAGCTGTTGTTCGGATTGATCTCTAGCACGCGATAGAGACAGTCTCGTTGGGCATCGATCCCTTCAACCGCCGCGCTGAGCCAGAGCCAGGCCTGCTCGCTCTGCGGATCGATCGACGTGGCCTGGCGCAGCACCCGCTCCGCTTCCCGCTGGTGCCGCTTCCGCAGCAGCTCGGTTCCCATTTGCAGCAGTTGATCTACTTTGGCCATCGTTCTTCCACTGCCCGACTGGTCGCATCGAGCGCGGCCGACATCCGCTCCTGCAGCGCGCCGAGCTCGGCCCGCCACCGCTCCGCCTGCACCGGGTCCGCGACCTGACCGGCGTTGATGCGCACGTTGAGCGCCGCTCCCTCAAAGGCCGCCCGGGCCAGGTGGGCCGCGGTGCCGGCGTCGGTGATGGCGTTGGGGTTGCCGAGGCGGGCCGCGGTGAGCGCCAGTTCAGCCACCGCTACTGCATCCCGTGCCGTCGCCAGGGGGACCTCGGCGGCGTGGGCCAGGGCGTCCTGGACCGCCGCCTGGCGGGTTGCCTGTTCTGCGTCGCTGTCCCTGGGCAGGCGGTAGGCGGCCACGACCTGGTTGTAGGCGTCGGCGTCCTGAGCGATGCGGGCGCCGAGCGCCGCGCGCAGCCGTTCCGCCGCAGCGACCAGCGCCTCCATCTCGGCCTGCTGCGCCGCGTACTTGCGGCGGCCCAGCGTCAGCCGGGCGACCATCGCCGCCAGCGCAGCCGCCAGCGCGCCGGCCAGCGCCGCCACCGACCCGCCGCCGGGGGCAGGGGAATCAGAAGCGACGGCGTCCAAAAAGGCGGCGCAGGGCGGGGAATCGCTCTCCGCGCCCCCCAGCCGGTTCTCCAGCACCTGCTGCGGGTCGAGATCGAGCTGGAGGTACCAGGCGGCGGCGTCCAGCAGCGCCTGCTGCGGAACCAGCCCGACCAGCTCTGTCCGGATCACCTGCACGCCGTAGCGGGCCGCCTCGCGGCGGATCATTTCCACCGCGCGGTAGATGGGAGTGCGGGCAAAGTCGGTCAGGTTCATCGAGACCTGCGCCTGTCCCTCCACCAAGAGCCCCAGCGCCTTGACATAGCGCAGCCCGCCCGAGGCGTGACGCACGGCACGGGCGATCCGCTGCGCCACCTGGACGTCGTCCGTGTCGAGGTAGGCGTTGTAGGCGACGAGAAAGGGGCGGGCGCCGATCACCGTCGCGCCAGCCGGACCGAGGCGCGCGGGGCCGAAATCGGGCGCGCGGTCCGGGTTTCCGGCAATCTCGCCCTTGAGGCCCTCGTACTCCCCGCGGCGGACGTCCGCCAGGTTGACCCGGTCGGGCCGGGTCGCGGCCGCCTCGTAGAAATAGACCGGGATGCCGAGCTCCTCGCCCACCCGCCGCCCCAGCCGCCGGGCCAGCGCGACACATTCGTCCATCGTGACCCCCCGCACGGGGATGAACGGCACCACGTCGGCGGCGCCGAGGCGGGGATGCTCGCCCCGGTGCCGCTCCATGTCGATCAGTTGGGCGGCCTGGGCAATGCCCTGGAAAGCCGCTTCCGCCACGCCGTCCGGCGGCCCGACGACGGTGATCACGGTGCGGTTGTGGTCGGCGTCGGACTGGACGTCGAGCAGCTGAACAGCAAGGACAGCCTGCATCGCCTTGACGATGGCCGCGACGACCTCTGCGCGCCGGCCTTCGCTGAAATTGGGGACACATTCGACGATCTGTTCCATTACTCTTTCCTCCCAAACACTGGTATCGTCACGGCAAGAAAGCTGCCTGGGGAGTTGTCCCCGCACCATGCCGCACGCCGGCGATGACCGCCTGGCCCAGCGAGATGCCGCCGTCGTTGGGCGGCACCAGGCGGTGGGTGTAGACGGTGAATCCCGCTTCTCGCAGCAGCGGCACGACGGCAGCCAGCAGGGCGACGTTCTGAAACACCCCGCCCGACAGAGCGACCTCGTCCAGGCCAGTCTCCTGGCGCAGCCGGGCCGCGACGTCGCGGACCATCGCCGCCAGGCCGTTGTGGAAGCGGGCAGCGATCACGCCGGGCGGGACCCCCTGCCGCCGGTCGGCCACGACGGCGTGGATCAGCGGCGCCGGGTCGATCGCTTCCCCCACGGCGAAAGGATAGGCGCCGCGCTCGCCCTCCTCCGCCAGCACCTCCAGCTCGATCGCCGCCTGCGCTTCATAGCTGGCTACCTGGCACACGCCGGCCAGGGCAGAGACGGCGTCAAAGAGACGGCCCACGCTGGAGGTCGGCGCGGTATTCAGCCCCTGCGCCAGCTGCCGGGCCAGGACCGGCAGCTCGGCGGGAGGAGCGGCGGCAACGGGGGCCAGGTCCGCCTGCCAATCAATCCCCGCCGCCCACAGGTGGGCCAGGGCGATGCGGTAGGGCCGCCGGATCGCTGCGTCCCCGCCAGGCAGCGGCACGTACTGGAGATGGGCCGCGCGGCGGAAATGCGCATAGTCGGCAACCAGGAACTCGCCGCCCCAGATTGCCCCGTCGGTGCCATAGCCCGTGCCGTCAAAGGCCACGCCGATGACCGGCCGCTCGCCGCTCAGGCCGTGCTCTGCCATGCAGGCGGCGATATGGGCGTGGTGGTGCTGGACCGGGACAACCGACAACGTTGATCCTTGCGCGTACCGGGTCGACAGGTAGCCAGGGTGCATGTCACAGGCAATGATCTCGGGCGCGACGCGAAAGATGCGGGCAAGCTGCTCCACCATCTGCTCGAAGAAACAGAGCGTCTCGTAATTCTCCATATCGCCGATGTGCTGGCTGAGAAAAGCGTAGCGGTCGCGGGTGAGGCAGAAGGTGTTCTTGAGCTCGCCGCCCACCGCCAGCAACTGGGGCAGGGAGAAGGGCAGGTGAACGGGATAGGGCGCATAGCCGCGCGAGCGGCGCAGCGGCAGCTCGGCGCCGGCGAAAACGCGCGTCACGCTGTCGTCGCAGCGCGCGTGGATGTCGCGATCGTGCAGCAGAAAAACGTCCGCCAGACCCGCCAGCCGTTCCAGCGCCTCGTCGTTGTCGATCGCGAGCGGTTCCTCGGCATAGTTACCCGAGGTCATGACCAGGGCAGGGAGAAATGGCGGGGCAAGAAGGAGATAGTGCAGAGGCGTGTAGGGCAGCATCACGCCCAAGCAGCGGTTGCCGGGGGCGACGAGCGGCGAGATGGGACCGCCCGGCCGCGCCCGCAGCAAGACGATGGGCCGCTCGCGCGCGGTGAGCAGCGCGCGCTCCGCCTCGTCCACCTCGCAGTAGGCCTCGACCGCCGCCAGGTCGAAGGACATTAGGGCAAAAGGCTTGTCGACCCGCCCTTTTCGCTCCCGCAGCCGGGCCAGCGCCGCGTCGTTTGTCGCATCGCAGGCCAGGTGAAAACCGCCCAGCCCCTTGATCGCCGCAATGGCTCCGTCTGCCAGCAATTCCCGCAAAGTCTGCAGCCCAAGCCCCAGATCTGGAACTCGAGACTCGGGACTTGCTAACCAAACGTGGGGGCCGCAGACCGGGCAGGCGTTCGGCTGGGCGTGAAAGCGGCGATCGGCGGGATCGTCGTACTCGGCCTGGCAGTCTGGGCACATGGGAAAGGGCGCCATCGTCGTCAGGGGCCGGTCGTAGGGAACGTCGCGGATGATGGTGAAGCGGGGGCCGCAGTTGGTACAGTTGATGAAGGGATAGCCACAGCGGCGGTCGGCGGGGTCAAAGAGCTCGCGCTGGCAGTCATCACAGATCGAAATGTCGGGTGAAATCGGTTGGAACGCCCCGCGGCGCGCCTCCGAATGGCGGATCACAAAACCCGCAGGCCGGGGGCTGGGGGGGCGAGTTTCGCGGACCTCGACCCGCTCGATCCGCGCCAGCGGCGGCGCCTCCGACTGCAGCCGGGCGACGAACGCCTCCAACGCGGCGACAGGCCCCACGGCCTCGATCTCGACCCCGGCCGAGCTGTTCAGCACCCAGCCAGAGAGGTCCAGGCGGTTGGCCAGGTTATAGACAAAAGGGCGAAACCCCACTCCCTGCACCACGCCGGTAATGTGAATCCGGCGAGCAGCGCAAGCCATCTCGTTCATCGTCACGTGTCGCTCTCCATCACTTGCGAATTCTACCACGTATACAACCACTCAGCCAGTCACTGCCCATAGGCATTGCGGTTTGCTCCTCCCCCCATCCTGTACTATAATGGGAGCGATTCAACCCGCTCACCCGGATGCCTCTCCTGCGACCGGTGAGGGGAAAATGGGAGGATGTTCTTCTTGGAATCAAACGCAACACAGATTCAAGAGCCGGACATTCAGGACAGGGAAGAGGTTTCCCTGGGCCGTGCTTTTGGCGGGCAATCGCCGCTGCGCGACCTGATCGAGACACTGGTTCTGACCCTGGTCATCTTTCTCATCGTCAACACCCTCACCGGTCGGTTCCAGGTACAGGGTTCGAGCATGGAGCCAGCGCTGCACAACAACCAATACCTCATCGTCAGCAAGCTGAGCTACCGGTTGGGGGAACCACAACGGGGCGACATCGTCGTCTTTCGACCGCCGAACGGCTCTGGAGAGGACTATGTCAAGCGGGTCATTGGCCTGCCGGGAGAGCTGGTCGAGGTCCGCGGGGGAGATATCTGGATCGACGGGTACCGGCTGGAAGAGCCATATATCGAGGCCCCCATGCCCTATACAGGCTCCTGGCAGCTGGGAGCGGGAGAATATTTCGTGTTGGGAGACAACCGGGCCAACTCGAGCGATTCTCACAACTGGGGCGTCTTGCTGGAGGACCACTTTATCGGCCGGGCCTGGATCAGCTATTGGCCGCCCGAGCACTGGGGGGGCGTAGCGCACTATCGCTTCCCAGACCTGGGAGAACAGGAGTAGCCGGGATGACCGCAGCGGGACCGCGCCCGCCCCTGGTCGAGTTTCCGCCCCAGGCGTTGGTCGAGATCATCGAGTGGCTCGACCAGGGACGCGCCGCCTCGCTGTTGGACGTCACCGATCTGAAAGCCGATACCCAAGAGCCCAAAATCACGCGCATGGTCGACTGGGCGACCCAGTACGGCTGCGCCTCCATCTGCGTCAACCCGACCGAGGTCGATCTGCTGCCACAGCTGCTGCAGGGAACGGGGGTCAAAGAGTGCTATGTGATCGACTTTCCCCTGGGCAAGCTGCCGGTCGAGCTCAAAGCGGACCAGGCGGCACGGGTCGTCAAGCAGAGCCGAACGGTGCGGGGCGAGGGAGCGGGCTGGATCGAGCTGGACGTGGTGATCAACGTCGGGCGCTTGAAGCGCGATCCCGCCTATACCCGGCGCGAGGTCGCCGCCGTGGTCGAGGCGGCCGACGGCGAACACGTCAAGGTCATCATTCGCTCGTCGGAACTGCTGGAGGACGAAATCGTCGCCGCCTGCCAGATCGCCCAGGAGGCGGGAGCGCACTTTGTCAAGAACTCGACCGGGATGGACGCCTTTGGCGCGACTCCCGAGCACATCCGGCTGATGCGAGACGCGGTGGGGGAAAACATGGGCGTCAAAGCGGCCGGCGGGATCCGCGACGCGATGGACGTGGTGCGGCTGATCTATGCCGGGGCGCCAGAACCGCACCTGCGCACGCCGGAGCGCTTTCGCATCGGCACCTCCGGCCCAATCAACATTCTCTCCACGCTGGGCTGGCTGCGCCAGGCTCCTGCTGCCTGGGCACAAGCGGGGGTCGTCCCTTGCACGCTCTGCCCCTCCAACTTGACCGCCAAACAGCGCCGCGAGGTGCGGGAGGTCTATATGCGCCGCTGCCGACAATGCCCCTATTTCGAGTATCGAAAGGACAAGGACTTTTGATGAACGGCGGGTACTTGGGCCAGATTCTCTGGGTCGACCTGGCGTCGGGCCGCGCGCGCACCGCCCCGCTGGACCCCCAACTGGCCGCCGACTATATCGGCGGGCGGGGGTTGGGTACGCGCCTGCTCTACGACCGCCTGGCACCGGGGACCGCTCCCCTTTCCCCAGAAAACCCGCTCGTCTTTGCTACCGGGCCGCTGAACGGCACGGCCGCCGCGCTCTCCGGCCGATATGAAGTCGTCACCCGCTCTCCACTCACCGGCACTGTGCTCGGCGCCAATTCCGGCGGCCGGTTCGCCCTGGACCTGAAGCAGACCGGTTACGACGCCGTGGTGATCGAAGGGGCGGCAGCAGCGCCGTGCTATCTCTGGATTCACGACGAAGGGGTAGAGATTCGGGATGCCAGCCACCTGTGGGGGCTGGACACTCGCCAGACCACGGAGCGGCTGCTGGCCGAGACCCACGAGCGGGCGGGAGTCGCCTGTATCGGGCCAGCCGGCGAACGGGGGGTGCTCTTTGCCAGCATCATCAACGACCGCGGCCGGGCAGCGGGCCGGGGAGGGGCAGGCGCCGTGATGGGGGCCAAGCACCTCAAAGCGGTCGTCGTCCACGGCCATCACCAGACGCCGATTGCCGACCCCCAGCGGTTCAAGGCAGCGCGCGAAGAAGCGCGCACGGCCCTGTCCGAGGCGCCGGTGACCAAGAACGCGCTGAGAGAATTTGGCACCGCGGTGTTGGTCCACCTCATCAACGAGTACGGCGGCCTGCCGGTGCACAATTTCCAGCGCGGTTATTTTCCCGACGCCGACTCGATTTCTGGCCAGACGCTCAAAGAGACCATCTACGAGCGGAGCGTGGCCTGCGCCAACTGCTTCGTCGCCTGCGGGCGGGCGACCCGCACCGCCCGGCGCAGCGGTGAGGGGCCCGAGTACGAATCGCTGTGGGCCTTTGGCCCCATGTGCGGCGTGCGCGACCTGGAGGCCATCACTGAAGCCAACTATACCGGCAACGAATTGGGGTTCGACACCATCAGCGCCGGCAGCACCATCGCCTGCGCGATGGAGCTGTGGGAGCGGGAGGCGTTCGACAGCGCCACTCGCGCCCAGGTCGAGGCGGAACTGGGCACGGAACTCGCCTTTGGCAATGCGCGGGCGATGCTGCGCTGCAGCGAGCTGATCGGCCGCCGCGAGGGAATCGGCGTCTGGCTGGCCGAGGGATCAGCGCGGCTGGCCGCCCGATTCGGCCACCCCGAGCTGGCGATGAGCGTCAAGGGCATGGAGCTCCCCGCTTACGACCCCCGCGCCTTCCGCGCCATGGCCCTGGCCCTGGCGACGTCCAACCGCGGCGGGTGCCACCTGCGCGCCTACATGATCGCCCCGGAGGCAATGTCGACCCCCACCTCCGTCGACCGCTTTGCGACGTCAGGCAAAGCGACGCTGGTCAAGCTGTACCAGGACCTGAGCGCCGTGGTCGATTCGATGGGGATGTGCATTTTTACGACCTTTGCCCTCAACCCAGCCCATTACGCCGCCCTGCTGGCGGCGACGACCGGCATCGAGCGCAGCGCGGAGCAAGTGCTGGAAGCTGGAGAGCGAATTTGGCTCCTGGAACGACTGTTCAACGCCAGGGAGGGCTTTACCCGCCGCGACGATACGCTCCCCCAGCGCCTGCTCCAGGAAAGCCTGCCCGGCGGTCACTCCAAGGCCCAGCCGGTGGAGGAACTGGCGGCAATGCTCGACGCCTATTACCAGGCGCGGGGGTGGGACCGGCAAGGGCATCCCCAGGCAGACACGCTGGCCCGACTGGGATTAGCCGAGTAGGAGACGCGAGATATGGCACAAAATATGATCAAAACCGGCCGAATGCCTGTCGACTTTTTCACCCACAGCTACCGCATATCGGGGCACGTCGACGTGCGGCGCAAGACACTGCCAGACATCCTCAACGATCCCATGACCGGGTTCCTCCAGCTGGAAGACGCCTACATCTCCCCCATCATCCAGCCAGGCGAAATCACCGCCACCTACGCCGCCTCCAGCATTGCCAAGGACAACCTGACGCTGGCGCTGGTCGCGACGCGAGATGAAGCGCTCTCGCGGGACCAGAGCTATGGCAGTTATGCCGGGTCATATCTGCGCAAGGTTTTCCTCACCGTGCCCTCGCTCGAGGTGGTGGGATACCTGCGCCTCTCGGCGCGGGTCGACATGCGCCGCCTGCTCACCTCGGATACGGAAAAGTTTATCCCCGTGCTGGATGGACGCGTTCAAGCCTCCATCCGCCAAGAAGTCGTTTTTACCGGCGGAGGCGTGCTGGTCAACAAGTTGCACATCGGCGCTTTTTGCCTGGAAGAGGAAGATCAATAATTCTGGAGGAGGTGGTAGAATGGCCAGGATCCTGGTGATCGACGACAATGCCGACCTGCTGCAAATGATCCGCATGCTGCTGGAGGACCGGGGCGGGCACACGGTCGTTCTCAGCGCGGAGGGAGAAGATGGGCTGGCCAAAGCGATGGCTAACCCGCCGGACCTGGCGATCGTCGACGTGATGATGCCGGGCATGACCGGCTACGAGGTCTGCCGGCGGCTGCGCAAAGAGCCCGCCACGGCCAACATGCCGATCATCATCCTGACGGCGCGGGGCCAGTCTGTGGACCGCGAGGCGGCGCTAGAGGCCGGGGCGAACGAGCACATGGCCAAACCGGTGACAATGTCCGAGCTTTTGGACCGGGTGAACGACCTTCTGGCCACCAGCCCGCAACCGCCGACAGCGCCATCCGCCGTGCAGGGAATCGTCGGCGTGTTGAGCCTGCGCGGCGGCGTCGGCGTGACGACGGTCGCCGTCAATCTGGCGGTCCTTTTCGCCCGCCGGATTCCTGGCCGGGTCTGCCTCGTCGACCTGAGCCCTTCGTCCGGGCACGTCGCCCTGCACCTGGGGCTGCGCCCCGATCCAAATTGGCTGCCGTTGGGCGCTCTTTCTCCTGGTGCCATCGACGCGGCGATCAACAACTACCTGATGGGCCACGCTGCGGGGCTGGCGGTACTGGCGGCACCGTACGTGCCGGTCATTGGCACAGGGCTGTCCAGGGAAACAGTCGCCGCGACCCTCAACGCCCTGAAAAAGCACGTCGGCGTGGTCGTCGTCGACCTGCCATCCGTGCTGACAGAGGGCGCAGCCGCAGTCGTGGAAGCGGCGGACGCCATCGTGCTGGTCACTACGGCCGATCCCGCAGCCCTGCAGACCACCTTGGGCAGCCTGCAGGCGCTCAAGGCGTGGTCGTCCAAGATTCACCTCGCCTTGAACCAGATCGTCCCAGGGGCCGCGCCGCCCGCCGAAGCGCTGCAGCGGGTGGTGAAACATCCCTTTGCCGCAACAGTCCCTTACGAATCGGCCCAAGTGCAGGTCGTGTCACAGGGGAAACCGCTCGCCCTCATCGCCCCCCAGTCGCCGCTGGTTCAGGGCATTGCCCGCCTGGCAGCGGGACTCGGCCTGGTTCCCTGATCACCCGTCACTGCCAGTGGGGGAAAAGAAAAAAGAGGGGGGCGCCGACAGCCCTGCTGCCAGCGCCCCCCTCTTCCCTGTCTGGCACAACGCCAGGCTCCAGCCGCTACTGAAAGGGCACGATTCGACTGGTCATGATCAGGCACATGCAGCCCAACAACAGCGTGTTGAGAAAGAGCAACAAGGCCAGGACAAATCGCTGCCAGGGGGCCAGCCGCAAGATCGGTGCCAGCGGGCTGTTGGGGGGAAGCCGCTCCGCCAAACCAGGGCCCGAATCGCCGCCGCGCCCGCGCAGCCTGTCGAACAGGCGGCTGATGGCAGTCCCTTCCGGTTCATCCGGTTCCGAATCGACTGCGTGCTCGCGCAGATCGTCCAGCAAAGATACCTCGGCCGGAGACAGCTCTTCTTCGATCAACTCGGGGGCAAAGCCTGCTATCGGGGGAGGCCCGGCCGGTTCGGGGACTGGCTCGGGTGGAGGAGAGGCCCCGGGCTGCATCCCCCGCACCCAATCGGGAATCTCAGCCGGTTCCAGGCCCGAATCAGCGCCCCCAGGTGCCGGCGCTGGCTGGCTCCCCGCCTGCGGTGTGGCTGGTCGTCTCAGCCAATCCGGAATTTCGATCTCTTGATTTGGATCGTCAGACATAGACACCTCCCTTCCCCTGCCGTGGGAGAGCATCACGCGCGTACTCGCCCCCACCGACCCGGCACGAGTAGCCAGGACCACCGCCATCCCGCGCCGTGTGACATTGTCAAGACAGGCGCCGACGCGCCCCAGATGCTCGGCCCCGCCACCCCTAGGATACGGGCAAATGGGCGAAAAGTCAAGTACCTCGGCTGGCGGGCTCGCGCCGCGGAGGGGCCAGAGTGTGCCCCTGCCGCATCAGCCCTTGATGACCGCCAACGGCCGCAGGCAGGCGACCTTGTGGGCCAGCCCGGCATCGTGGACGACCTCCACTACCCGGCTGACGTCTTTGTAGACGGCGGGAGCTTCTTCCGCCAGACCCTTGTCGCTACCGGCCTGCACGACGATACCCTGGCCCTCCAGCTCTTTGCGCAGGTCCGCTCCCCAGATCGACTTGCGCGCCTGGCTGCGGCTCATCACCCGCCCCGCCCCGTGGCAGCTCGATCCCCATGTCAGTTGCATGGCTTTTTCCGTACCAACCAGCACGTAGGAACTGGTACCCATCGAGCCGGGCACGAGAACCGGCTGGCCGATGTCGCGATAGTCATCCGGCAGTTCGGGCCGGCCGGGCCCAAAGGAACGCGTCGCCCCCTTGCGGTGAACACAGAGCCGGCGGCGCTGCCCGCCGACGTCGTGCTCTTCAAACTTGGCAATGTTGTGCGCGACGTCGTAAACCTGGAACAGGTCGAAATTGCGCACCTTGCCCGCCAGCACCTGCTCGAACGCTCCACGGATGCCCATCGCCAGCACCTGGCGGTTGACAAAGGCATAGTTGACCGCGCAGGCCATCGCGCCGTAATATGCCTTTCCTTCTGGGGAATCGAGCGGCGCGCAGACCAGCTCCCGGTCGGGCAGCGTGATGCCGTACTTGCGCACGGCGCCCTGCAGGCTTTTGACGTAATCATCACAGACCTGGTGCCCAAACCCGCGAGAACCGCAGTGGACCTGCACCACGACCTGGTTCGGCCGCAGTCCAAAAACGTCGGCGGCATGGGCATCATAGATTTCGTCGACTACGTCGATCTCTAAAAAGTGGTTGCCCGCGCCCAGCGAGCCGACCTGCGGGCGGCCCCGTTCCTTCGCCCGGCTGCTGACTGCGCCGGGATTCGCGCCAGGCAGACAGCCTCCTTCCTCGGTGTGGGCCAGGTCCTCGGAATGAGCCAGCCCCCGCTTCAGCGCCCACCTGGAGCCCTGAACAACCAATTCGTCCAGCTCCCGCTCCGATACCCGCACCCGGCCTTTGCCTCCCACCCCGCTGGGGCAAGCCTGGTAGATTGCCGCCGTGAGGTTCTCCAAATGAGGCATGACGTCCGGTTTATCCAGGTGAGTGCCGAGAAGCCGCACGCCGCAGTTGATGTCATACCCAACTCCGCCGGGGGAGATCACGCCGCTGTTGGCGTCCATCGCGGCGACGCCGCCGATGGGAAACCCATAGCCCTGGTGAAAATCCGGCATCGCCATCGCATAGTTGACGATACCGGGCAGCGTTGCCGTGTTGACCAACTGCTCGACAGTCCGATCACCAAAGGCGGCGTCAAAAAGCTCTGCGTCGGCAAACAACCGCGCCGGCACGCGCATGTCCTGGCGCGTTTCTTGCGGCAATTCCCAAATCAATCGCTCCACGCGTCGAAAATCCTTTTTCTCTATCATCTCGCTCCCTTCCTCTACACGTCAAATACGACCATCGTTTCCAGCCCACGTCCGGCTGGCCGGATATCCATTTCGTTAAAAGTGACCGCCTTGATGTGGGTGCGCAGTTCCTTTGGCACCCCGCCGCGGGCCTGGCCAACCAGGTGCGTCGGCGTGACCTGTTTCAGCGTAAAGGCGGTAAAAACAAGTCCGTCCCGTTCGTTCAAGTAGAGCAGCTCCCCCAGCCAGGTGACCAACAAAACCTCGGCGTCATCGGCATCCAGCTCCAGAGGAACCTCGACCGTCGGCGCAACGGTGTCGGGGTCAGCGAGCAGCCAGGTCATCCCCCGCGCCGCATTGACGAACAACTCGGCCAGGTCGTGCCCCCAAACGCGGAGCGCAACATCGGCAGTATGTGGGACCTCTTCAAAACCGTTTCCGTTCATGCGCTTTACGTCATTCCGCCAGGCCCTTGCCTGGGCGCCGCGGCCACGGGGCAGACAGTGCCCCCCGACTGCAGCCATCGACCGGGCCGGGGGGCTTGGGGACAGGCACTGGTCGCCGCCCCCTCATCCTCCCACATTCCGTGTTTGGACAAGCATCCAGGAGGAGCGGCAGCGTCGACGTCGTTGTCACATTTGGGCGAGAATCTCGGCCTTTTTTCCCTCGTATTCCGCTTCCGTGATCAGCCCGGCCTCTTGCATTGCCTTTAGCTTTTTCAGCTTTTCGACCGGATCATCTTGCACGGCCGGGGCAGGATTTGCAACCGGCATCCCCGTTTGCAGCACGATTCCTCCCGCGGCCGCTCTCTTTTCCTCCATCTCTCGCGCCCGGCGTTCTTCCAGCATGGCTTCTTCCATTTCTTGTGCCACGCTATAGATGCGCCGCGCCTGCGCCTTGGGCAGGCTCTCGACCAAGATGGTGCGTCCCTTCACCGTCTGAAAGGACAATGTTGCCCCGATGATGCCTTCCTTCAGCCGCACGTCCCGCAGGTCGCGCCAGATATAGTCCTCAAAATCCACGCGCCCCAGCAGTTTAGGCCGATAGATGATAAATCGCTTGTTGGTCAGCACGACGCAATCCGGCGACAGGTTGCCGATCATGTCGAGTGTTTTCTTCTGCACGGCGATGTAGCTGATCTCTTCACCGCTGGTCAAGATTTGCTGCACTCGACCATACACCCGCTCCACGATCTCGGGATTTTGTTCTTCGTTGAGAAACTTGGCGAGAAAGCTCTCTGTTGGCGGTTGAGTTGCCATCTGGGTGTCCTCCTAGTTGACTTTACCTGGCATCAGACTGGGGTACTTTGAAGCGATAGCCCAGCCGGCGCACTGTGAGCAGGTACGTGGGAGCAGAAGGGTCGTCCTCGATTGCTTTGCGCAGCCAGTGGACGTGCACTTCGAGGGTGCGGGTATCGCCGACAAAACTTGTCTCCCACACCTCTTTCATCAGGAAGGCGCGGGTCAGAACGCGCCCCGGATTGCGCATCAAGACTTCGAGAAGCCGGGCCTGTTTGGGGGTGAGGCGGTGCTGCTGCCCCCTGCAAGATACAACGCGATGCTTGATGTCCAAGACGAGATCGCCGGCCCGCAGCATCTCGCCGTCCGGTCGGGGCAAGAGCCGCTTGACCCGATTGAGGAACCGGCGCGGGGTAACATCGCCTTCCAAAACCATTGTCGCAGTGCTTTGCGGGTCTTTTTCGCCCGCTGGGGGGATCAGGAGAATCGGGATCGAGTTCCCTTCTTCCTGCAGGGTCTGGCAAAATCGCTGGGCGTTGAAGCGGAGCGCACGCGCATCGACGACAACCAGGTCCGACGAGTTCTCTTCCAGCCAGGCCAGTGCATCGCGTCGAACGTGAATTGTTTCAAAGAAGTAATCCTTCTTTGCCAACAACGGGCTGAGTGAAAGAGCCTTGTTTTGTCCTTCAACAAGCAGAATTAAAGGTCCCATGCAATCATTCGCACTTTCGGATGCTCGCCGCTCCCGCAACCGGACCGCCTGAGCAAAGTGGCTGCTGAGGAATTGGTAACTCGCTCGTAACTGCTTGGCCGGTCGCCCCTGGATGCTCTCCCAATTCCGGAAAAGGGGAGTGTGGGTGCCGGCACCCACATTCTCCCCCTTCTCTGGCACGGGAGAGCATCCGGGCGGGCAGCCTGAGCAGTTACACTCGCTCATCGTAACCACCCAGGCCACACAGTTGGAGGCTTGTTCATGACCCCTATCTTCCCACTTCCCCGGCCAGGGACAGCATTCAAGAGGATTGGCTGAGCAGTTGCGCACATTATACATCAACAGTAGATGGGGAGCAAGCCAGCCCCAAAATTGCAACTCTGGGAAGAAAGTGATACAATGCCGTCATCATCGCATGTGCGGCACTGCAAGCAGAAAGGAAGAGAAATCGGGGGCAAAGGGAGCAGCGGGTGATCGATACGATTATATCGCGGGGAATCACCGACGAACGGGTCATCGAGGCCATGCGATCCGTCCCGCGGCACCTGTTCGTGCCCAGCGAGGATCGGCGCCAATCTTATGGGGACTATCCGCTGCCGATCGGCTTTGGACAGACAATCTCTCAGCCCTACATCGTCGCCCTGATGACAGAACTGCTCGAATTGAGGCCGGGCAACCGCGTGCTGGAAGTGGGCACAGGTTCCGGCTACCAGGCGGCGATTCTCGCCGCTATCCCCGAAACGACCGTCTATTCGATCGAGATCATCCCCGAGCTAGCGCAGCAGGCCAGGGAACGGCTGGAGCAGTTGGGCTATGCCGTGCACGGCAAGCAGGGCGACGGCTACTATGGTTGGGAAGAGCACGCCCCCTACGACGCAATCATCGTCACTGCCGCAGCGGAGCACGTCCCTGCTCCGCTGATCGCCCAGTTAGCGGTTGAGGGACGGATGGTCATCCCTGTCGGGCCGCCGGGCGGCTACCAGACGCTGTGGAAGTTTTTCAAACGCGTCGATGGGGAATTGGACGCCTACAACATGGGGGGGGTCGCTTTCGTACCCTTTACCGGCGCCGGGGCGGAAAAGCATCACGGGCAGTCTGGCTTTTCAGGCAACCGGGCTGGATGGTAGCCACAGCAAACCCAACTTGGCGCCGGTCAAAAATCCCTGGGACACCGCAGCAGCGCAGCCTCGCGCAGGTAAAAGAGGGCCAGAGAATGGGCCATCCCACTGGCAATGCGCCGTGCAATGTGCCAGGTCACGTCAACCCGGTGGACCCCGCCAACCTCAGTCGGGCAGAGCACAGCCAGTTGGTTCCCATCTCCCTGGTGGAGGATCCACTCCCCGCCGTGGCGGCGGCGAAAAATCTCGCCCAGAAAGGCCGCCCACATGACCTGCAACGATTGGGAAGGGGCGCTTTCGCGGTCGATCCACTCATCCAACAACTGCAAGGTCGTCGCATCGTATTCAACCGGCCGTCCACCGATTTGAGCTAGGCGGGTCCGCGCGCGTTCTGCCAATTCCACCAACTGGCGCGATCGCTCTGGGCTGAGGAACTCTACTGGCTTCCCGACCATTCGCTATCCCTCCTCGCAGGACAGTATAACAGGGTCACTCAATCAGGTCAAGTACCTCAAAGACGAGGTCCGGCTCGCTGTGGCCCTTGAACTGAATGTAGCCCAACTCTCGACCGACCACCTGGTCGCGCACTCTTTGATACGCCGGCGCACTGAGCAGAATCTGCCCCGGCCCAGCGTGCTCTTGGATCCGGGACGCCAGGTTCACGCAATCGCCGACGGCGGTATAGTTGTGCAGCATCGCCGAACCAATGTTGCCGACGACGGCATAGCCAGTGGCGATGCCGATGCCGAACATGAACTGCTCACCGGGCGGAGTGTGTTTGTGCATCTCGGAAATGGCCCGCTGCATCCGCAAAGCCGCCTGCACAGCCCGCAGGACGTGGTCGGGCTGGGCGAGGGGCGCGTTGAACAGTGCCATGACCCCATCCCCGAGGAACTTGTCCAGGGTGCCCTCTGCCGCCAGCACTGCCTCGGCGGCCTGGTTCAAGTGGCGGTTGAGGATTTCGATCTGCAGCTCGGGCTCGACCTTTTCGCTGAACAAGGTAAAGCCGCGGATATCGGCGTAAAAGATCGTGATCTCGCGCCGCACGCCGCCAAGCCGGACACTGGCCGGGTTGGAAAGGAGCTGTTCCACCACCTGCGGCGCAACGTAACGTTGGAACGTCGCCCGCACAAGCTGCACCTGCCGTTCTAACTGCCGCCGCTCGGTCAGGTCGTCCAGAACGATAGCGATGCCCGTCGTCTCCTCGTGGTTGTCCTTCAGCGGGCTGATGTGCAGCCGCAAGACCACCCGGCCCCGCCGCGGCAGTTCTGGCTCCAACTCGTATCCGATCACCTGTTCGTCGTAGCGGCGCACGGTATTGACCAGGGCAGAGATCTCGCAGCCAAACCCGGGCAGCCCGTCGACATAGGATCGGCCCATCAAATCGTCGGCCTCGACCGCCAGGATGCGTTCAGCCGCCCGGTTGAGGGTGACGATCGTGTCCTGAACGTCGGTCGTGATGACGCCGCTGGCAATGCTGGCGAATATGTTGTCCATGTAATTCTTCATGATCGCGATTGCATCGCGCTGCCGCATGACGTCAGCAAACAGGCGGGCATTCTCGACCGAGATCGCCGTCTGAGATGCCAGGGCCATCAACAGCTTTTCGTCGCTGGCGATAAAGACCGGATTGTCAGGCAAACGGCCCAGCAGGATCGCTCCCAGGACCTGCTCCTGCGTCTTGAGAGGTGCACAGAGGATCGTCCCGATAGGGGTTTGTTCGTCCTGCGCCAGGTCGGCGATGATGGTCGACCGCCCATCGCCGATCGCCTGCTGCAGCACCTTCTGGGCGCCCTCGACCAACGATTCGATGTGCCCCGGTTGACCGAAATGGGCTTTTACGCCCAGGCTGCGCCCTCCTTCGTCGAGAGGCAACAGCACCACGCCGACGTCGGCACGGATGACGCGGTTGGCCTCCTCCAACACCCGGTGGGGGATTTCCTCGCTGTCGAGACAAGTCCCGATCGTCTCGCCGATGGAGTAAAGCAGGTTCACCTCGCGGTAGCGGTCCAACGTCTCGCGCGCCATTGCGCGCCGCTCCGCCCCCTGGGTCACAAACATTGACAGGCTGTCATAGAGATAGTCGAGGGCCTGGTTGGCCTGCGGAGTGATCAGGCGCTTGCCCCGCGCGGCCAACACCCCCACCACATCCTCGCCGACCCGCAGCGGCGCCAGCCATTCCCTTTCCGTGCGCACAGTTTCGCCTGCCAGCGCCCCTGCCAACTCCGCCCCCCCTTCCCCTGCGCCAACAAACAGGCGGCCGTCGGCGTCGAACAGCGCGAGGGTCACGCCGGGAAGGAGCAGCGCAAACCGAGCCAGCAGTTCCTGGGCCTGCGGGCGTTCCAAGAGACGGCGCAGCGGGACAACATCCGAGTGCAAAGTCATATCACTTCCTCCGGCCCTTCGTCGGGGCTTGAAAGCAGCGTCGAGATCTGGGCTAACAGCTGCTTCACGTCGATAGGCTTGGACAGATAGGCGTTGGCGCCCAATGCCAGCCCCCGTTCTTTTTCTTCGGCGATGGATAGGATCAAGATGGGAATCGCGGCGGTCCTGGGATCGGCGCGCAGGATTTGCACGACGTCAAAGCCCGAAATGCCGGGCATCTTGACATCGAGGACGATCAAGTCGGGGCGGTAGCTGCGCGCCCATTCGACCGCCTCGGCGCCGCTGGCGACCGCCCTGGCGCGATAGCTCGCCTCTTCCAATTCCTGCACCAACAGGTTGCGGATCGCCGGTTCATCATCGACGACGAGGATGGAAAAGCCGTTGGGGTCGGGGGTCGGCCTGGGCAGAACGGCTGCTGGCACTGGGGCGACCTGTTCCGCCGAGGCTGCCGCCGGCAGGGTGAAGGAAAAGGTCGAGCCCCGCCCCGGCATCGAATCGGCCCAGATCACGCCGCCATAGTGGCCGACAATGTCGCGGCAGATCGCCAGGCCCAACCCCGTCCCCTTGGGACGGTCGGTCAAGTCTTCCCCCCGCAGCTGTTGGAAGCGGAGAAAGAGACGGGGGATGTCCTCCTCGGCGATCCCAACCCCGGTGTCGCGCACTGCAACCAGCAACCCGCCGCCGTCCGCCGGTGCACGCCAGCCACGAACGCTCTCGCCCGGGGGCAGGTGGCGAGCTGACACGACGATTTCTCCCGTGTTGGTGAACTTGACGGCGTTCGAGATCAGGTTGGTCAGTACCTGGACAATGCGGTCAGGATCGACCATCAGCGGCGGCAGGTGGGCCGGAATCTCTTTTTTTAGCAGTAGGCCCTTCTCCTGCACCATTTCCTGCGCCTCCTGGACCGCTTGCTCCAGGAGGAACGTTGAATCGCAGAGCTCATCTTGCCATTCCATCCCGCCGGCCTCCATCTTGGCGATGTCGAGGACGTCGTTGACCAGGCGGGTCAGCCGTTCTCCTTCGGCAACGATGATCTCGAGGTTCTCCCTGACCCGCCCAACCGCCCGCCGGGTCGGCTCGTCCTCAGGCAAGCGGGAGGCCAGGGAGCGGTCGAAAATGCGGTGAATGATCTTGGCAAAACCGAGCACAGAGGTGAGCGGGGTGCGCAGCTCGTGCGACACGGTCGAGATAAACTCGCTCTTGATCCGGTCAACCTCGACCTCGTGCGTAATATCCCGCAGCACCGTCACCACCGTCACGCCGTCGCGGAGTGCAGAGGAAGAAGCCTTGATGGCTTTTTCCCCCAACGCCATATTCGCCGTGTGGACGACGGCGGGGGTTTCGACCGCCTGCTGCAAGAGCGCGAACAGAGGCGGCCAGGCCAGGTTTTGCTCCAGTGATTTGCCCAACAGCAGGCGGGCGGGGCGACGGACGATTTCTTCAAAGGCCAGGTTGACCAGCAGCACCCGCCCACTCCAATCGGTGACCAACAGGCCATCGGCGATATTCTGCAAGATGACGTTGAGGCGATTCCGTTCGCTCTCCAGGGTATGGGTCCGCTGTTGAATCTCGGCTTCCAACTGCTGGTTGTACTGTTCCAGGCGCTGCACCAGGCAGGCATTCTGCAGGGCGACCGCCGCCTGGCGGGCCACGGCGCTGAGCGCCTGCACGTCGTCGGAAGTGTAAGAGAGGACACCCGTTCGAGGTCCCAGGCCCCACACCCCCACCAACTGGTCGGCAACGATCAATGGGACGAGCATCTCTGTCTCCTGATGCGCCATCACCCGCTCCAGGAGCGCAGGGGGAAACCACTCCGGCGCCATGCAACATAGAATCGGGCGGGCTTGATGGGCAATCCAGGCGCTTTCGAGTTGTTCGATGGGAACGAGCAGGCTATGATCTTCGTCGTCGATGGGCCGCAGGTGCGCCTGATCTTGATCTGGGACCATCAACATCCCATGCCGGGCGCCCACCCGCGCCGGTACAGTCTCGGCGAGCAGGGCAGCGATTTGTTCGACCTTGGTCACGCTGACGAGCCGTTCGCCGATCTCGTCTAACAAGGCGCCGGGATCGATCCGCGGGCGGTAGAAAAGACGGTCGGCAATGCGCGCCACGCGGACGCGCAAGGCCCAGAAAGAGGTGGAGACGACCAACGTCGAGATAAAGACGGTCACGATGTCGTGTGGCTGACCCGTAAGGCGGAGGACGACGAACCCCAACCCGGCAACCATCAGCAGGTAGAGGCCGACGAGCACCAGGGTCAAAAGGGCATAGATCAGTGTGTGGCGGATCAGCTTTTCAATGTCGAACAGCCGGTAACGCGTAATGGCCGCGGCAATGGCGATGGGCACGGCGATGAGGAAAAAAGAAGTGATCTCAATGTTCAAAATCGTGCGGCCAAGGAGCACCTCGGGCAGGCTGGTGAGCAGCAAAAACGGCAGCACGCCGACAGCGCTGCCCCATACCACCCAGCGAACCTGGGCCCGAACCAGCGTCTGGCGAGTCGTCAGGTAGGTGTGCAGGACAGCAGCCAGAGCAGCGACGAGCATCGCCAGGCCGATCCAGTAACGGGCCAGCAGGGCGATGAGCAGTTTCTCGGCAGGAGATTGTCCGACGAGCAGCGCAATTGCTGCAGCAAGCGCCGGGTTGACCAGGTGAATCCCGTTCAGCCACTTTTCCCGCCCCTGCACGATCGATTTGGTGGTCGGAAAGATCAAGAAAAGATGCAGCGTACAGCTAAACAGGAGGCTTTCAAACAGAAACTCGACGCCGGTCTCGATCAAAAAGAGAACCGGCCGGGCCAGGAGCAGGGTTTGAAAGGGAATGGCCGAGATCAAGAGAAAACATGCCGAGGCAACAAAAAAAAGGCGGGAGGGACAATGCTGCGGACGATCAAAAAGGACACGCCCGCTGATCGCCAGGCTGATCAAGGCAAAGAGGTAAACGCCAAAGCGCAGCAGCAACAACTGGCCGACGGGAAACGAGGTCAGTCGAACCGGCACCTGGAGGCTCACCCCATCGCGAAGAACGCGATAGGTAACGAGCTGGTCGGCCTGCAAATGGGCAGCGGTGCCCCCCCGCATGGCCTGCTCTACCCATTCCCGCAGGGAACGCCCCTCGAGCGCCAGCAACTGGTCGCCAACCTCCAGGCCGGCCGGCGCCGGGGAGAGGCGAAGAGCGACGGTTGTCCCAGAAAGGCCCATCTCGTTGAGCAGCACGCCGTCAGATGGCAGATAGGCCTGGGCGACGAGAGAGAAGACCAGATAGGCGACTCCAGCACAGCCCAGGAGCAGCAATACCAGGAGCGTCGAAAAAAGCCAGAGATTACGCAATGGCCTCATCGTCAACTTTTTCTCCAGGGGCAACCAGTTAAAACCCGTCTGCACGGCCAGGCAGGCTGCAACTAGATGCGCAGTATTGCGATCGCCTGATCGATGACGTCGTCCGGATCAAAGGGCTTGGTCATGTATTGGTCCGCCTGCACCTGCTGGCCCTGATCCTCGTCAATGGATTGACCTCTAGCCGTCAACAGAATGACGTGGATTTCGCTACAAGTTTCCTTGACCTGCCGGCAGACATCAAAGCCGTTTATGTGCGGCATCATCACGTCAAGAAAGATCAGGTCAGGCCGCTCGCTCAAGGCCACATCCAGCGCCTCTTGACCATCCTGCGCCTCCAGGATCTGCACTCCCCGGTCCTCCAGTTCTTCGAGGGTCTGCTTGAGCAACAGGCGGATGAATGGTTCATCATCGACAATCAAGATTTTTTTCTCCATGTCTTTCCTCGCTACGCTTCTTGTGACCCGAGTTTTTCCCGGCACTGCCAACCTCTATTATGGACTAGGGACACACTACTGTCAAGCAGGAAGACACCCCCATGGGATTTCGAAGCAAAACACGCGACTGCCGCTTTTCTCTGCCATGGGAGCCTGAAAATGGCATCTCACGCCACCCAGGCCGTCATTCCCGCGAAGCATGTCCCCGCGAAAGCGGGGAGCGGGAATCCATAAATCGCTCTGGATGCCCGCGCCTGACAG
>JAFGEI010000194.1 GCA_016931695.1 Anaerolineae bacterium | reverse complement strand
GACCTGACGGCAGCAGATCCTTCCGCCGAGCCCAAGGTGCTGCGCGGCCAGGAAGATATCATCACCACGGTAGCGTTCAGCCCGGACAGGCGCTGGTTCGCCACCGGCAGCAACGACTCCACCGTGCGGCTGTGGGACCCGGCCGCAGCCGATTCCACCGCCGAGCCCAAGGTGCTGCGCGGCCACAAAGACTATATCACTGCGTTAGCGTTCAGCCCGGACGGACGCTGGCTGGCCACCGGCAGCGCCGACTCCACCGCGCGGCTGTGGGACCTGACGGCAGCCGCTCCCTCCACGGAGTCCAGGGTACTCCGTGGCCACGACGGTGGTATCATTTCGGTAGCGTTCAGTCCCGACGGGCGCTGGCTCGCTACCGGCAGCGCCGACGCTACCGCGCGGCTGTGGCGGCTGAAGGTGGACGAGCTGGTGGGGTTGGCGTGCTCCCTGCCCGGGCGTAACCTGACCGGGGAGGAGTGGCGGAGCTACTTTGGGAACGATGCCTACCGCTGTACCTGCCCGGACCTGCCGCCCGGAGCGGGCGCGCCGGCGGACGCCTGCCAGCTGGCGCCCGGTGAGACGGCGGAGCCGTGACCGGCAGGTTTTATACCGGCCGCGCCAGCCGGAGCGCCACGAGGGATGGCAATTCGGGGGCGCTCGCGCTGGACTACAGTCCGGCGCTGTTCTAAAAGCCGCGGACGTCCCGAGTACTCTCGGGCGTGGTCCGCGGCAAGCACTCACGAGGGTGGGGGTTGTCTTCAATGGAGTTGTCACGCTCTGCCGGGCGCCACGATGAATGAAAATGAGAGACCTTTAGGGTTTTCCGAAACCCTAAAGGTCTGGCTGGTTCGCGGCGGGGCGTGGGAGCCCGGCCCGCTGGGTTGGGGTTATTCACGAAGGGAGGGATAGAATGCCAGACACCACGAGCCCAAGCTCCAATCTCCATGCCCTGCTCATCGGGATCGACTATTACCTGCCGCATCGGCTGGCCGGCGGCGGCCATTACCCCGCGCTGCACGGCTGCGTGGCCGACGTGCGGCGGGTGGCGGCCTTTTTACAGGAGCGGCTGTGCGTGCCGGCGGAGCAGATCGTCGTGCTGACGTCGACCGACGCGGGGCTGGCCGAGCCCCCGGAGCCCAGGGAGGCGTGGCCCACCTACGAGAGGATGGTGACCGCCATCCAGGAGATCACGGCGCGGGCGCGGCCGGGCGACCAGGTGTACCTCCACTATTCGGGGCACGGCGGCCGCCAGCACACCGCCTACGCCGCGCTCAAGGGCGAGACGGCGTACGACGAGGGGCTGGTGCCCATGGACCTTGGCACGGCGCGATACCTGCTGGACGTGGAGCTGGCCTACCTGTTCCAGGCGATGGTCGACCGGGGACTGCTGCTGACGGTGGTGCTGGATAGCTGCCACTCGGGCGGCGCGGTGCGGGGCATGGCCGGGGCGGCGGTGCGCGGCATAACCGAGGTGGACACACCGCGGCCCGCGGCCAGCCTGGTGGCGCCGGCCCGCGAGCTGGCGGCGGGCTGGGAAGCGGCCACCCGCGGCCAGACGCGGGCGATCAAGCCGGGCGGCGGCTGGCTGCCTGAGCCGGAAGCGTACGTGCTGCTGGCGGCCTGCCGGCCCAACGAGTTGGCCCACGAGTACGAGGTCGAGCCGGGCGCGCGCGGCGGCGCGCTGACCTACTGGATGATGGACGCGCTAAAGCAGATCGGCCCGGGGCTGAATTATGCGATGGTGCACCAGAAGGTGCTGGCCCGGATCCACACCCTCTTTCCCGATCAATCGCCGCAGATCCAGGGCGACGGCAGCCGCGCTGTGCTGGGCAGCGAGCACGTCCGGCCGCCGGCGGCGGTGAACGTCCTGGCGGTGGAGGCTGGCGGCGGGCGCGTGCAACTGGCCACCGGGCAGGGGCAGGGCGTGCGGCCGGGGACGCAGTTTGTGATCTATCCCCCGGGCACCCTGTCTTTCGAGCCGGAGCAGCGGCAGGCGCTGGTGGCGATCGACGGGTTGGGAGCGCACGCCTCGTGGGCGCGCGTGGAGCAGCGCTTGAGCGGCGGGACGATCGAGCCGGGTGCGCAGGCGATCCTGACCGACCCGGGAAGTATGCGGCTGCGGCGGGGCGTGGGGCTGTTCCGCCGCGATGACCTGCCGCCGGGCGTGGACCAGGCGGCCGCCCTGGCCGCGGTGGAGGCGGCGCTGGGCCGGCACGGCGGCGGGTGGCTGGTGCCGGCCGCCGAGGGCCGGTCGCCCGACTACCAGGTGGTCGTGGCCGACGATGGGCTGCACTACGAGATCTGGAACCCGGCGGGGCGCCCGGTGCCCCGCCTGGAGCCGCCGGTCGCCATTGCCGCCGCGGGGGCCGCGCAGCAGGTGGTGGAGCGGCTGGTGCACCTGGCCAAGTACCAGACCATCCTGGCCCTGGACAACCACGACGACACCTCGCCCCTGGCCCGGGCGCTAGAGATCGAGCTGGCGCGGCCGCAGGCCGATTACGTGCCCGGCGACCCGCTGGAGCTGCGGCCGGTGGCGGGAGCGGGCGGCACGCCGCTGCTGAAAAACGGGGAGCGCGCCTTTTTGCGCGTCCGGAACCGCTCCTCGCGGGTGCTGAACGTCACGGTCATGGCGCTCCAGGCTGACTGGTCGATCGCGCAGCTCCACCCCCGGTTCCAGGAGTATGACACGCTGGACGGGGGCTCGGAGCTGCGCGTCAAGCTCCAGGCGGGCCTGCCGGCCGGATACACGGAGGGCCACGACACGCTCAAGGTGTTGGCGTCGGTGGGGCCGGCCAGCTACAAGTGGCTGGAATTGCCGGCGCTGGACGGGCAGCGCGGCACGCGCGGCGTGCCGCGGAACGCACTGGAGGCGATGATGGATGCGCTGTCCGCCGACCGCCCCGGGACACGGACGCTCAGCCCGGTGGTGGACCCCAGCTACGAGTGGACCATGGCACAGATGGAGGTGTGGGTAAAAGAATAATCAAGTGAGCCGTATAGGATTTGAACCTATGCCCCGCTGCTTAAAAGGCAACCATTGTGCGACAGGTGCTTGAGATGCATGTATATTGACTTGTAGGATATGAATAAATTAGAAATGAAAGAGGGGGCAGGCCAATCGGTCTGCCCCCTCTTTGTGAAGCGTGAGCATGGATGCACGCACCCGGGAAGTCTTCTATCCTTCCGGCAGCCAACTGAACTGATCGTGCCTCTCCTTCAGTTCATCATCTGCCCACTGGCCATAGAACTTGACTGTGACTGCAATGTCGCTATGTCCCAGGATCTGCGACACGTCGCTGATGTCTGCCCCATTTCGGAGTGCACCTCTGGCCCATCCATGGCGCATGCTATGAGGGTTATGGCGCCCTTCGATGTCTGCTGCCTTTGCCAGCCGCCGGAGCACTTGGTAGATTCCGGATTCAGTCAAAGGCCCCCGAAGCCCTACAAACACGGCATCCCCCTTGCCAGATGGTCGAACTGATAACCACGACCTTAGCGCGTCCGTGGTTCGTTCCTTGAGATAGACGTAGCGCGCCTTG
>JAFGEI010000030.1 GCA_016931695.1 Anaerolineae bacterium | reverse complement strand
CCCCCCCCAGCGCTGCCTCCAGCGCCTGGGTCAGGTCCAGGCAGGACTCCCCCTTGACCCCGCGCACCTCGATGCGCACCTGGCCGTCCTTGTCGATAAAGACCTCGATCTCCTGTGTTTCCATGGACGTCTCCTCCTCGGGGTGCTCAGGCCATCCGGCGCAGGACCAGGTGAATGCGGTCCCCTTGCTCGACCTCTTCGCTGACCAGGGCAAAGCCCTGTTCCTCCAGCTTGGCCCGGGCGGCGTGGTAGGCGTAGCGCTGGGTCAACTGCTGCAGCAGCTTTTTGCGGTTGACGCCGCGCACACCCCACCAGTCGGCCACGATCTCGTAGGCGCCGCCGGACCGGCGAAAGCCGATGTCGTAGCCGCGCCGGGGCGAGATGCGCATCTCCACCTGGGCGCGCCGGCCGCCGTAGCCGCGGGCCGCGACGGCGCCTTCCTCGACCGTGTAGCCCAGGTCCTCCAGGGCGCGCTTCAGGTACTCCTTTTCCACCATCTGGGTCCTGATGCGACTAAAATGGGACATGTGGTTGCCTCCTTGGTGCGCTTTTAAACAAACCTCGAGATTTTCAGTATGGCGAAAGTCAAGGTTTGTAATCCGAAACAGCATCAGGCCAGTTTGACCACCGGGTAGTCCTGGTGCATCGTGCGTCCGGTCTGCAGATCCCTGGCGGTAATGAGCAGCCGCTTGTTGCCGTCGATCGAAAAGGCGACGTCAAAACGCGGCTCCCCCTGCCTGGCCGGCGGGTCGGCCCGCAGGAAGGTCGGGCTGCCCTCGTTCATCCAGAAATGGGTGCGGCGGTTTTCCTCGTCAGGGGTGAGCTGGACCACGCGGGCCGCGCCGGAGGGATCAAAGACCAACTCGACCGGCTGGCCGCCGCCGCGCCGCCGGTGCTCCCCCATCTCGTAGACGGCGATGCCCAGCTCGGTCTGCCCGTCGTAGGAGGCCTTGACCGTGAGGTGGGCCACCGGCTCCGCCGTGGGGTAGGGCGTGCCGCGCCGGACGATGACGCGGTAGTCGTAGCCGCCCTTTTGGCGGTTGACGTGGCGGATGGCGTAATCGTGCTGGATGTGGTCGTAAAAGTCGACCCCGGCCACGAACGCCGCCGCCCCCCGGGCCACCGCGTCCAGGGGCCGGTTCAGCATGACCCGGTCCCGCCCGAAAATGCGCCGCAGGGTCTGCTGCACGGAGGGAATCTGGCTGCAGCCGCCCACCATCAGCACCGCCTTGACGTCGCCCTCCTGGTAGCCCCGCTCGCGGGCCTCGTTCAGCGCGCGGCGGATGCAGCGGTCGATCCGGGTAAAGGCCTCGTGCTGGTCCAATATCTGTTCGAACTGATCGCGGCTCAGGGTCGCCGCCAGCACCGCGCCGCTCTGCGGGTGCACGACGCTGACGTCGGCGCGCTCGTGGAAGGAGAGGCGCTCCTTGGCCCGCTCGCACTCGACGAGCAGGGCCCGGCTGAGCTGGCGCACGTCCTCGTCGGCGTCGCTGCGGTCGTTCTGGCGCAGCACCTCCTGGAAGATCCACTGGTCGATGGTCATCCCGCCGAGCTCGGTCCCGGCCTTGCCCAGCACGCGGCAGCGCCGGCCGGCCGCCTGCCCCGATTCCTCGATGAGCACCACCGCCACGTCCAGGGTGCCGCCGCCAAAGTCAAAGAGCAGGTAGACGTCGCCCGGCTGGATGTTGGCCCCGTAGCCTAGGGCCGCCGCGGAGGGCTCGTCGATGAGCCGGAAGCGGGGCATTCCCGCGGCCTCGGCCACGTCCGTCAACCAGTCCTCGTAATGCTCAAAGGATTCGACCGGCACGGTCAGGGCGATTTCCTCGTCGCCCAGGGATAGCTCGGCCGCGGCGGCGAGCAGTACACTGGATAAAAAATCCTGGCCGGCCTGAAAGTGCGAGATCTCCTGGCCGTCCAGCCGCAGCCTGGCCGGGCTGCGGTTGGCGATGTAGCGCTTCATCCAGCGAAAGGTGCGCTCGGAGTGGTAGAGGTTCTGCTGCAGGACCTGGCCGCCTATCCAGCGCCGCTTGTCCGGGGCGTAGTGGATCAGGGAGGGGACGACCGAGATCTGCTCCTCCCCTTCCTGGTAGATGTGCCCATAGTCGGGCAGGTGCAGCGGGACGCCCTCCTGCCGGGTTTCATCCCAGATAGCGAGTACGGTGTTGGACGTGCCAAAATCGATGGCCAATCTACCCGGCATGGCTTATCCCTCCACCGCTTCCACGCCGGCCCGGCGCAGCAGCTGGCCCTGGTGGGCCAGGCCCACAAAGCGCACGACCACGTCCTGCCCCGGCCGGGGGGAGACCTCCGCGCGGAGGGGTTCGTGGTGGTCGGGGTCAAAGGGCACGATCTGGCCTACCTGGCCCTCCACGGTCAACCCGTGGTCCTCCAGCGCGCGCAGCAGGCGCCTGGCCACAGCTAACACGTCCCCGGCCTGCAGCGGCCGGCCCTGCTCGTGCAGGTGGGCCTGGGTGAGCAGTTGGGCGGCGGGCGCGGCGACGTCGCCGAGCAGGGCCATGACCTGGGCCTGCACGGACTCGGCCAGGCGGGCGCCGGCCCCGCCGCGCTGCCGCTCCAGTTCGGCCTGCAGTTGGGCCAGCGACCGCTCGCGCTCCTGCAGCTCCAGGCGCAGGCGCTGTAGTTCGCCCTCCAGGGCCAGGGCGCGCTCGTCGGCGGGGTCTTGGGCCGATTTGTCTCGTTTCAACCAATTCCACATGGGTGCTTCTCCTGTTCGCAGGTGGCTGTTCCAGGGGAGCCGTCCCGCCGGGGCCGTAATGACGCCCCACTAGGGCGTCGCTACGGGCCGATTTCAATATCAAACTCGCCGAGCTGGATCTCGGGCAGCTCGCCGATCTCGATGTCGTAGCGGAAGCGGCGGCGCAGGGCCTCCTCCAGGTAGTGCAGCGCCCGCCGCAGTGGGGCCGGCCATTCGGCGGCCCCGCCCACGGTTTTGACCGCGGCCAGGTCGGCCGGCCGGGCCTGGGCCAGCGGCCGCTCGAACAATTTACGCACCTGCAGCGCGCGCAGGTCCCACAGGGACATGGAGGCGTCCGAGTCCCCTATTGACATAAACGACCCATCCGGGGAGACGTGCAGCGAGCTCAGGCGCTCGCCGGCCACGTGCACCCGGCCGATGGCCTGGCGGCCCGGCCAGGCGGTAAAGCGCACGCCGCCCCCGGCGCCGGCCGTGGCAACGACGGCCCCCCCGTCGAGGATCTCGATCCCCTCTACCGGGCGCGGGTGCTGGAGCAGTGCTTCTTTTTGGGTAATCAGCACCGGCCGCCGCCCGACGATTTGGCATACCCGCACCTCCCCGTTGAACTTGCCGACCAGCAGGGTCTCCCCGTCGGGCAGAAAGGCGGCGCAGCGCGACACCCCCTCTCCCCCGTGCCCCCAGGTCAGCCGGGAGAGCGTCGCGGTGTCGACAATGTCCACGCCTTTGGCCAGCAGGGCGGCCCTGGTCCCATCGGGGGAGGCGCAGGCGGCCCGGGCCCAGTCGGACAATCTCCTTTCTCGCTCCTTCTGCGCCCGGAACCACAGCACGGCCCGCCAATCGCGCCCGGTGCTGAGCACGCGCTCGCCGCCCAGGGGGAGGACGGCCGTGATCGAACCGGCGTGCTGCCCGATGCGGAGCAGTCCGTTTCCCTGCCAGTAATAGAGGGAGCAGGGGATGTCGGTCTGGTTGGTCCGCTCCCCGCAGAACAGCGTGCCGTCTGGGGCAAAACGGACCTGGGCGATGGAATGGTCGAACTCGCCCAGCACACCCTCGCGTTCGCCCGTCTGCAGGTTCCACAGCACGACCCTGCGCACCCCGGTGCCGATGGCGATGAGCGGGCGCTGCGGCGAAAAGGCCACGTCGTTGATGTTGCCGCTGACGTTGACCCGGGCGCGCTGGATGGCCGGCGGGAGGCCGGTTATAGCCTGTTCCGAGGCGTCGGCCTCTGCCGTGGCCAGGGCGGCCAGGGATTCAAAGGTGGCCCGGTCCGCCCCGTTTTCGGGACGCCAATCTTTTTGGACCAGGATCTGCAGGATGCGCACGCTCCAGTCAAAGTGCAGTTCAAAGGCCAGCTCCCACAGCCTGGCCCATTCCTCCTGCGAGGACAGCACCTGGACCAGGAACTCGGCCTCGCTGGAGCTCATCGCCGCGGCCCGCGAGCGATAGTCCTCGCCTGCCACCACGGTCAGGAGATCGGGCCGGCCCGAGGCGCGTATGCGCTCCCGGATGCGCCGGGCCAGGGCCTCGTCCGCCGACTCGTAGGCGAAGCGGAGCAGGCGCCGGTCAAAGTCCAGGCTTTCGTAACGCTCCCACTGCTCCGCCAAAAAGAGGAACAGTGCCCGCTGCCCGGCCTCCTCGGGCAGGTAGCCGGCCTCTAACGCGGCCGCGCGGGCGAGAGGGTGGTCCTGCTCGATGAACAGGCCGCAGACGGCCTCTTGGGCCTGCTTGTTTCTGAGCTGGCGCAGCGCCTGCAGGGCCTGCCCGGCGATGGTGGGATCCCGGTCCTGGGCGGCCTGGAGCAGGGGCTCCACCACTCGGGCCCCCAGCCTGGACAGCGAGCGCGGCTGCTCCATCTTGAGCGCGCTCAGGACGCGGGCCTCGATGGGCTCCCGTGCAACGTAACGGTGTCGTACGATGAGAGCTTCCAGTTGGGGGGAGCGCGTCCCGGCCCAGCGCGCGCCCAATTGGTCGGCAACGGCCTGGCGGGTGTCCTCCTTTTGCAGGAGTTCGAGGGCCTGGTGGGCCTGCCCGGCGATGGCCGGGTCGGGGTCCTCGCAGGCCGCGGCCAGGGAGGTGGCGATGGATTCGCCGTCGCCGGCGATGGCCTCCGGCCGGCCCACCCGCAGGGCGCTGAGCACCCGCGCTTTGGCGGGGGCCGTGGCGATCCAGCCGTGCTCGACGATCAGGGCGGCCAGCCTGGGGTGGCGCGTGTCGGCCCAGACCTGGCAGACGGCGTCCACGCCGGCCTGCCTGTCGATGCGCCGGATCGCCTCCAGCGCGATGGCGCTGACCCGCTCGTCACCGCTGCGGGTGAGGGCCTCGGCCAGGACCTCTATAGCAGGCTGGGAGCGGTCCCGGGCCAGCGTCTCCGCTGCCCGGCGCCGCAGCCAGCCCCCGAGCAAAGGCGTCCGGCTGTAGAGCCGCCGCCGGTATTTCTGCACCTGTCTCCGGTTCACGGTCACTCCAACTGCAGCGGCACGAACTGCTTTTCGGCTTCCTGCACCTCCTGGAAGGAGGCCGACTGGGCCCGCCCCTCGCTCAGCCAACTGCGCAGCGACTGCACGACCTCCCGCTGGGAGATGGACAGCGGTACCTGGCGCCCGAGGGCGGCAGAGATGTCCTCGCTGGTGAACTCGCGCTTGGCGTTAAAGCCGATGTACATCGCCTCGATGACGGCCTGCTCGATCTCGGCCCCGACGTAGCCCTCGGACTCGCGCGCCAGCCGGCCGGTGTCAAAATCCTGGGGCAGGCGGTTGCGCTTGCGCAGGTGGACAGTGAAAATCTCCTCCCGCTCGGGCAGCGTGGGCAGGTCGAGGAAAAAAATCTCGTCAAAGCGCCCCTTGCGCAGCAGTTCCGGGGGCAGGCTGGAGATGTCGTTGGCCGTGGCCACCACAAAGCAGGGCGCGGTCTTTTCCTGCATCCAGGTGAGGATGGTGCCAAAGACCCGGGTGCTGGTGCCGCTGTCCAGGCCGCCGTGGGCCAGGCCCTTTTCCATCTCGTCGATCCAGACCACGCAGGGGGCGACCGTCTCGGCCAGGCGCAGGGCCCGCCGGGCCCGTTCCTCCGACTCGCCGACCAGGCTGCCGAACAGCGCGCCGATGTCCAGGCGCAGCAGCGGCAGCCGCCACAGGCCGCCGATCATCTTGGCCGTCAGGCTCTTGCCCGTGCCCGGGATGCCGATCAGGGCGATACCCTTGGGCGCGGGCAGGCCATAGTCCCGGGCCTCCTGGGTAAAGGCCCGCTCGCGCATGCGCAGCCACTCCTTCAACACGCCCAGCCCGCCGACGTCGTCGGGGGTCTCGGTGGCGGCGAAAAACTCCAGCGCCTCGCTCTCGCGGATGGCCTGCTTTTTCTCCTCCGTCACCAGGTCGATGTCCCGGTCGTCCAGCACGCCGTCGCGCACGATGGCCTTGGCGAACACACGCTGGGCCTGTGCGGTCGTCAGCCCCAGGGCGGCCTGGACGAGCTTTTCCCGGCCCAGGGGGGTCAGGTTGACCTTGACCCCCGGTGTCTGGGAGAGCTGCTCCAGCACCGTCTCCAGCTCGGCGGCGTTGGGCTGGGGAAAGTCGACCACCACGGTCTCGTCCTTTAGCTCCTGCGGCACCTGACTCGTGGGCGTGGTCACCAGGATCGACTTGCGGGTGAACTTGAGCCGTTGGGCCACGCTGCGCAGCTTGCGCTTGATGCGGGGGTCGGACCAGAACTCGTGAAAGTCCTTGAGCACAAAGAGGACGTTGTCCTCGGCCTTGTCCACCGCCTCCAGCGCGGTGAGGGGGTCGCGCGCCGCGGGCGCGGGCCCCCGTCCCACGATGGTCTGGAAGCCATCGGCGACGTCCCAGCTCATGCAGGGGCGCGCGGGGGAGGTGCGTTCGCAGACCGCCTTGATGCTGTTCAGGGTGCGCTCCTCCTCCGCCGTGACCAGCACGATGAGGGTGAAGCGGGCCCTGAGGTACAGGTCTAGCTGCTGCTCGAAGGACATGGTTCCTCCTTTGGTCGCCGGCGCATGTTCAGACCCGAAACCCGGGGCGAGTTGGCCAATTATAGCAATGCACTTCGACCCTGTCTTTCGTGGAGCGGGTCGTCACAGGTAGAAGTATACCGCAAGGCTTCTCGTGTGGCAAGTGGGGGTACAAGGGAGGAGGAGCACCATGGGAAAAAGCCAGGGAACCCCGTCGCTTGCGGCGGGGGGGAATGGCCACGCGAGCTTGCTCGCGATTGAACCGGTGCCTGCT
>JAFGEI010000193.1 GCA_016931695.1 Anaerolineae bacterium | reverse complement strand
GGCCAGGGTCATGGTGTGAACTTCGGCCAGGGAGGCGTCCATCCAGACCGAGGTCGACGTCGCGGCGACGAGCGCGCCCAGCGCAGCCAGCGGCCCCGCGACGTCCAACTCTTGGAGCAGCGCCACCAGCAGCCCAACCGAGGCAACACCCCACAAGGCCGAAAAGAGCGACGTTCCTGCCGCGGGGAGAATTCCCAACTGGAGCAGAACTGTGGTAAAGAGCGAGCCGAGAAAGGTGTAGAGCGGGTAGCCGGTCCAGTGGATCGTACCCCAGCGCGGCAGAGCGTTCTGAATCTCGCCCACGTCGGTCGTGTAGGGGCTCTGGCTGCCATTTGCAATGACCTGGAAGGTGGAGAGGAACAGGAGCAGGGCAATCCCCATGGCAGCGACAGCCCAGCTTTGTCGGTTTTCAGGAGAAAAGAGGGAAACGGCAGTCTTTTCCGTCATGTGTTCAAGCCAGCCAGAGCCTCGACCCCAGGCAGCAAGCTGTTAGCGCAGCCCGGTCTCTAGCCGGGCGATGACCATGCGCTGGATCTCGCTGGTGCCCTCGTAAATCTCGGTCACCTTGGCGTCGCGGAAATAGCGTTCGATGGGCAGTTCCTTGCTGTAGCCCATACCGCCGTGGATCTGGATCGCCTGGGTCGTCACCCACATTGCCGTCTCCGAGGCGAACGTCTTGGCCATGCAGGACTCGAGCGTGTAGCGGCTGCGCGTTTCCTTGGACGCCTTCTTGGCCAGGGCGGCCTGGTAGATGAGCAGCCGGCTAGCCTCGATGCGCATTTTCATGTCGGCCAGCTTTTGCTGGATCATTTGGAACTGGCCGATTTTCTGGCCAAAGGCCTCCCGCTCGCGGGCGTACGCCACCGTGGCCTCGTAGGCCGCCTCGGCGATGCCCAGGGCCTGGGCGGCGATGCCGATGCGTCCCGCATCCAGCACGGCCATCGAGATCTTGAAACCATCCCCCTCCTGGCCCAACCGGGCCTCGGCCGGGCAGTGATAGTTGTCAAAGTGAATTTCGCAGGTGGCGGAGGCGCGGATGCCCAGCTTGGGCTCGGTCTTGCCGCGCTCAAAGCCGGGCTTTTCGGTGTCGACGAGAAAGGCGTCGACGCCGCGGTAGCGGGGCTCGGCGTCGGGATCAGCCTGGGCGAACAGCAGGATGTACTTGGCCACCGGGCCGCTGCTGATCCACGACTTGGTACCGTTGACGACATAGTGAGAGCCGTCGGGGGAGCGGATGGCGGTCACGCGGATGTTGGCGGCGTCGGAACCGGACTGGGGCTCGGTGAGGGCATAGGCGCCGATCACCTGGCCGCTGGCCACCGGCCGCAGGTAGGTCTGTTTTTGCTCCTCCGTGCCGTAGCGGAGAATGCCATAGCAGTAGAGCGAGTTGCAGACGGACATGACCACCCCGTGCGAGGCGTCGGCCTTGGAGATCTCTTCCAGCGCCAGGGCATAGGCCAGGGTGTCCATCCCTACGCCCCCGTACTCTTCCGGCACCTCGATGCCCATGAACCCCATCTCGCCCATCTTGCGGATGGTGGGCAGGGGAAACTCGCCGGTCTCGTCGTAGTGAGCGGCGATGGGGGCGATCTCTTTCTGGGCGAAATCGCGGGCCATATCGCGGATCATCCGGTGTTCATCGCTGAGGTTCAAGTCCATTCGATTTTCCTCCTTATTCTTGGGCCACGGATTAACACACATTGGTGTAAATTTTCTCGTCATTCGTGAGAATTCGTGTTAGTTCGTGGCGGACTTTTGCCGTTTTGTTGCGCCAACATGGAGCTGGCGGGTGCCCGTTTTTTGAATATCCCAAAAATGATTTGGGATAAATTTGGGATAAAATGCTTCTATTTGAAAATATAGTATGTCCCCTTTTTATCACCGATTTTCAATAAAACGCCTTTACCGACTAAATCCGCCAGGTCGAGGCGCAGGGTTTCGGCGCTGACGTCGGGGCAGATGGCGCGGTACTCGCGGCTGGTGATGCGCCCGTGTCGCTGCAGGTATTCCAGCGCCTTGGTCTGCCGTTCGTTCATCCCCCGCTGCCAGCGGGCGATGGGGGGACGTTCCTGCTTGTTGTAGAGGGTGACGCAAAAGAGGTAGGTCTCGGCGCGGAACTTGGGCGGGGGGTGACCGGCCGAGGTCATCTCGTCGATCATCAGGTCGACCCCCAGGCCCAGTTCTTCGATAAAGCCCCATTGGAAGAGGCCGGCGACGATGCGCGGGTTGCGGGAAAAGTGCTCGTCGACGATGTTGTCGAGGGTGATGTAGCCGGGCAGCCCACCGGGGCTGATGATCTCCATCCGGTCGGAGAACATGCGCACTTCGATGCGTCGGCCGCGCAGGCGATAGTCGCGGTGGGCGACGGCGTTGACCAGCGCCTCGCGCACCGCGGCTGGCGGGTATTCGGTTTTCTCTTCCCGCTCCAGTCCCTTGACCACGGCGCCGACGCGCATCTCTTCCATCACCACGGCCCAGGCACGCTGGATGACGCGCGGCAGCGGTCCGTTGATCTCTTCGCGGCGGCCGTACCCCGCCCGGCCGTCCTCTCCCCGCGGCTCGAGGCCGGGGAACTTGACAAAGACGAGGCCGCTCTGGGGTAGAACCGCCTGGGGCTCGCGGCCGAACAGAAGCAGGCCGGTCACCGTCGGCTTGCCGCTCTCGTCCAATGCCCCCACGTGGAGCAGCAGGTCGTCAGTCGAACCCGGCCATTCCCGTCCTTGCTTCTCTGCCCATCGCCCCTTGAACTCGGCGACAATTTCGTCGTCCAGGTCCTCCCGGCCGGCGTCGGCGATCTTTTCTCCCTCGTACTCCCCGGTCGACTTGGTTGCGGCCAGGTGGCTGATCTCTTCGCCGCCAAGCGGGCGGTTCTCGTCGCGGCTGCGGACGAGGACGCGGCCGTCGGTCAGGCTGTGCAGATTGATGCTGCGCGGGACGTGGATGAAAAATGTGGCGCCGCCGGCGATTTCCTCTTGCTGCCACTCGGTTTGAACGGCAGGCCGGCAGTACTGCAGGGCATCGCGCATTGCCGCCTCGACTTCCTCGGCATAGAGGTTGCCCGTGGCCCGTCCGCTTTCCTCCTCGACCCCCAATACGATGGTGCCGCCGTCGGTGTTGGCGAAAGCGACCATTGTTTCTGCCAGCAGTTCGACGTCCAAATCTGGTAGAACCGCCAGCGTCTGGCCGGGCCGTCGTTCCAGGATGTGCCTCGTCATATCTTTCTCCTAAGCCATAACCACCACGGCGCAATTATATGACTTCCTGGCCTGATTGACAAGTCTTTACGCGCCGGAAGGGGGAAGGATGGCGGCCAGATCGTGACCGTCTGCTTGCAGTTGCGCTTCTGCCAGTTTCTGTTATCATCCCTTTCTAGGGAGTGGGATGAAAATCGGCATACTTTCGGACACGCACGACGACTTGGACAATCTGCAACTGGCGCTGGACCTGTTTGCCCGCGAAAAGGTGACCACCTTGCTTCACTGCGGTGACGTCTGCGGGCCGGCGGTCGTCGAGGCGCTGCAGGGCTTTTCGGTAACCTTTGCCCAGGGGAACATGGACCGTATGCCCGCGCTGGGGATGGCGATCGAGGCGCTGCACGGCCCGGGCCGCCTGGCGGTTTTTCACCGCCTGCTGCTGGACGGCTTTCAGGTGGCCCTGGCGCATGGCCACGACGAGGCGCTGATCGATTATTCGCTCTATTCTGGCGAGTATGCCTACATTTTCTGCGGGCACACACATCGCCGCGCCGACCGGCGGGTCGGATCGACGCGGCTGATCAACCCCGGCGCGATGGGGGGGGGCGGGCGGCACGAGCAGCGCTCGATCTGTATCGTGGATTTTCAAACGCAGGAGGCTCGCTTCCTCGACGTGATCCCACGGAGGCGCCGCGGGTGATGGAGGGGCAGTTTCGTTTCGCGACCGCGGTAGAGGTGCGCTGGCGGGACCTGGATGCGCTGGGCCACGTCAACAACGCGGTCTATATGACGTACCTGGAAAAAGCCCGCGTCGACTATTTGCGCGAATTGGGCCTGGTCACGTTTGCCCCTGGCGAGATCGGCCTCATCCTGGCCGAGGTGACCTGCACCTATCGCGCCCCCATTTCCCTGGGCGAGGCGGTGACCGTGTGTGTCCGCGTCAGCGAGCTGCGCCGTTCCAGTTTCATCTTTGAGTATCGGATGGAGGGAGAAGGAGGCCGCTTGGTGGCAACCGCCCATACGGTCCAGGTTTGCTATGACTACCAGCTCGGCCGCTCCATGCCCATCCCGGACCACTGGCGGGAAACGATCGTCGAGTACGAGCCCGGCCTGCAGAACAGGACGTGACGACGTTGCCGCTCGTTCGTCACGCCGCGGACGATTTCTTGCCAGAGATTAAGGAGAGTTGACGTGTCACCAGAATTTCTCGGCCTCAGCCACGTTGAGTTTATCACGATCGATGCCATGGGGCCCCCAGGCGAGCGCACCTTTTATCTCCAGGCCCAACAGGGTGACATGCTCGTTACCCTGTTGATCGAAAAAGAGCATGCTGCGGCCCTTTCCATTGGTATCCAGCAGATGCTGGAAAATCTCGGCGGCCTGCTGGAAGACGAAGACATCCCGACCGACATGGCGCTGCGCCAGCCGATACATCCCCTGTTCCAGGTTGGCAGCATGGGACTGGGCTATGATCCCGACGAGGATGCCCTGGTCATCATCGCCCGTGCTCCGGCTATCGAGGAGATGTCGGAAGACTCGGTGCCCGAAGTGCATTTTTGGTGCTCGCGTGCCCGCTCATTCGCCCTGGCAGAGTACGCCGCTATCGTCGTGGCTTCCGGGCGGCCCCGGTGTCCCGTCTGTAACGAGCCCCTGGATAAAGACGAGCTGCACGTCTG
Source organism: Anaerolineae bacterium (assembly GCA_016931695.1). Classification (GTDB taxonomy): domain Bacteria; phylum Chloroflexota; class Anaerolineae; order B4-G1; family DUEL01; genus JAFGEI01. Next base: position 45,566 of record JAFGEI010000193.1, on the reverse strand, counting down.
TACGCGGGGGAATGGGCGCAAGAAGCTGTTTGAGGTGGGCGAATGATCAGCAGTAAAAGTAACTGCCTGAGCAGTTGCCGGTAGAATCAGTAGATCACGAAAAGCTCCCGCTGGATTCCCGATGCGGGACAGGCTGCCAGATTCCAGCGGAATATGGCGGATTTGGCAACTTGTCCCGCAAAGGCGGGAATCCGCCACGAGCTTTTCGTAAAGTACTGAGAATATGAAATCTAGCGAGGGAGTAAAATGCGTCGTTTCACGATCTTGTTTGCATTGTTGGTCGCCATCATTCCCGCCTGCGCCGCCCGGCCTGGCGATCGCCTGGTCTATGGGCTGACCCTGGCCCCTTCGGGGATCGATCCCCACGTCAATGCTTCCTCCGAGTTGGGCATCCCCCTCACCGCGGTGTACGACACGCTGGTCTACCAGGACTTGTCGTGCAATTGCTTTGTCGCTGGGTTGGCTGAGCGGTGGGAGGTGTCGGATGACGGGCTGGTCTATACCTTTTACCTGCGGCAGGACATCGTGTTTCACGATGGCATCCCCTTTGACGCCGAAGCGGTGCGCTACAACCTGGAGCGGATCACCAGCGACGACCTGGCCTCCCAAAAGGCGCGCTTTATGCTCGGCCCGTACGATCACGCGGAGGTCGTCGACGACTATACCATTCGCATCTACCTCGGCGAGCCTTTTACCCCGCTCCTGGATGCCTTGAGCCAGGTCTATTTGGGGATGGCCTCGCCGGCGGCGCTGGCAGAGTGGGGGGAGGAATACCAGTTGCACCAGGTGGGGACCGGCCCCTATATTTTTGCCGAGTACGTGCCCGGCGATCATTTGTTGCTGCGGCGCAACCCGGATTATGCCTGGGGGCCCGAGATCTATGCGAACGAGACGGCCCAGGTGGAAGAGATCGAGTTCCGCTTCTTTGTCGACCCGGCAACGCGGTCTCCTGCGCTGGAGACGGGGGAGGTGCAGGTGATGGGTGAAATCCCCCCCCAGGATGCCAGCCGCTTGTCGGAAAGCGACGACTTTGCCATCGTGCCCGCCGCCGTGCCCGGCGTTTCCTTGATGCTGTTTATGAACACTGCCCGCCCGCCCCTCGACGATGTCTTGGTCCGGCAGGCGCTGCTCTATGGCACCGATCGCCAGGCGATCGTCACGGCGATCTTTGCCGACACCTCGCCGGTGGCCTATGGCCCATTGGCGGCGGCGACCCTTGGCTACGAGCCGGCCGTGCAGGGGATGTACCCCTACAACGCCGAGCGGGCCGCCGACTTGTTGGAACGGGCCGGGTGGAGCGATTCGGACGGCGACGGCATCCGCGACCGGGAGGGCGAACCCCTGGTTCTCGATCTCTACCTGATGAGCTGGGGATACATGCCCGAGATTGGCCAGATGGCTGCTGCTCAATGGCGAGCGATCGGAGTCGATACGGTGAGCCAGGTCGTCAGCTATCCGGAGGCATTATCCATTGCCAGCGAAGGCACGCACCACCTGATCCCCTTTACCCTCTCCGGCAGCGATCCCGATATCCTGCGCAAGTTCTTTCACTCCCAGGCGCTCTTTAACTGGTCGGGCGTGAACGATCCGGAGATGGACTTTTGGCTCGAAGAAGCGGCGCAGCTTGGCGATCGCCAGCAGCGCGTCGCTCTCTACAGCCGGGTCCAGCGCCAGGTGATGCAGCAAGCCCTGGTGATCCCGATCCGCGATTATGTCAATTTGAACGGGATCAGCCGCCGCGTCCAGGGGCTGCGTTTTGACGCCCAGGGCTGGTTCCCCCAACTGATTGACGTGACGCTCGAGGACCGGTAGCGCGCACCTTGTGGGGAAGGGTGGGCCGGGCGGCGTGATGCTGCCTGTTGGCCTTGAGTCGATCCGATGACACCGTCATACTTGGCCCGCAGGTTTTTTCATGCGCTCTTTGTCCTGTGGCTCTCGGCGACCCTGGCTTTCATCGCCCTGCAGCTGACCCCCGGCGATCCCGCCCAGGCGCTGCTGGCTGCCTCCGGCGCAACTGCCGACCAGGTTGCCGCGCGGCGGGAACGGCTGGGTCTCGATGACCCCTGGCTGGTGCAGTATCTACGCTACATTTCGGACCTGGCGCGGGGGAACCTGGGCTACTCCTGGCTGCACGGCCGGCCGGTGGGGCGGATGGTGCTGGAACAGCTGTTGCCGACGGCTGAGCTGGCCCTGGCGGCGACGGCGGTGGGGGTCGCCTTGGGGCTTGGGCTCGGCGTGCTGGCGGCGGTCCGGCAGGGCACCTGGGTGGACGTGGCGGCGACAGCGGTTGCGGCGGTGGGCCTCTCCACGCCGACCTACTGGTCGGGCCTGTTAGCCATCCTCTTTTTTTCCCTCCAACTATGCCGTTTCCCCGCTGGCGGTGAAGGCGGACTGCGCCACCTGGTGCTGCCGGCTGCAGTCTTGGGCTTTGCCCTGTCCGGCTCCATCGCGCGGATGGTGCGGGCTCGCGTGGCGGAGGTGCTGGGGGCGCCCTTTGTGCTGGCGGCGCGGGCGCGGGGGCTGGGCGCTCGACGCGTGCTGCTGGTCCACGTCCTCCGCGCGGCGGTGGGCCCCGCCCTCGCTGTGACGGCGCTGCAGTTCGGCTTCCTGTTAGGTGGAGCGGTTATCACCGAATCGGTCTTTGCCCGGCGCGGGCTGGGCCGGCTGGCGGTGGAGGCAATCCTGTGGCAGGACTTGCCGGTCGTGCGCGGGGTGATCCTGGTCGGCGCTGTGGCATACGTGTTGGTCAATTGGGCGGCAGACGTGCTGCAGGCCTGGCTCGACCCCCGCTTGTGGGAGGAGCGGGTATGATCGAGTGGGTTGCGCCGCGCCGGCGCCCTCTGCCGCGCCAGCCAATCACCTTGCTGGCACTGGCCTGGCTGCTGCTCGTGGTCGCCGTCGCTGCCCTGGCGCCCTTGCTGCCCGTCGCGGATCCCCAGGCGATCGATTCTCTGCATGCGCTCCAGCCGCCGGGGATAGCGCACGTCCTGGGGACGGATTTCCTGGGGCGGGATATTCTTGCCCGGCTGTTGTGGGGGGGGCGTTGGACGCTGCAGATGGGCGGGCTGGCGTTGTCGTTAGCGATCGGGATTGGACTGCCGCTGGGATTGGCGGCGGGGAGTGGGGGTGGCCGGGTCGATGCGCTGCTGATGCGCCTGGTCGATGCGTGGCTCGCCTTTCCGCCCCTGCTGCTGGCGATGGCAGTGGTCGCAATTCTGGGTACCGGGCTCGTATCGGTGGCCGTGGCGGTGGGCATCGCCGCCGTCCCCCCCTATGCCCGTGTTGCCCGCAGTATTGCCCGCGAGGTGCGGGCCCAACCGTACATCGAGGCTGCCTGGTCGATTGGCTGCTCCCCCTGGCGCATTGCCGTCCGCCACGTTTTTCCTAACGCGCTGCCTTCCCTGGTCGCTTTTACGGCGACCCAACTGGGCTGGCTGCTGCTCAACGGCGCGGCCCTCAATTTCCTGGGACTGGGGGCGCCGCTGGGCGTCCCGGAATGGGGCAGCATGCTAGCCGAAGGGCGGGGTTACCTGCGGGCTGCCCCCTGGGCCAGCGGCTTCCCTGGCCTGGCGCTCACCTTGACTGTCCTGGCGGCGAACCTGGTGGGGGATGGGCTGCAGGAGGCCCTGGGATAGCGCGTCTTGTTATTCTGCGGCTTCTGGCTCAGATGCAGCCGCGGCGGCCAATTCCCCGGCCCACGCCAGGTCGGCGGGGATCGCATCGCCCTGGGCCAGCAGCCAATTGACGCGATGCGGCCGGGCGGCCGCCAGCAGCGCCTCCCATTCCTCGCGGTTGGCGATCGGTTTGCCGTCTCGCGTCTGCCAGCCGCGGGATTGCCAGTTCTTGAGCCAGCTCGAAGCGCCCTTGATCAGGTACTGGGCGTCGGAATAGACCGTGACCTGGCACGGCCGGTTCAGTGCGTTGAGGGCCTCTGTTGCCCCGCGGATGAGCATGGCGTTGGCCGTCGCGGCTGGCGCCTGGCCGCTGAGGGCCCTGGCGTGTTGGCCCATTCGCAGCACGGCGCCCCATCCACCGGCGCCGTGGCCGGACGATTTGACGCATATTTCTACCATGGGACGGTCGTTGCCGTCCGGCTGGCGCGCGTCCGGCGCCCCCGGGCCGCGGTACAGCGCCCGCCGAGCCTCCCGCGCCAGCCAGTCCGCCCGCTCGTTCAGGGGATGGCCGGCATGGCCCTCCAACCAGTGCCAGGTGACGTCGTGAGCCTGGGCCAGCCGGTGCAGCCGCCGCCACAAGTCCTGGTTCTTGACCGGGGTCTTGGAGCGGGTGAGCCAGCCGCGGCTCACCCAACCGCTGATCCACTGGGTGATCCCCTGCCGCACGTACTGGGAGTCGGTGTAGAGCGTGACCTGGCAGCGCCCCAGCATGCCTTCCAACAAAGCCAGGGCCGCGGCGGCGGCGCAGAGTTCCATGCGGTTGTTCGTCGTCTCGGGGTCGTTGCCGCTCAGCACCCACTCCCGCCCAGCCCAGCGAATGATCGCCCCCCATCCGCCGGGGCCCGGATTGGGATCGCAGCCCCCGTCAGTATAGACGCTCGCCTCGGGGCTCTCGTCATCGGTGAACGCGTCAAGGTCGAATTGGGACATTTCAGCTTCCATTGTTCAACTGCTCATTCTTCTATCTGTCCTCGTTTCATTCTGCGAACTTTTTCCTGCAAGTATTGAAAGTATTCTGTCTCGGTGATTTGCGCGACGTGCTGTGCCCGTTTGACCTCGTCGATCTGGATGCGCAAATCGTCGAGTTGGCGGCTGAGGTTCTCGTGGCGGTTCTGGACCTCCTGGGCCATCCGGTCGAACGCGCGGGCCAACTGCCCCAGGTCGTCCCGGCGGTCCGTCTCGGCTGCCATCTCCTCTGGGCGGTAATCGCCCTGCTCCAGCGTCGCCGCCGCCTTGATGAGACGGCTGACGGGCTGGCTGATCCCCCATGACAGCCAGAGGGCCAACCCGGCGGCGATGCACCCGGCGACCAGCAGCCCGATCAGCAGGTTCCGCTGCACCCTGGCGGTGATGGTGGCGATTTCTTCCTCGATCGCGCGCACCGGCTGCTGGAACTCGTCGATGTAGGTGGTGGCGGCAACCCGCAGGCCGGTACCGGCGACCGGCACACAGCTCATAAACTTGTCGCGAATCGATCCGTCGGCGTCCTGCCATTCGTAGTAGCCGCTGACCGCCGTCCCGTCCAAGCTGGCCTCCAGAATGGCCCAAAAGCTGGGCAGGGAAGCGGCCAGGGTGTGCAAGTCGACGTCGACGATGGCCGGGTTGCTGTGAAAGTGGGTGATGCCGTTGCGATCATAGACGGCGGTGTAGCCGGTCTCGCCCACGGGCTGGACGGCGATGGCGGCGAGGACCTGGTTTGCCTGCAGTTCTTCCGCTGGTAGGTCCAGCAGTTCGGGATGGGCTTCCAGGTACAGCCTGATCTCCTCGGCCACGGCCGACGCTTGTTGGCGGATCGCATCCTCTCCCAGTTCGGTCAGGGCGGTCGTGCTCTTCTGCGTCGCCAGGGTGCCTACCGCCTGCATGGCCTGCAGCCCGGCGACCCCAACTGTTGTCAGGGGCAGGATGGATACGGCCAGAAATGCAATCAGCAGCTTGGTCGTTATCCTCATCTTTTACCTCCACGGACTTGCCAATCAAGTCGTATTCCAGGGCGCGGGTGATTTGGACCTGGAGCAGCTTGTTCAACGGTGCGGTTCCTTCCAGCAGTACCAGGCCGTCGATCTCGGGTGCGTCGCGGTAGCTGCGCCCCACGCTCATCCCTTCCCCCTGCCCCTCGATCAACACGTCGAGCACCTGGCCGACCAGCGCCTTGTTTTTGGCCAGGGAGATAGGTTGCTGGGTCTCCATCAGCCGGGCCCAGCGTTCTTCTTTCACCTCCGGTGGGACGTTGTCGACCAGGCCGGCGGCCGCGGTTCCCGTCTCGTGGGAGTAGGTAAAGACGCCGACGCGGTCGAACGCCATTTCTTGCACAAAGTCGAGCAGTGCGGCAAACTCGGCTGCCGTCTCGCCGGGGTAGCCGGCGATGAAGGCGGTGCGGATGGCGATGTGGGGGATACGCTCCCGCAGTGTCGATATGGTCCGCCGCACCCAGTCCACGTCGGCCGGGCGGCGCATCCGCCGCAGGACTGCCGGGTGGGCGTGCTGCAAGGGGATGTCGAGGTAGGGGAGAACCTGCGGCTGCGCGGCTATCAGCTCGATCAGGCGGGGCGTGACGGCGCCGGGGAAGGCGTACATGATGCGAATCCAGGGTACGTCCGGCACGTGTCGGCAGAGCTGCTCCAGCAACTCGGCCAGCCCGTCCGCCATCCCCAGGTCGCGGCCGTAAGCGGTCGTATCCTGGGCGATGAGGATGATCTCTTGGACCCCGGCGGCGGCCAGGAAGGCGGCATCCTGCAGGATCGACGCCACGGGGCGGCTGACGGCGGGACCCTTGATGAGCGGAATGGCGCAGAACGCGCAGGGGCGGCTGCAGCCGTCGGCGATCTTGAGATAGCTGCTGCTGCCCTGGATGACTGCGCGCGGCAGGCCCGCTTCGTCCGTTGCCGTGGTGGGGGTGGGGGGCAGGTGGACGAGGGGCGCGGTGCGCTGCGGCTGCGCCGCCTGTTGTGCTACCGTCACGATGTCGCTCCAGTTTCGCGTACCCAGCAGGCCGTCGACCTGGGGCACTGCGTTCAGGATCGCCTGCGGGTCTCGTTGGGACCAGCAGCCAGCGGCGAGCAGGGTCTGGTGGGGCCGTTTCTCCCGCGCCAGTTCCTCCAGCGTGGCCAATGACTCTTGCCGGGCGGGTTCGATAAAGCCGCAGGTGTTGACGACGAGCAGGTCGGCCCGACGGGGGTCAGTCGCCGTCCGATAGCCGGCCCGCTCCAGCAGCGTCGCCATGCCCTGCGCGTCGACGCTGTTTTTAGGGCAGCCGAGAGAGAGGATAAAAAAGCGTTCGTTCTTCTGCTTGCTCACAAGGCTGAAATCCGCGGCCTGCTCATTGTCTGTCCCTCAGAATTGGGACGCGCAGGCCATTGTCGGTGATTGTAGCATCAGATGACAGGGAGGTCAACAAGAGGCGCTCGCCGGTGGCGGGATCGTACACGCCGACGCCGACGGATGCCCCGGCAGGCAGCGCGCCGTCCAGCCAAAAGATACGCCGTTCCTGGACGTATTCCCCGGCCGGCCAGAGCCAGAAGGGGTAAAGGTCACCCAGGGGGCGGCCGTCTCGCTGCTGCAGCACCTGGCCTGCGCCGTTGTACAGGTGGACGAAGGCGGTCAGGTCGCGCGGCACCGCTTCGCTTGCCTGCCAGTCGATGACGACGGCCAGTTGATCTCCCGGCGGCAGGAGAACGGCGCGCGCCGTCAGCGTGAGGCCTGTTTCTCCCACCGCTGCCAGCGGGGCGGGAGGCGCTGCGTCGAGGGGTGCGGCGCCGATCTCTTCCAGCGCGAGGGCGGACGGGGTATAGCGGTAGAGCAGCAGCGGGTCGCCGGCCTGGATTGTCTCCGCCAGCTCCTCCCACCCGACCTGCTGCTGGTAAAAGCGCTGCTCCAGCTCCCATTCCTGCCAGACGATGCCGAAAAAAAGGCTGTCGATCGCGATCCCGGGCGGCCGATGGGCCTGGTTCGCCCAGGCCAGCGTCCCCAGGTCGGAAAAGCCGGGGACGATGGTAAAGCCCTGTTTCCCGATGGGATAGAGCGGGGGGCTGGGGGCCAGCCAGGAGACAAAGTTGACCACCACGGCGTCGCGGGGCGGACGTTGGGATTTCAGAAAGAGGTCGACCACCTCCTCTGCCGTCTCGACCACCTGGCGGCTGGCGTTCCACGCCGGCAGGGCGATGGCGGCGGTCACCAGGAGAAAGAGGACGAGGGCCAGGGCGGGGCGGCGGGTGCGCAGCGGCTGCAGGAGGGCGAGTAGGACCAGCGCCCAGAACAGCGCGATCCCCGCCGCAGGGAGGTAGAGCAGGCGCGGACCGTTGAGCAGGTAATCGGCGCTGAGCAAAAAGAGCGGACTGGCATTGATCGCGGTCCACCCCAGCGCCAGGAGCAGCGCGTCGACGAAGGATGGGCGATTGCGGGCCTGGCCGGCCAGCAGCGCCACCGCGCCGGCTGCCAGGCCGGCGGTGACGAGCAGTCCCGCTTCCGGCGAGATGGACAGTTGCCGGGCCAGGGGAAAGGCCAGCGGCGCGAGCGGATAGAACAGGGCCTGCAGCAGGTAGAGCAGCTTGGGAACCAGTTCCAGGCCGGGGGACCAGTCGCCCAGCGCGCTGCGGGGAACGACAGTGCGGGCGACGAGGTAGAGAGCGGCCAGGCCCCAGTAGGGGAGGGTGCGCTGCCAGCGAAAGGGCTGCCCCCTCCGCCGGGCCTGCCACAGCTCCACGCCCAGGAGCACGGCTGGCAGGACGACGCCGTACTCGCCGGCAAAGATGCTGGCGCAGGCAGCCAGCAGGCCGGGCAGGCGCAGGCCTTTTCTCCACTCGACGTAGCACGACGTAGCCAGCAGCATCGCCGTCAGCGAAACGGTCTGTACCACCGGCTCCGTGGTCGTCACCACCTCGTAGGAAAAGGGATAGAGGAGAAAGAGCAGCCCCGCGGCAGGGCCCAGCCACCGCTGGTCGGGCATCAACCGCGCGACGATTCGCCACAGCAACACGGCGGCCAGGCCGTGCAGCCCGATGTTGAACAGGTGCAGCGCAGCCGGGCCGGCGGGCGACAACGCCATCAGCACGCACCAGCTCAGGGGACGGTAAAAGGGAAAGCCGCTGGCGTCGGTCCATAGCGTGAGCAGGGTGTGGTTCTGCAGCCAGGCCAGCATCTCGGGCGCATCCTTCATGAACGGCGAGTCAAGGGCGTAGCCATAGACGACAAAGGCAACGGCAAAAAGAGCGGCGCAGGGTAGGCAGCGGATGTAGGCCCGCCGCAAACCCTGCCCCTTTCCTTTTTTTTGCTGCGGCTGATTGTCCGGGCAAAGTGCCCGGTTGGCCCGTTCTTTTCGCAAACTCACTTTTCCGATATCCTGATCTCTTCTGCTTGGGTGTTGTTAATTTTACAATGGCACATTTCAGCAGATTGCTCTGCCAAGCACCCTAGATGATCTCGGAATTTCTGCCACGAATTAACACGAATTTTCTACCTTTTTTCGTGTTAATTCGTGTCTGATTTTTAACGCTCCCCCAAGTTTTGCATACGCCCGGGGAAAAGGGGGGTTTCGCAGGCGGCTTCGCTGCCTGCAAAACCCCCCTTTTCCCCTTCCCCCACTGCGGTAGGGGGCATCCGATGATGAAATCTGCCATTGTCAAGTTAAGAACCGCGGTTGTCGCTACTTGGCAGCCAGGGGGGGATGCATTATTGTGCCGTGGGGACATCTGGCTCGGTTCGGGCATAAAAGCAGAGCATCACCCCGCCGTACCGCCGCTGGTCGAAGAGAAAAAGATTCTGCAGCTCCAGCTCCTCGTATTCACGGGGATGAATCTGCGCGATGGCCCAGCCATCTTCTGCCAGCCATCCAGGTTGGGCGTCCAGCCGGGCGAGGGTGGCGGCCCACAGCCCGCGGTATTGGGGCGGCGCGAGGTAGACGTAATCGAAGGGGATGGGCGGTCCTTCCAGGTAGGCAAAGACGTCGGCGCGGACGATCCGCCCGCCCGTTTCCAGGCCGGTGAGGTCCAGGTTGGTGCGGATGGTGCGCAGCGCAGCCGCCCCCTTTTCGACAAACACCGCTTCCGCCGCCGCGCGGCTCAGGGCCTCGATGCCCACCTGGCCCGTGCCGGCAAAGAGGTCCAGGAAGCGACAGTCGGCCACGTCCTGGCCCAGGATGCTGAACAGGGCCGACTTGGCCCGGTCGGTGATGGGCCGCGTGCCGCCGCCGGGCACGGATTTCAGCTTGCGGCCTTTGGCAATGCCGGATATGACTCTCATAGCAAACAGCTACACTATACCTTGCTATTCGCTGATTGACAAATGCCCCACGTGCATTATACTACTGGTGCCACGACTCCGACAGCCAGCTTTGTTGTGCCTTCTACTGCGAAAGCCCCCTTGGGCCGGTGCCTGGATGTTCTCCAGCGGCTGGCGGGGGAGGATGGGGGTTTTGCGATGGCCGAAAAGATTCAACAGCTCCTCGCCCAGGTCCTCAAGGCCGCTCCTGTAGAGGCACATCCGCTGCTCCGTCGTGCCTACGAGTTTGCTGCTGCCGCCCACGAGGGCCAGTACCGCCTCTCTGGAGAACCGTACATCTTGCATTGCCTCGAGACGGCGCGGTTGCTGACCGAGTTAAAGATGGACCCGGACACGATTGCCGCGGCGTTGTTGCACGACATTCTGGAGGATACCCCCGTCACCCTGGAGGAACTCACGCAAGAGTTCGGCCCGGCGGTGGCATTTCTGGTACACGGCGTGACCATGCTGGAAGAGATTGCCGACCGCGTGGGGCGGCCCGAAAGCGACGACGAGGCCCGCGTACAAGACCTGGCCGGGTCTCCCGAGGAGCAGGACGACGAAGGCTGGCAGAGCGAGCGGGACTTGCAGAGCTGGCGCAAAATGTTCCTGGCTATGTCCAAAGACGTCCGGGTGATGTTGATCAAGCTGGCCGACCGCATGCACAATATGCGCACGATCGAATACCTGCCCGTTCAGCGCCAGCGGCGCTTGGCGCGGGAGACGATCGAGACCCACGCCCCGCTGGCCGATTGGTTGGGCATCTGGCGTTGGAAGAGCGAGTTGGAGGACCTTTCTTTTCACACCCTGGACCCCGACACTTATTGCGACATTGCGGCCAAGCTGGCGGAGCGCAAGATCGAGGGTGAAAGACGGACCCGCCATCACGCGGCGATCATCCACCACCACCTGTGGCTTGAGGGTGTCGAGGCCGAAATCTTTTGGCGTCCCAAGCACATCTATAGCATCTATCGCAAGATGCAGCGCAAGCACATTCCGCTGGAAAGGGTTTGTGATGTACGGGCGATCCGCGTCATTGTCGATTCGGTCGCTGAATGCTATCAAGTCTTGGGCATCGTCCACAACATCTGGCAACCTGTGCCGGGCGAATTCGACGATTACATCGCCACGCCGAAGGAGAATATGTATCAATCCCTCCACACCGCGGTGTTTGGGGAGGATGGCAGGATGCTGGAGGTGCAGATTCGCACCCAATACATGCACAATCTCGCCGAATATGGGGTCGCGTCCCACTGGCGGTACAAGGATGGCAGCCGCTACGACCACAAGTACAATCGCTACATTGCCGCTTTACGCACTCGAATCAAGTCCAGCAGCATCGATGACAGCCCGCAAGCGCTCGTCGACGAGCTGTCAGAAGATCTGTGGCCCGACCGCGTCTACGTCTCTACCCCCAAGGGCAAGGTGCTCGACCTGCCAGCCGGCTCGACGCCGATCGACTTTGCTTACTACGTACACACCGAAATCGGGCACCGTTGTCGCGGAGCCAAGGTACACGGGCGCTGGGTGCCCTTGCTCTATACCCTCCAGAATGGCGACCAGGTAGAGATCATCACTGCCAAGCGCGACAGTCCGAGTATGGATTGGCTCAACCCCGACCTGGGATACGTAAAAACCGCCCGCGCGCGGGCCAAGATCCGCCAGTGGTTTCGCCAGCAACGGCGGGAACAAAACATTGCCCTCGGCCGGCTCATCCTGGAGCGGGCGCTGAAACGGCTGGGATTGGCGCGGATGGCGCACGAAGCGGTCGCCGAACTCTTTGGCTACGACAAGCTCGACGATTTCCTGGCCAAGATCGGTTTTGGCGACATCCACAGCGGCCAGATCACTTCTCGCGTGACCGAGGCGCAGCGCCAGCAAGAGAGCGCCGAGTTGACGGACGTGCCCGCGACGCCTGTTCCAACCGACTTGCCGCAGCAGATCCAGGTGCTGGGGACGGATGGCTTCTATACCCGCCTGGGGCAATGCTGCCATCCCATCTTGGGCGATCCGATTATTGGCTACATCACCCGCGGGCGCGGGATCACCATTCACCGCCGCGACTGCACCAACGTGGTCAACGTGCGCGATCCGGAGCGACTGATCTCGGTGAGCTGGGGGCCCAAGCTGCGCACCTTCCCCATTGTGCTCCACGTCCTGGTTCACGACCGGCCTGGACTGTTGCACGAAATCACCGGGGTGCTTTCCAGGGAGGGCATCAACATCGACGGGCTGGTTCAGAAAAAAGACCAAAAACTGGTCACGCTCTACCTGAACTTTTCGGTCACCAATTCGGGGCAGTTGGCGCGCCTGTTGGCCCGCATCGGTGACATCCCCAACGTGCTCGAGGTCCGCCGGCAGACGTAGTGGGAGACAGGGGGAGTGCTGTTCAGACCTTGTACAAACCTCTCAGCTTGCGATATTTAACCGCTTCGTAATAGGCCATCAGCAGGCTCAACCGCAGCCCGTGCAGCCCGTCCCGCAGCCCCTTGAGCGTCACGAATCGCCACCAAAAGTGACGCACGGCTTGAGAGTAGGGGGTGTAGAAACGGGGTCGAACTCTTTCTCGGAACAAGATACCGGCGTCGATCGTGGTGTACCGCTCCTGCCGGGCGATGAAATCGGGCAGGTCGTCATAGTTGTAGTGGATCAGTGGGTGCTGGAGATAGCCTTCCGGCCCATCCGCAACGGCGACTTCGTGGACGGGGCGTTCCCAGCGGGCGTGGCCGCGCTTGAGCAGGCGCGGCTGGTAATCGGGATACCATCCCGCCCCCAACGTCAGCCGGCCAAAGATATAGTTGTGACGCGGCACCCACCACAGCACTTGCTCTCGCTGCCCCTGCACGATCTCGCGCACTTCTTGGCCCAGCTCTGGCGTGGCCCGCTCGTCGCCGTCGACGAAAAAGATCCACTCCGTCTCGACGCGCTCCATGGCGTCGTTGTGGAACTGGGCAAAGTTCTCGAACGGGTGCAGGATGACCTCCGCCCCGTGCTGCCGGGCCAGCTCCTCCGTGCGATCGCTGGAGCGGGTGTCGATAAAGGCGACGCAGCGGTCGGCCCAGCTCAGGCTGGCCAGGCAGTCGACGATGTGAGCCTCTTCGTCGCGGACGGGCAGGATGGCGGTCACGTTCACCGGCTGTCGCTCCATATCTGAATGATCCGCTCGCAGGCGGCGGCCACGTCCGGCGGGGCGTCGCGCATCCGCCGCCGCATCCCTGCGCGCACCATGGCGCGGGCGATTTGCCACGTGAGCGGCCCGTGGTAGCGCCGGTACAGCTGCGCCCGGCTGGTCCACAGGTTGACGAAGGAGGGAATGGGCACCTGCGCTGTCGACTGCCCGGCGTGGTGGACGACCCGGGCGGCAGGGGCGCAGAGGGCCGGCCAGCCGGCCCGCCGCATTCGCCAGCACCAGTCGATCTCTTCGCAGTACATGTGGTATCCCGCGTCCAGCAGCCCGACCCGGGCCACTGCTTTGGCGCGGACCATCATCGCCGCCCCCAGCGGGTGGTCGACGGGAAAGGGGGTGGGGCGGTCGTAGAGACGTTGCGGGTAGCGCCCGTTGAGCGGGCTGTCGTAGAAGCGGGGCGGGAGGGCAAAGAGCTCAAAGGCCAGCTGGCCCAGCCCGGGAAAGCGAAAGGCGGACTGCTGGAGCGAACCGTCGGGATAGAGCAGCTTGGCCCCCGCGACGCCGGCGCCGGGGTGGGATTCCAGCGCGGCGACGAGAGCCGCTGTCGCGCCGGGCTGAACCTCGGTGTCGGGGTTGAGCAGCCAGATGTACGGCGGGCTGGAAGAGAAGGCCTGCAAGGCGCGGTTGTTTCCCGCTGCAAAGCCCAGGTTCTCGTCGCTGGCGATCAGGCGGACGGCAGGAAACTCGGCGGCGACCATCCCCGGCGTGCCGTCGGCGGAGGCGTTGTCCACCACCCAGACTGCAGCCTCCAGGCCAGAACGGTCGAGGTCGGCCAAGAGAGAGCGGAGGCAGGCTGCCAGCAGCTCCCGCACGTTCCAACTGACGATGACGACGGCTAATGTTTGATCCGGGGGATTTTGATACACTGAATGCTCTTTGCCCAGGTACAAAACCCCCTTTCCTCACCCCGCACCCCTCCCCTTTCCCCCGCACGCGGGGGAAAGGGGAGGGGTGCGGGGGAGGGGTTAGGGGGTCTTTTACACAAAACGCTGCCGGATCTCGGAGCTCACGTAATCCAGGGCCGCCACGGTGATGGCGATGAACCAGACGGCGATGCCGGCCGAGCGATAGTCCAGCAGGCGGATGTACTGGGTGAGCAGGAAGCCGATGCCGCCGCCGCCGACCAGGCCGATGATGGTCGACATGCGGACGTTGATGTCCCAGCGGTAGATGGAGAAGGAGACGAAAGGCGGGATCATCTGCGGCACGACGGCGTACATGATCGTCTGCAGCCGCGTCGCGCCGGTGGCATGGATCGCCTCGATTGGCCCGGGGTCGATGCTTTCGATGGCCTCGGAGTAGAGCTTGCCCAGCGCGGCGATGGAGTGGACGGTGAGGGCGATCACGCCGGCAAAGGGACCCAGACCGACGACCGTGATGGCCAGGATGGCCCAGATCAGCGGCTCGATGGAGCGGATGATGTTGAGCACGGTGCGGGTGACAAAATAGATGAACATTGTGATCGGGGAGCCGGCCATCAGGTTTCGGGCAGCCAGGAAACTGACCGGTACGGCCAGGACGATGCCGAAAATCGTCGCCATCATGCCCAAGACGATTGTTTCCACCATCTTTTCGATGTTGTTCAGCAAGACGGTACTGGGGCGCAGCTTGCCCACGGCCGTGATCTGCCGCACCTCGATGCGGTGGATCATGCGGCCCTCCGAGCTGGGGGGGATGAGACGGTAGGGCATGTTGACCTGGAATTCAAAAGCGCCTTCTTCGTCGGTCATGATGGACAGATACTCGCCGCCCTGGCGCATTTGGAACTCGTTGCCCAGGGGGTCGGCCCAGAAAACGAGGGCTGCGGTGTTGGGGGTAAAGCCCCAGCCGGTGACGGTGAGCAGCGTGCCCGGAACCTCGGCGAGATTCTCGTCTCTGGTGGACAAGTCGCCGCAGGTCGGTTCGGCTATGATGTAGGGCTGGCCGGGCACCTCTTCCGGCACCGCTGGAGGCGGCAGTTCGTCGCAGGGCGACAGGATGTCGGCCGAAGCGCCGATGGTTTCGGTATCCCGCGTCACGGCCGCCCGCCACGGCCAGACGACCCGGCCGAGCGGCCTAGAGGCGTCGGACAGCTCTGTCACCAGCTTGTAGGGCTGAATCTGGCTGATCTGCCAGCCCAGGACAAAGAGGACCGCCACGACCAAGACAAAGATGCCCACGCCGCCTTTCTGGTCTGGTTTCGCTTGTTGGTAAGCATCCCAGGCGTTCCACAGCCACAGGGTCACCACCCCCAACAATGCCAGGATGACAAAGCCGGGCTGTCGTTGCAGCGCCTTGACGAATACGTCGGCGAATCCAACCTCGCGGGGGGCCAAAAGGTTGATCCGCCAGGCCAAGAGGCCGATGCTGGTGGCCAAAGAGCCCAAGAGGAGTAACCCGCGCCAGATCTGCCGGGTAAGCGCCTGGCCCAGGCCGGGAAGGATCAGCGAGGCGATGCCGGCGATGGGTGCCGGCACTATGCTGCTGCGACTGGTTTGTCTGGTTGTGCGGCTTGCCATTATGCACTCCCTCCTTGTTGCGGCCCCACTCTGACCCGCACCGCCTCCTCGCCGTAAATTTCCTTGAACTCGTCGTCCGTCATGGCGCGGATGGCCTCCCGGGTGCCGCGATAGACGACCCGCCCGTCCCGCAGGCCGATCACTCGCGAGGCATAACGCTGTACCAGGTCCAGGTAGTGCAGGCTGCAGAGGATGGATATGCCTTCTTCCTGGTTCAGCATTTCCAGGTGTTCCAAGATCGAGTGTGCCAGCACGGGGTCCAGGCTGGCGACCGGCTCGTCGGCGAGGATGATGCTGGGCTGCTGCATGAGGGCGCGGGCGATGCCCACCCGCTGCTGCTGCCCACCGCTCAACTCGTCGGCCCGCTTGTGGGCCTGGTCGGCAATGCCGACCCGTCTCAGGGCGTCCATCGCCATCTTGCGATCTTGGGCGGGAAACCGATGGAGCAGGCTGCTCCAGGGATTGACGTATCCCAATCTGCCCGAGAGGACGTTGGTGAGCACGCTCGATCGTTTGACCAGGTTAAAGTGCTGAAAGATCATGCCGATGCGACGCCGGATCTGGCGCAGTTCGCCTGCGTCGGCCCCGGCGATGTCCACCCCGTCCCACATGATCTCTCCCTCCGTGGGATCGATCAAGCGATTGATGCAGCGCAGCAGGGTCGATTTGCCGGAGCCGCTCAGGCCGATGATGACCAGGAACTCGCCATCCTCTACTGTGAAGCTGACGTCGCGCAGGGCGACGGTTCCGTCGTCATAGACCTTGGTCAGATGTTTGACCTCAAGCATCCTGCCTCCTATCGGTACGAGGGGGGAGGGTTGTCCCTCCCCCCTCGCACGAGTCACGTCGTTGCTGTTACAGTGGGTGCTAGTCTCCTACCAGGTCCTCGGCGCTGATGCCAGCGGCCTGCAGGATCTGGCGGAACGGGTCATAGAAGCTGTCGCCGGCGACCATCAGCTCTTGCCACTGGTAGGCGGTATCCAGCGCCGCTACACCCTCTTCGGTGGCGGCGATGGCGAGCAGGCCATTCACGATCTGGTCGCGGATCTCTGACGGCAGGGAGGGGATGAACTGGACGCCGTCGTTGGGGATGTCCGGCTCGATGGCGATGACCACGGTCTGCTCCATGATGTCGGGATAGTCTTCCTCGATGCGGGTGCGGGCATCGACGTAGGTCGCGCCGGCGTCGCAGGTGCCGTCGTAGACGGCGGCGGCGACGGCGTCGTGGCTGCCGGCGTCGACGACTTCGGCCAGGCCGGTGTTGGGGTCAACCCCGGCGCCGCGCAGCATGATCGAGGGGATCACCCAGCCGCTGGTGGAGAGGGGATCGGGCCGACAGAAGGTCATGCCCTCCAGGTCCTCCAGGCTGGTGATGCCGCTGTCAGCGCGGACGAGGATCTGACCGTTGTAGGTGGGGCTGCCGTAGCGCACCGACAGCAGGGCCGCTTCGGCGCAGCCGCGGTCGGCGGCCATGACGTAGGCAAAAGTCGCCAGGGAGGACATGTGGGCCTCCGCCGGGTCGGCGCACATGGCCTCTACCGCGCCGGCGTACTCGGTGGCGACGCGGACTTCAAAGTACAGCCCGGTTTCTTCGTGCAGCAGTTCAGCGACCGACTCGGCGCCGGCCGTCACCCGTTCTGTCTCGCCCGAGGGGACAAAGACCCAGATGATGGGGTTCTCTTCGGTCCCCAGCTCTGCCGGCGTGCAGCCGCCCACGACAACCATCAGGCTGACCAGTACCAGCACCAGGCCGGTCCACGCAATCTTTTTCGACATTTTTCTCTTTTCCTCCTAATTATGGGATGGTATCGTCAAATCGTTTGTCAGGCGTAATTTTCTATCCGCTATACATCCCCCCTTTCTCGTCGCAATGACCGAACACTATCATATACCGGAAGGGCATAGAGCACAAGTCGCAGCACCTAGCAGCGGACCGGGCCGTTACGGCACCTGGATGAACAGGAATACTGGATCGATCCGATCGTTCACCTGGGCGATTTCCACGTCCTCGTGGATCAGACCGGCCCAGCAGTACTGGGGATTGCGCGCCCCCATGACGCTGTCGAATCGGATTCCCCCGCTCACCGTGGCGCGGGTAAAGGGCGGCAGGTAGCGGTAGCCATCCGCGCTTTCGATCAGCACGCTCTCGTCCCCGATTGCCCAGCGCCACGGATAATTGACCAGGGCGTTCTCGCAGTGGATGGCGACGCGAAAGACGCCCGATTGGATCGTCTCCCCCACTGTGGCATAGTTCTGCTCGTTGCCATAGACCGTGCCCGGCGGCGGGCCGCTGGTGCGCAGGGGGGTGGCGCTGTCGTTTTCCACCGTCAGCGTAAAGTAGATCGTTTCCCCGAGCAGGATGCTGGACGCGGACCATTCGACCTCGCCGTTAAGGATATAGGCCTTGGGGACGCCGCCGTTCTCGATGGTGAGGGAGGTCGTGGCAACGGTGTGCTGTCCCACGGCATCCTGCGCCTCCACCCAGACGACGTAATGGCCGTCAGGTGGGGGTTCCGCTCCCAGGTCGACCCCGGCGTCATAGTCGAAGGTATGCAGGCCGGCCTCGCCGGGCAGCGACGGGCTGCGCTCGTCCTCCGCCACGTGGTAGCGAATCCCATCTTCTCCCAGCAAGTAGACGGTCAGCGAATCGTGATCCTTGCTGACAAAGACGTTCATCCGCGCCCGGTCGCTGATCCCATCCCGGTTGGGCGTAAAAACCGGGGGGGTGACGGAGAAATTCAGCAGTTCCGGCAGCGCGCGATCCGCGTCGGCGATGACGAGCGTGCCGCGCTGTTGTTCCGTCTGCCCGCTCTCGTCAGTCGCCTCGACGACCCAGGTATAGGCGCCGTCCGGCAGCATGCGGTGGGTGACGGAGAATCCGTCCAGGCTTTCGCCGGGCAGGGTGTAGCCGTCGACGACGCCGGAAAAGTAGACCGAGTAGGGGTCGTCCCCCGACGGCGCGCGGGGTTCCTTGCTGCGGAAGGTGTACCGGTTCCCCGCTGCGTCGAGAAAATAGATCGAGAGCGCAGCCCGCCGCGAGAGGCGATATTGGATGCGCACGATGTCGTTGTCGTGGTCGGCGTTGGGAGTGATGCGCGAGCTGGAAAAAGAGACGTCGTAGAGGAGCGCTCTTTCGCCGCAGGCGGGCAGGGAGAAGAGAGCCATCGTGGTCGCGAGCAGGAGCAGCTTGAGCAGGTGGGTTTTCATACCGCACTCAGCGCCGCCACGCCGGGCAGCGTCTTTCCCTCCAGGAACTCGAGGCTGGCGCCGCCGCCGGTCGAGATGTGGGTAAAGCGGTCGGCGAGGCCGCTCTGGTGGACCGCCGCCGCCGAGTCGCCGCCGCCGACGATGGTGGTGGCGGCCGATTGGGCCAGCACCCGCGCCAGGGCAAAGGTCGATTGGGCAAAGTTGGGCATCTCAAAGGCGCCCAACGGCCCGTTCCAGACGACGGTGCGGGCGCCGCCCAGGGCGGACTCGAAGGTGCTGATAGTTTTGGGGCCGACGTCGAGCGCGCGCCATCCCGGCGCAATCTGGTCCGGGGCGACCACCCGGGTGCGGGCGTCGTTGTCGAAAGCGTCGGCGATGACAACGTCGACCGGCAGCACCAGGCGGCTCTTGCCGCGGGCGAGGAGGTCGCGGGCGGTTTCCACCGCCGCTTCTTCCACCAGCGAGTCGCCCATCTCAAACCCCATGGCCGCGAAAAAGGTGTTGGCCATGCCGCCGCCGATGAGCAGCCGGTCGCACCGCTCCAGCAGGCTGTCGATGACGCCGATCTTGTCCGATATCTTGACCCCGCCCAGGATGGCGACAAAGGGCCGCTCCGGGTTCTCGACCGCCCGGCCCAGGAACTCGAGCTCTTTTTGCAATAGCAATCCCGCTACCGCTTCGCCGCCGCGCTGGCGCATCGCCCCGGCCGTGCCGGCGGTCGAAGCGTGGGCGCGGTGGGCGGTGCCAAAGGCGTCGTTGACGTAGAGATCGCCCAGGGCAGCCAGTTGGGCCGAGAAACCGGGGTCGTTGTCCTTTTCCTCGCGGTGGAAGCGGGTGTTTTCCAGCAGGATGACCTGGCCAGGCTGGATGTTGGCGCAAGCCTCCGCCACCTCCGGACCGATGCAGTCGTTCAACTTTTGCACCGGCCGCTCCAGGAGCCGGGCCAGGCGCGTTGCCACGGGGTCCAGCTGCAGCTCCGGCACGACCTGTCCCTTGGGACGCCCGAGGTGGGACATGAGGATAACGGAGGCGCCCTGCTGCAGCAAGTATTCGATGGTCGGCAGGGCGGCGCGGATGCGGGTGTCGTCGGCCACCTCGCCGCCGGCCAGCGGCACGTTGAAATCGACCCGCACCAGGGCGCGCTGGCCGGAGACGTCGACGTCACGGATGGTCCTTTTGTTCATCTGTTTTTACAGGCCCTTGTCGGCAATCAGCTTGGCCAGGTCACAGACGCGGACGGAGTAGGCCCACTCGTTGTCGTACCAGGTCACGACCTTGAGCATGGTGCTGCCGACCATCATGGTGGACAGGCCGTCGACGATGCTGGAGCGGGCATCGCCTTTATAGTCCATCGACACCAGCGGTTCCTCGGAATAGCCGAGGATGCCGGCCAGCGGCCCTTCGGCCGCGGCCTTGAAGGCGGCGTTGACCGCCTCGACGGTGGTCTCTTTTTCCAGCTCGGCCACGAAATCGACGATCGAAACCGTCGCCGTGGGGACGCGCAGGGCAAAGCCGTCGAACTTGCCCTCGAGCTCGGGGATGACCAGGGCCACCGCCTTGGCCGCGCCGGTGGTGGTGGGAATAATGTTCAGCGCCGCCGCCCGCGCCCGTCGCAGGTCCTTGTGCGCCAGGTCGAGGATGCGCTGGTCGTTGGTGTAGGCGTGGATGGTGGTCATCAGCCCCTTGACGATGCCAAAGTGGTCAAAGACGACCTTGGCGGCCGGGGCGAGGCAGTTGGTCGTGCAGGAGGCGTTGGAGACGATGTGGTGGGCGGCGGGGTCGTACCGGTCGTGGTTGACGCCGAGGACGATGGTAATGTCCTCCCCCTTGGCGGGCGCAGAGATGATGACTTTTTTGGCGCCGGCTTCGAGATGCTTGCTCGCTCCCGCGCGGTCGCGAAAGACGCCCGTTGACTCGACGACGATCTCGACCCCCAGGTCGCCCCAAGGCAGGCTGGCCGGGTCGCGCTCGGCGAAAACCCGGATGCGGTCGCCGTCGACGACAATGTCGCCGCCGTCCAGCTCGACCGTGCCGTCATAGATGCCATAGTTGGAGTCGTATTGGAACAGGTGGGCGTTGGTCTTGGCGTCCATCAAGTCGTTGACGGCGACGACGTCAAAGGCGCCGCCGTATTTTTCTTTCATCGCCTTGAGCACCTGTCGCCCGATGCGTCCAAAACCGTTGATGCCGATTCGTGTGGTCATTTGTTCCTCCTTATTAGTGAATATGTGTAACTGCTCAGCCGGTCGTCCCCACGTCTTCCCCCTCTTTTTGTCATACTGTTTCCCTATTCCGTCGTTGCTCAACAAGCCGGACGAGAACCCGGGCCAGCTTGTCGCCGTCGTGCCGCCAGGGGCAGGCCGGATCGACGAGATCGGCGCTGTAGAGGGTATAGGCGGCGTCCAGCGCCGGGTTCAGCCGCACGGCCTCGCTTCCCGCTGGCAGCGCGGCGGCGTGTTGGAAATTGTCGTTGGCGACGACGGTGGAAAAGAGACCGCGCCCGACGTGCCGCTCCAGGGCGGCGACGTGGTCGCTGGCGTCGTAGGCGTCGGTTTCCCCCCGCTGGGTGGCGACGTTGCAGACGTACACCTTGAGCCCGTGGCTGGCGGCGACGGCCTGGGCAATCTCGCGCACCAGCAGGTTGGGCAGGAGGCTGGTGTAGAGCGAGCCCGGCCCAGCGACGACCAGGTCCGCTTCCAGGATTGCCCGCACTGCCGCCGGGTGAGCGGAAGCGACGTCGGGCTGCAGGTGGACGCGCTCGATGACCCCGCCGGCCCCGGTGATCTGTGACTCGCCAGCCACCTGGCTGACCCCGTCCGGCGCTGTGCGCAGCTCTCCGACCAGGGTGACGCTCTGCAACGTGCTGGGAATGACGCGCCCCTGCACGGCCAGCACGCGGCTCGATTCCAGGATCGCTTGCTCGAAAGAGCCGGTGACCTCGGCCATGGCAGTGATAAAGAGGTTGCCAAAGCTGTGGCCGTTGAGACTGGTCTCGGCAGTGGTTGCGGGGAAACGGTATTGGAACAACTGGGTGATGAGGGCCTCGTCGTCGGCCAGCGCGGCGATGCAGTTGCGAATGTCGCCGGGGGGCAGGACGCCCAGCGCCCGCCGCAGGCGCCCAGAGCTGCCGCCGTCGTCCGCCACCGTGACGATGGCGGTGATGTGGCGGGTGTGGGCCTTCAAGCCGCGCAGCAGGGTGGCAAGGCCATGCCCGCCGCCGATGGCCACAATCTTGGGCCCGCGCTCCCGCTGCCGGTGCTGGTAGAGGGCCTCGACAACCTGCCCGCCGCCATGGGTAAATGGGGCCAGCAGGGCGCGGTTCAGCCCCGCCAGCCCGGCCAGCGTCAATCCCCCCCCCAATAGGGCAAAGATCAATCCCCTGCCCCAAGGGGGAAGGAACGCCAGAGAGACGGCCTGCAAGACGGCCGGCAGCGGGTCGGGCTGGCGCTGCAGCACGGTTCCCACGCCAAAACCGAGCAGGGCAACGCCGGCCGCCATCAGCAGCAGCCACCGCTTGACCCCCAGGCCGGGGAACAGCCACTTGAGATTGGATTGCAGACGAGTTGGAATATGCATCTTTGCTGTTCGCTCAGGCAGCTATCGTGGGATATCGTCGGGCAAGCACCGGGCCCGGTGCCAGGTACAAGCGGCCCGAGCAGTTACGGGCTATTGGCGCTCGAGGGCATTATAACTGAATGACGTATAAACGTCAATGAGGAGTCATTTCCCGCGTCCTGTTACATGGGCATCTCGAGCTCGATCTCGTCCCGCAGCGGGATGCGGTGGGCGCCGACCAGCGGGATCTGCGGCTTGACCTGCCGCGACACTTCCAGCGCGTTGCAGTGGACGGCGGCGAGGGCGAATCCCCGCCGCTGGTAGAAGCCGAGCGCTTCCAGGTTGTCGTTGGCCGTGATGAGACAGAGCCGCCGGCACCCTGCCTGGCGAGCTGCTTCCTTGACCGCCGCGATCAGCGCGGTGCCGATGCCGATGCCGGGGCGGGTGCTGTCGAGGGAGGTGATTTCGCAGCTCTCTCCCTCGATGCGGTAGGTCGCCAGGCCGACGTTCCGTTCTCCCTGCCGGGCGACGAAACCGGGCAGGTCGCGGCAGTCGTATACCTTGCCCCGGGTGACGATTTTTTCCGAGCCCCAGCGGGCGGCGACGAACCGCCCGATCCACTCTCGGTCCTCCTGCCGGGTGGGGCGAACGTAAAAGTTTGTCTCCCCGGTCTCCCAGCCAAAGCTGTCGAACCAGGTCCCCCGCCGGTAGTTCTCGATCGCCCGGCGGACGTAGGGGATGGTGTTCTCGGGCAGTGCATCGGGGTGGAACCAGGCCAGTTCGTCGCACCGCTGGGGCTCGCAGTTGGCGACCTGGCCCGACCAGGAGGAAGCGGCGAGAAAAAAGTCGATCCGCTCCTGATCGGACTTGCGGTGCATGACGCCGACCACCTGGACCTCGGCCGGGTGCAGCTCGATCCCGACCTCCTCCGCGGCTTCGCGGACCATCGCCGCCTTGATTTCTTCGTCGCCGTCCAGGTGCCCGGCGACGACGCTGTACTTGCCGTCCTCGTAGCCGGTGTTAAAGCGGCGCAGCAGGAGCACCTCGTCGTCCCGGAGGAGAAAAAGATGCACCGCGGAGAGGAGGGTGAATTGGTTTTGGGGCATTGCTATTCCCCGCCCGTTAGCGCGGCGATCAGGTCCCGGAAGTGGGGATAGGCGGCGGCCAGCTTGCCGCGCTGCCCGACCTCGTAATCGGCGAACTCGAACCCCGGGGCGACAGTGGTGCCCAACAGCGCAAAGCGGCCGCCCGCTGCCAGGCGCGAGCCCTGCCACACCCCGCGCGGCACGACGACCTGCGGCTGCATCCCCCGGGCGATGTCGGGGCCGATGGTGATGCTACCGCCCGTCCCGTCGGGCCAGAGCTGCAGCATCTCGACCGGGTCACCCAGGTAAAAGTGAAAGACCTCGTCCGTCGCCAGGCGGTGCATTCGCGAAAAGGTGCCCGGGGTGAGCAGGTAATAGATCGCCGTGCCGAAGGAACGGGCGCCCGGATAGCGGTCAGGCAGGCCGGCTGGGGGAATCTGTTCGTCAGAGCGGTAGGACTCGCGGAAATACCCGCCTTCGGGGTGGGGCTGCAGGTTCAGCAGTGAGATAATCTGTTCTGCGGTAATGATCATTTTATCCTCTCTCCCCCAACACGTCCGTACTGGACCGAGACGTTGCCGTACAGGCCGCGGATGTAGGCCGCGTCTCCCACCGGGTCGCTATTGAAAGTCCAGTTCCTTGCCTTCAGCTCGATCTCGGGTCAGCCGGGTGGCCAGGTCGCCCAGTTGGTCGAGGCCAACTGGCTTGATGAGGACCAGGTCGGCCTTGTCCTGGATCGTCTCGGCGGTGAGCGCGTCGGCGGTGATGACGATCACCTGGGTGTTTGCCAGACGTGCGTCAGCTCGGATCGCGCGGAGGATTTCTGTGCCCATCACTTCCGGCAGGTGCAAATCCAGCACCACGATGTCGGGCACGACGGTCTTGAGCCTCTCCAGTGCTGCGTCGCCGGTCAAGATAACCTCGGTTTGGAAACCTGCCGTTTTCAATGCCAGCGAAAAATAGTTAGCAATATCTTTTGTATCTTCGACGATCAGCGCAAATAAACTGCTCATATTGTCTCCCATGCGCGCATTGGGCGGAACAGGGATGGCTCCCTGGAGGGAACGTCAGATCATTACAGCCCCAGTATATCCAGGTTTGCCCGTGGCGCAAATCCTTATTCCTCATTGTAACCGGATTTGCTTCCCTGGCGGGGAGGAGGTACAATCAGGCCGGCCTGGGCCGCACCTGGACCCTGCATTCTCTCCCAGGTGCCGCGAAGCGGGCGGCATATCCGGTCAGGCCGTCGGTGCCGCACCGGAACGAACGAGATGGTGTTATTCTAGATGGAAGAGCAGTCGGATTCAGAACTCATCGCGCGGGCGAAAGAGGAACCGGAGGCGTTTGGCTCTCTTTACGAGCGATACGTCAAGCAAATCTACCGTTACCACTACTATCGGACGGGCAACACGCACGACGCCGAAGACCTGACAGCGCGGACGTTCTATCGAGCCTTGAAAGCGCTGCCGCGTTACCAGGATCGTGGATTTCCTTTTGCAGCCTGGCTGTATCGCATTGCGCATAACGTGGTGGCGAACTGGCTGCGCGATCAGAGCCGGCGGCCGGTGGTGGCTTTGGATGCTGTGACGACGCTGATTGCGCCCAGCCGCGGCCCCCACGCCGTGGCCGAGGCGGAGGAGGAAAAAGATCGGTTGTTGGAGGCGGTGCGCCGCCTTTCACCCGAACGGCAAGAGCTGTTGATTCTCAAGTTCGTGGAAGCCAGGTCGAACGCCGAGATCGGCGAGATCATGGGCCGCACCGAGGGGGCGATCAAGTCTCTGTATCACCGCACGTTGGTGGCGCTGCGAGAGCAGCTTGTGGAATTGTAACCGTTTGGGCTGCTCTCGTTGGGGGTGACGGCCAGGCAGTTGAGTCGTGCAAGACGGGGAGAGTAAGGCATGAGTGGTAGGACAGAGGGGGGCGATTCTCGCGTTGTGCCAGGCCCTGGGATCGAGGAGGCGGGCAAAGTGCCGGCTTTGGTGGAGCTGACGGGTCGACTTGAACGGGCGATGGTGCCAGTGGAACCTTCCACAGCCTTTGTGCGCAGTCTGGGCCGGGAGTTGATCGCGGCATCGCGGCGCAGCCAGCGAGCCGCCCGCCGCTTGCGCTACGGGTTGTTGATCGGCGCGGCTGCCTTGGGCTCGGCGGCATCGGTGGCGGGAGTGGTCACGTTTCTGTTGTTGCGCCGGCGTGGGGGGGGGCATCCCCGTCCCGTCGCCTGACACACGGATTTCCCTCGCTGGGGGGGCGCGCCAGCAGCCACGGCTTAATCTGGAGCTACCGGAAATCGGCGGGTCAAGATAAAGCGGTTGTTTGGGGCGGGCCAATGAAGGTCAGGGGCGCACGGCTGTGCGCCCCTGACCTTTTCGTTCGCGGTCGGCGGCTGTGGACGCCGCAGTCGGTTATTGTTCTTCGATGGTGATTGACTCGATGGTCTCGCCGGGCGGCGCCTCCGGATCCCGCGGGTCGCGGGGTTCCAAAGCCGTCAGAACATCCAGTCCCTCGATGACCCGGCCAATGATGGTATAGCTGCCGTCCAACGTCGGTTGGGGTGTAGTGTTGATAAAGAACTGGATGCTCGAGGTGCGCCGGGTGGCGCTGTTGAGCCCCACGGTGCCCACCTCGTTAAAGCTCAGGTCGGAGACGATCTCGAGGTCGCACCAGTAGCCGTGATCCATCACCAGTCCTGTTCCCGAAGGGTCGCCCGCCAGGACGGCAAAATCGGGCGTGACCTGCAAAAAGGTCGTCCCGTCGTACTGTCCCTCTCGAGCGAGAAAGACAAAGCTGTTGACGTTGGCTGGCGCCCGGTCGCCGTATAGCTCGATGACGACGTCTCCCTGCGCGGTGTGCAGGGTGGCGTGGTAGGTTCGATTGGCGTCGACGACCTGGGGCGGCGGGCTGTCGAACGGCGTGGCCAGCTCCAGCGATGTGTCGATGAACAGCCTTAATGCCTCTTCCGAGAGGCCGGCGCCGAAGGGGAACATCCGCCCGTTGACAATGAAGGTAGGAGTTCCCGGAGCGCGCAGGTTTGTGGATTCCTCGTAACTGTTCTCCACGCGCTCCTGGTAGACGTGCTGCTCCAGTTCCTGGCTGAACCGGTCGACGTCCAGCCCCAGCTCTTGGGCGTAATCTGCCAGGAGCTCGGGCATTGCCTCGGGCGCCAGCCCGGCCCAATCGCTGTAGCGGGCAAAAAGTATGTCGTGCATCCCCCAGAAGGCGCCCTGGGCGCCAGCAGCCTCAGAGGCCTCGGCGGTGATGATTGCCTTGTCGTGAAAGCTGAGCGGATAGTGGCGGTACACAAATTGGATGTCGTCGCCGTACGTTTCGATGATGCGAGCCAGCACGGGCTCGAATTGGGCGCAGCCCGGTCACTGGAATTCGGCGTACTCGACCAGGACGATCGGCGCGTCGTCCGGACCGATCGTCCAATCCCCCGCCGTTATCGGCGGCAAGGACCGGCAGCCGGAAGCGACCGGCCGTGGCGTGCCGCCAGGGGTAGCGGTGCTGATGTCGGGGGTGGCCGTGCCATTTTGGCATGCCGGCAGCAGGACGACCAGCAATACCGCGATCAGGATGGGTACAATTTTTCTCATTTTACCTCCTCGGTTTGAGTTTAACTGCCTGGGCAGTACAGGTTGCGACAGGCCGCTGCATCACGATGACGAGCGGGTGGTCGTAGACGACAAAGCTCTCGTCCAGCGGCGGTAATGGGGGAAAGGGCGCCGCCGGATGACAGGCGGGAGCGGGCAGCACGAGCCCGGCTGCCCGCAAGGGATCGTCGGCGAGGGGCAGGGGGCCCAGGCGCGGCCAGCGCTCGAAGCAGGCCGCGACCTGGAACCCCCGTTCGCCGGAAAACAACTCTTGGTAATAGGCCGCGGCCAGGGGAAACCGCTGCGGCCAATTTGCCAGCGCGCCGTATCCCCGCCGGCTGGCAATAATCATCACGTCTGTCTCTTCCAGTACGCGGTCGATGACGGCCCATTTCTCTGCCGTTTCCGGATCCAGGACCGGCAGGGCGTAAATCTGGTACCCCGACGGGTCGAGAGGCAGCGGGTGGTCCCACGCCTCGACGGCGATGGTCGACCCGGGGGGGACGTTCTCGCGCACCCAGGCTGTTGTCGTCACCCAGGGGTGCGGCGTATTGTAGGAGACAATCAGCGCCAGGGAGATCACTCCGCCCGGGAGCAGGGACAGGGCCGCGGCCGTTCCGCCCAGCCACCGTCGCCGGTTGAGCAGCCACTCCCCTGCTCGCGCTCCATAGACTGCCAGCAAGGGGGTGAGGGGGAGCATGTAGCGGGGCAACTTGACGAACAACCCGCCGACAAAGGCCAGGAAGGGAATGCACCAGGCCAGGACGACCCATTCCGCTGCCGCCAGCGGCCCTTTTGCGGCCTGCCATACCGCTGCCCCGGCCCCGGCCAGGCCGAGCAGGCCCATCACCGGCCCCATCCCCCAGGCCAGCAGCTGGCCGAGGGGATAGAGGTAGGGTGCCGTGTCGTGGTATTGCAGGGTGTAGGGGGCCAGCGCCGCGCCCCGCACCAGGGCGGACTGTTCCGCCAGGGCGGCGGCAAAGGTGGGCAAGCGGAGCAGGACAAATGGCGCAGCAGCAGCAAAGGCGGCAAGCGCTGCTCCCGCCGTGACCAGCCCGCGTGCGGCGCGCCTTGTTCCGCTCACCGGCGCGATTGCCCACGCGGCGGCCAGCGGCAGGACGAGCAGCAGCGCGCTGGCCTTGCAGCTCGCCGCCAGCCCGGCCCACGCTCCGGCCAGGATGGCCGCGCCGCACCGGCCGCTCCCGGCCGACCGCACGGCAAAGAGGATCGATCCGCTGCTGAAAAAGGCCAGGAAGGGATCGACGACGCCAAAGTGGGCCTGTTGGACGTGGAGCGGCATCACGGCCAGGAACGCCCCGCTGAGCAGCCCCGTCCGCGGGCCGCCCAGCCGACGGCCCAACGCCGCCGCCAGCGCCACTGTCCCGCTGTCGAACAGGCCGGCCAGGAGGCGCGCGGCAAACAGCCGGTCCTCGCCGCCCAACAGGGCCAGCAGGTAAAGGGGCAGGTGGCCGTAGGAAAAATGGGGATCGAGCCCAAAGGGGTCCATCTGTCCAGTCCGCCCCATCTCCTCGGCGATGCCGACGACGTATCGCTCGTCGGGGTGGGCGCCGATGCCCCCGTCCCAGGCGACGCCGCCCCAGCGCAGCGCCGCGGCGACGAGCAGCAGCGGAATCATCGACCAGAGGAAGGGGATGGAGCGCGGCTTTCTCATCGCCAGAAGCTGGCCTCCGAATGGAACAGGTAGATTTCGTTATCGGTATCTCTGCCCGAGTAGTCGGTCAGGCCCAGGGCAACCCGGCTTCCGTCTGCAGCCCAGATCGGCCCCCAGCCGTAGCTGAAAAAAATTGCCTCCGCACCCTCTTGCGGAGCGTACCACAGCTCCGGGCGATTCTCCTCGGCTATACCCGTGTAAAAGAGCGGCCAGCCGTCGTCCGTCAGGGACCAGACAGGGTCCTGGCAGTCCCGGCTCTCACTGCCGGGGACCAGATAGGCCTCAGAGCCGTCGGGGCGGACCAGCCAGACGCCGGTGTCAAAGCCAGTCACTGCGATCCAGGAGCCGTCCGGGCTCCAGGCGGGATGGGTGCCGCCCCAAAGCGGCTCCGCAAAGATCATCTGCGGGTTGGATCCGTCGGCTTCCATCGTCCACAGCTGGCTCGGCCCCCAAGATGTGGACGGGGCGCGGACGTAGGCAATCCGGTCGCCATCCGGCGACCAGGACTTTTCGCTGTTGGTCCCTGTCGTCTCAAAGGTGAGTTGGATCAGCTCACTGCCGTCGGGTCGGGATTTGAACAGGTTTTCAGGGACTGTCCGGTTGGAAGAAAAAAGCAGCCACTCCCCGTCGGGCGACCAGTAGGGCCGGTCGTGGTAATAACCCTCGCCCCAGCATTGCGGCGGAGCGTCGATGGCATCGGCGACACAGATATCGGTCTGGAATGTAGCGCGGTCGTATTGCAGGTAGACATAGCCTTCCCCAGCTGGGTTGAAGGAGAAGCCTCCTGCCTCAAAGGGCAGGAAATCGGTGACGGGCATCGTTGCCGAGATTGCGCAGAAATAGTTGAGGTACCCTTCCCGGCTTGTGTCATAGTAGATAATCACAAAGTATTCCCCGCCCGGCGACCAACCCCAGTAGGAAGAGTAGCCGGTGTAGCTGAACATTGTCGTCATGCTAAAAGCGGGCAGCACGACTCCCAGGTGTGGCCCTGCTGCCATTCCCCACAGGGCCTGCTCCTCGAAAGAGATTGGCACCGGGTGCCCTGGCCGCTCGCCTGCCGGGACGGTGGTCTGCAGGCCGGGGGTCACGCTGACGACCCCGGTTTCGGCCGCCACGGTGACCGTGCCGACCTGGCTGGAGATGATCGCCCCCCCGTCGGGGGTGGTGCGGACGCTGAAGCGGGTGCCCCGCACCGAGGTCACTGCCCCGGGGGTCTCGACCTCGATCGATTCGCCCTCTTCCAGCCCCTCCACGTCGAGCCACAGCTGCCCCTCCTGGAGGTTGAACTGCAGGGTGTCCGGCTCCGGATGCCCGAAAGTAAAGATCGAGTTGGGGGCGACGCGGACCAACCCGTCCCCGGCCTGCAGGCGGGCGGTGGAGGCTTCCTGGGCCCATACTTGTCCTCCCACATAGATCCCCATGCCAGCCTGGGCATCCTGCCATTCACCCGCGGCCACTGGATGAGCGTCGACCTCGTTGACCGTGTCGACAACGGTCGCTTGGGGGCCCTCCGGCGTGGCGGCGGGCGTCGGCGGTGTGGTTGCAGTGGGAAGTACTGCCGTCCCCGGCGGGGGCGCGGTGGAAGTGATGGGGGAGGTCGGCGGGGGTTCTGTCGACGTTCCCCCGCCGCAGGCGGCCAATACTCCGACCAGGATGACGATCAAGCCGATTTGCTTGCTGGATCGACTAATCATTTTCATTCCCCTCATCATCGGACAAATCTTTTTATCTTCCTTCCGGGCCCCAAGTCAGGCAGATCCCCCATTCCCAGCAGGCGGACCACCTGCAGAGGCTCCGATTTGCCACGCGCTTCAAAGGGCGGGATATCCGCGTCGACCAGGACGTGAGGACGGATTTGGTCGTACAAGTTGGCGCTGAGGAGGATGGTGGCGGTTTCTGGGACCTGCCCGCCCGGCGGGCGCGGCCGTTGCATCACCACCTTGGAGTGGGATTCGATCCGCGCCGCGGTGTTGACGGGGTCGCCGATGACAGAGTATTCCACCCGTCTTCCGTGCCCGACGATGGCGTCGATGATGGGCCCGCAGTGGATGCCGATGCCCATTCGCAGCGGGTATTGGTCCCGCAGGGGCCAGATTTCTTGCAGGGGTTCTGTCGCCAGGGCCATGCGCACTGCCGCCCGCGCCGCTCGCAGCGCATAGTCGGGGTAGGGTTCGGGCAGGCCAAAGAGGATCATCAGCCCATCTCCCTCCACGTCATAGATCACGCCGCCCTCGGCGAATACGGCCTCGGCCATGGCGTCTAGGTACAGGCCGAGAAAGTTGACCATTTCGGGAACGCGGTTGTTGCGCACCAGGAATTCGGTGCTGCGGGTGAAGCTGCGGATGTCGGAAAAGAGTACCGCTGCCTCCTTCTGCGGGCGATCCGGCTGCCGCAGCTCTTCCCACCGCTCCATCACCGCCCGCACCCGTTCGGGCGACATCACCCCGGAGAATCGCTGCCGCATGTAGCGCTTTTCCCGCTCAGCAAAGGCGAGCCGTTCGACCAGGGCGATTCCACCCGTCGCGACCGTTGCTGCCGTCGGTGCGGCCAGGGGGAGCAGGAGGTCGCTGTGAGCGAACAGGATGACTCCCAGGACCAGGTAGATCACCAGTCCGCTGGCAAGGACGAGCACCCCGACCCCGGGATGGCGCAGGTTCATCAGGACGGTTGCCGCCACGGCTGCTGCTGCAACAGACAACAAAGTGATCCAATTCGCCGTCCGGTGGAGCCAATCGCCAGCCAGCAGCGTGTCGACTGCATGGGCCTGGATGTGGACCCCGGCCATGTCACCAAAGGGGGTCAGGTGGCGGTCCTGCTCGAGTTGGGTGGTATAGCCGATGAGGACGATGGCGTCGTGAAAGGTAGCCGCGGGCACCTGGCCCTCCCAGACGTCGATCATCGGCAGCGTGGTAAAGGTATCCTCTGGGCCGCGGAAGTGAATGGGCAGGGTAAAGTCACTGCCCAGCTCCGCGCGATCGACTTGGACCGCCTCGCCAGCAAAGAGGGTAGCAAGGGCGAGGGGGAAAGCGGGGTGGATTTGATCTTCCCACTGGTAGAGCATTGCCGTGCGGCGGATAGCGCCGTCGACGTCGGTGGGGAGGTTGGCCACGCCGACGGCGGCGGCCGCTTGCGCCAGCGGGGCGAGCGGGGGGCTGAAGGTGACGTGTTGGTAGCCTGGGCTCGCTGTCCGCTCCAGGTGGGAGGGCAGGACGACGTTGCCCGCTTCTTCAAGTGCCTGGGCGAGGGCCTGATCGCCCCCCGCGTCCCAGCCGGGTGTGTCGAGGACTATGTCGAGGCCGATCACGCGCGGCTCTCCGGCGGCGATTTGGACGATCAGTTCGGCCCAGCGGTGGCGGGGCCAGGCGCGGATGTTTTCGCCCTGCAGGTCGCCCATCATCTGGAAAGACGTCTCGTCCAGCGCGACGACGACGATAGGAAAGTGGGGGGTTTCCTTTCCCCGCAGTTGAAAACGGGCGTCGACGGCCCATAGCTCGGCCCGGTCGAGCCAGCCGGGGATTTGCCACTGGAGGATGGCCAGGATCAGCAGCATCAGGGCCGGCAGCACCCAGCGCAGCCGTCTCCCTGGAGGGAGGAGAATGTCCCGCCAGCGGCCGATCAACGCTTCTCCTCCTTGCGGTCGACCAGGACGTTCTTGTACTGGGCGACGGAAAAGGAGGTGGCGGGAAAGTGACGCACCCACGGTTTGACGAGCAGCATCCGCTGCCCGTAGCTGAGAGGCATGACCGCCGCTTCCTCTGCGACCAGGGTATAATCCGCACGGTGGTACATCTCCATGCGCTGGGCCGGCTTGACGACGCCCGTCGCCCCCTCGACCAGTTGGTCGTACAGCGGGTTGCTCCAGCGAATGCGGTTGGTTGGGCTGGCGCTGTGGAAGGGCAGGGCGAGGAAAAGGTGGGGTTCGCCAAAATCGACCGTCCAGGCCAGGGTGAACAATTCCGGCGGGTCGTTCAGCCGTTGGAAATACTCTTCTGCTGGCAGCACGTCGAGCTCGATCTCGACTCCCAGCACCTCGCGCCAGCAGTTGCAGAGCAGGGCGGCTGTCACCTGCGCGTCGCTGCGCTGGCCGACCAGCATGCGGATGGAGGGAAAACCCTCGCCGTTGGGATGACCGGCCTCGTTCATCAGTTGGCGGGCGCGGTCGGGCTGGTAGCGGATGCGGATGTCGGGCGAGTGGCCGGGCATTCCAGGGGGCACAAAGCCGCCTGTGGCGGGCACGTTGCCGTGTCGCTGGTTCAGGAGATCGAGCGCCGCGTGGTCGACAGCGCGGGCAAAGGCGTGGCGCAGGCGCGGGTCGTCAAAGGGCGGCCGGTCGCAGCGAAAGCCGAGGTAGCGGGTAAAGAGCTGGGGGGCGATGACCAGTTGGGTGCCGTATCGCCGGGCAAGCTGATCGACCTCGCCGGAAAAGGCCTCGACGACGTCGATATCGCCCCGGTCGTACATTGCCAGCATTTCGTTGTTGTCGCGCACGACGTGGCATTCAACCCGCCCGACGTTGCCGCGGCTTGTTCCCGTGTAGAACGGATTTCTCTCCAGGACAAATTGCTTCTCTGCCTCGAATCCGGCGATGCGGAAAGCGCCGTTGCCCATCACGCGGTCGATGCGGGCCCACTCGTGTCCATAGGCCTGTATCGAAGCGGCAGGAATGGGGAAAAAAGCGCGAAAGGGAAACAGGCTGGGAAAGTTGCACACGGGTCGTTCCAGATCGATCTCGATCGTCCAATCGTCCAGGGCGCGGATGCCGACGTGAGCGGGGTCATCAGTTTCTCCCCGGTAGAAGGCGAGCGCGCCGCTGATGTCGTGGAGAGCGGGGGCGACGGGCGAATGGGTCTGCGGGGTGAGCACGCGGTGGATCGTCGCGACAAAGTCGCGGGCGGTGACCGGCGTCCCGTCCGACCAGAGCCCCTGCTGGCGCAGGAAAAAGACGTATTGGCAGCCGTTGCTGCGGATTTCCCACCTGTCGGCTGCGGCCGGGAGAATGTTCATTTCCTCGGTGTCGTAATATCCCAGCCCCTCAAAGAGTTGGGAGAGGATGCTCACCGAGTACGAATCCCCGGCCTGGGTGGGGTCCAGCACCGGCCAGGCGGGCAGGGTCAGGCGGAGGGTGCCTCCGGTGGGCGGCGCGTCTTGCGGCGCCATCGCCGACTGCCACAGCTGAAAGCCCTTCGCATAGTTACGGCTGGCGGCGGCAAAATCGAATCGGCACAGGCTGACCAGGGCCATCTTCATCAACGTCCTGGCCGCCTGCTCCGGTTTTTCCTGCTGCGGCAGGTGTTTCAGTGCTTTGCGGTAACAGGCCAGCGCTTCGTCCAGGGCATAGTTGCTGCGGGCGTAATCCCCGGCCATGAGAAAGTATTGCTGGGCGGCCTCTTGCCGGTCCGCTTCTGCATAGTGACTGGCCAGCACGCCGTATTGGTCTGCCAGCCGCCCGGCGTACATTCGCTCCAGCGCCTGGGCCAGGTGGAGGTGGATCGTTCGGCGGTGCGGGCGGAGCAGGCTGTGGTGGGCCGTGTCGCGAACCAGGACGTGGCGGAAGATGTATTCCTGGTCCGGGGCCCCGCTGCGCTGTTCGATCAGCCCCAATCCCACCAGTTCTTGTAGACTGTCTTCCAGGTCGCTGACGGGCTTGCCCAGTGCCGCGATGGTGTTTCCCAGCAGGTGACAGGAAAAAGTCCGCCCAATGCAGGAGGCGATTTGCAGGGTATGGCGGGCCTGGCTGCTCAGCCGGTCCATGCGCGCTTGCAGGATGCCGTGGATGGTGTCGGGAATGGTCACCTCGTCCCAATCCGGTGCCAGCTCCCACCACCCCTCGTCGGAGTGGAGCAGCACTTGTTCGTCGGCCAGCGAGCGGGTGATTTCTTCGATGAAGAAGGGATTCCCCTCGGTGCGTCGATAGATCAGGTCCAGCACCGCCGGAGAGATTTTCTCCGTGCCCAATAGTTGTTCGACCATTTGCGCGGACGCCGTCTCGTTCAGCGGGCGCAGCCACAACTCGCGATAGATCTCTTCTTGTTCCTGCTCGCGGATTTCCCACAGCTTCCTGGACGGTTGTCCCGCTTCGGGTCGGTACACGCCAATGATCAACAGCGCCGTCCACCGGGTCAGCGACAGTATCTGGCCCAGCAGCTCGACCGACATGGGGTCCATCAGGTGCAAATCTTCAAAGACGAGCACCAAAGGGGATTGCTGGCTGAAGGTCGCGATCCACTCCTGCACGACACGAAAGGTCTGCCATTTCAGGCTCTCCCCATCCAGGCGCTCGACGTGCTCCCGCATGTCAGGGGGTAGGGGGATGCCCATCATCCGTCCCAGGTAGGGATAGACCTCTTTTGCTCTCCCGGGAAACAGTTGTTCGAGGAACGATTGCAAGCGCTGCTCGATTTGCGTTATGTTTGTTTCCCCTGTCGCGCCGATTGCCGCTCGCAACAGGGCGCGGAAGCAGCCATAGCGGACCAGTTCCTCTGTTTCGAGCGAGTTTCCTTCCAGCCAGGTCAGGTCCAGTTTTTTCTCTTGCGTTCGGGAGCGGACCGCTTGCAGCAGGCGGGATTTGCCGATCCCGGCCTCGCCGACGATAAAGATTGCGCCGCCCTTCCCGGCGACGAGGTCTTGGAGGGCGCGGTGGAGGATTGCGACTTCGGCCTCGCGGCCGACCAGTGGCGCGCGCAGATCATGCGTGTGCTGGGGCAGTTCGCCAGTCGACCGTTCTCCGACCAGTTCCAGGGCCGCGATGTGCTCCAGCGGCAGCTGCACGGCCTGCTCTCTGCCCGGCGCCTGTGCTGTGCTTTCTGGTGGCGATTGCTGCGGGAAGGCGACGGGCTGGAAGAGAAAGAGGTAGGCGGCGTGCCGGGCCAGGTCCTCGCTGACCAGGATCTGGCCGGGCATGCTGGCTTCTTGGAGCTGACCGGCCTGGGTGACCGGGGAGCCGATGACGGTGTACTCTCTCCGTCCCCGCCCGCCGACGCCAGCGGCGACGACCTGGCCGCAGGCGACGCCGATGTGCAGCGAGACGTGGGGGACGTTCAGGCTGGCGCACAGTTGGACCATCGTTTCGCGCATTTCCAGGGCGGCGTGCAGCGCGCGTTCCGGATCGTCCTCGTGCGCGGTGGGGGCGCCAAAGACTGCCATCAGCCCATCCCCGGTATACCGGTCGACCCGCCCGCCGTTTCGCACCACCGCGGTGGTGATGCTGTCGAGGCAGCGGTTGACAAAGCGGGTCGCTTCTTCGGCGTCCAGCTGTTCGGAAAGGCGCGTAAACCCAGAAATGTCGGCAAAGAGGACGACGGCAAAGCGCCGTTCCCCTTCCAGGGACGTCTGCACCGCAGATGGTAAGAGATGCGCCAGGTCAGCGCCGCAGTGCCCGCAGTAGAAAAAGCCGGGCGGGTTCTCGAGACCGCATTGGCGGCACCGGCGGGGCAGCGGGGCCCCACAGTGCCCGCAGAAGGAAAAGCCCGGCGGATTCTCTGCAGTGCAGGATCGACACCGCATGTTGTATATCCCCCCTTCGCTCAGCGCCGACGACCGGCTGCCGCGTCGCCCGTGTGCTGTAGGAGAGGCGTCCGGGTGATCGAGCCGAGCTGTTACCTGCCATGGGTATTATACACGTCTGCCAAGATAGGACAACTGGAGATGTCTTCTTTTTTTCTTTTCTCGTAACGGCTCGCCCGAGCAGTTACCTTCACTCTTGATTTTTGGCGGCGCGGCGCTATAATGGTTCTCATGAACAGCCGCGAACGGGTGCGGGCTGCCCTGGCCCACCAGGAGCCGGACCGGGTACCGATCGATCTCGGCGGATCGTTGGTCACGGGGATCAACGCCGTCGCCTACCGGCGGTTGAAAAAACATCTAGGCCTGGACGACGGGCCGGTGCGCCTGTCCGACGCCCTGCTCCAGCTGGCCGAGGTGGAGGAACCGGTCCGCCGCCGCCTGGGCGTGGACGTGATCGGCTTGCCGCGCTGGGAGCCGCTGCCCGGCCTGCGCCGGGGCCGCTGGCGGTTGTGGACCCTGCCCGACGGTTCCCCGGCCCTCGTCACGGCCGGTTTTGCGCCGCAGGCGACAACTGGCGGCGATTTGCTGCTGCGGACGGCCGACGGCGCGGTCTCTCATTGGATGCCTGCCGGTACCTGGCACTTTGTTCCCCGCGACGCCCCCCTGGCCGAGGTTGCGCTGGGTGACCTGGAGCGCTTTGAACCGGCCCGTATCTCTGACCGCGAACTGGCTTTTTTGCGCCAGCTTGCCCGCCAGCTGCGCCAGGAGACCGACTATGCCATATTGGGCTGGTTTGGCGGCAGTTTGTTGGAGGGAGCCCAATTTGCCCGTGGCTGGGTCCGTTTCATGGCCGACCTCAAGCGGGAGCCCAAATTTGCCGCCCTGCTGGTGGAGAAACTGGCCCGCGCTGCCTGTGCCGACCTGGAGCGCTACCTGGCGGCGGTGGGCGAGTTTGTCGACGTGGTTGGGTTTGGCGACGACCTGGGCGTGCAGGCGGGCCTGCAGATCAGCCCCGCCACCTACCGGGCCTTGTTTCTGCCGTATCACCGCCAGCTCTACAGCCTGGTCCACGAACGCAGTGACGCCCGCGTCTTTTTGCACAGCTGCGGCTCTGTCTACGACCTGATCCCCGACCTGATTGCCGCCGGCGTGGACATATTGAACCCGCTGCAGACCTCGGCAGCCAGGATGGAGCCGCAGCGGCTCAAGCGCGAGTTTGGAGAGCAGCTCGTCTTTTGGGGCGGCGGCTGTTGTCCGCAGCAAGTGCTGCCGTGGGCGACCCCGCAGGAGGTCGCGGCGGACGTACGGGAGCGGCTGCAAGTGCTGGCGCCTGGCAGCGGCTATGTCTTTGCCCCCGTCCACGACATCCAACCCGACGTGCCGCCCGAGAACGTGGTGGCGATGTATGACACGGTCCAGCACTGGAAGCAGCCGGCGGTAGTGGCTGGTTCAGGCCCTGAGTGAGTCAAAGAATTGGCATGGATGGGTTGAATGTGCCGTTCCAATCCTTGTTGACGACCCAAATCCTCGGCCGCCACGCGCTCTTTTTCCCCCGCACCGGCTCGACCAACGACGTCGCCAGGGACCTGGCGGCTCAGGGAGCGCCCGAGGGTACGGTCGTTGTGGCGGACGAACAGACGGCCGGGCGGGGGCGTTTGGAACGCCGCTGGATTGCTCCTCCCGGCACTTGTTTGCTCTGTTCGATCCTCTTTCGCCCCGCCCTGGCGCTGCACCAAGCGCATCGCCTGACGATGCTCTGTTCCCTTGCCGCTGCCGATGCGGTGGCAGCGGTGTCGGGATGTGCGCCGGGCATCAAGTGGCCCAATGACCTGGTGGTGCTGTCCGATGGCCGGGTCAAAAAGCTGGCCGGGCTGCTGACAGAGACGGGGCTCGTCGGCGAGCGGCTCGATTTTGTCGTCGTGGGCGTGGGCCTCAACGTCAACGTGTCGCCGGGGGATTTGGCTGGCCTGGCCCCCGACGCCACCAGCTTGCTGGCCGAGGTCGGGGCGCCGGTTGACCGCTGGCGCCTGCTGGCGGCCATGCTGGCGGGGATTGAAACCCGCTACGCTGCCGTGCGGGCGGGGCAAAACCCGCGGGACGAGTGGGCGCTCCGTCTGGTGACGATCGGCCAGCGGGTCCGGGCGACGGCTGCTGGCGCGGCGCTCGTCGGCTTGGCGGAAGGGGTCGACGAGGAGGGGGCGCTGCTCCTGCGCAGCGACGACGGGACGGTGCAGCGGCTGCTGGCGGGCGACGTGACGTTGGCGGGGAAGGTGTAGGGGCGACCGGCTGTCGTCCCTACGAAAGGGCCCATCGCACCGCCTCTTCTGGCGTATCGGCCCGCCGGATCGGGGCTGGGGGATGTCCGGCGCGCTGGAGATGCCAGCTTCCGAGTGCAATGACCGGCTTGCCGAACTGGAGCGCGTAGGCGATCTCGCTCAGCGTGCCATAGCTACCGCCGATGGCGATGACGGCCTGGGCGCTGAGGGCGATGATGGTGTTGCGGGCCCCGCCGATTCCGGTGCTGATGGGGATGTCCACGTAGGGGTTGGCTTCCTGGGCGTCGGCGCCGGGGAGGATGCCGACGGTCAGGCCGCCGGCTGATTTTGCCCCCCGGCAGGCTGCTTCCATGACCCCGCCGCGCCCGCCGCAGAGAAGCACGGCGCCGCATTCGGCCAGCCTGCGCCCGACGGACTCGGCGGCGGCGATTTCTTGCCGCGTCGCCGCCGAACCGCCGACGACGGCGACGAGAGGGGGGGGCTTTTGCGCCTGCATGTGCCGCGCCAGCCTATTCCTGCATCAATTCCTGCGCCGCTTCGAAACCGGCTGCCAGGGCCTCGAGGTTCATGTCTTTGGTGCCCTTTGGCGCCCGGGCGCGGACCGCTGCCTCCAGCGACGATCGGCTGACGACCCCTGTCAGGCCGACCAGCACGCCCAGGGCGACGACGTTGGCCGTGATCTCTCGGCCGGTCTTTTCGCGGGCCAGCTGGGTGATGGGGGCTTGCACGGCGTAGGCCGTTGGCGTGCGGCTCACCTGGTTGTTGTCGACGATCAGCAATCCGCCGCGCCGCATCATCATGCCGTAGCGGTCACAGGCGACCTGGCTCATGCAGAGCAGGATGTCGGCGTCGAGCACCTTGGGGTAATGGATCGGCCCGTCGGCGATAATGATTTCTGCGCGGCTGGCGCCGCCCCGTGCTTCTGGGCCGTAGGACTGGGTTTGGACGACTTGTTTCCCGTCTCGAATGGCGGCATCGGCCAGGACGATGCCGGCCAAAATCATCCCCTGCCCGCCGGTCCCGGCCAGGCGGATTTCGATTCTCTCGCTCATCAGGCTTTTTCCCCCTTCGCCTGTCGGATAATTTGCTCGCGATACAGCTCGGTGTACTCGGGGATGTCCTTGCGGTCGCTCAGGATGCCGCGGATGATCTTGGCCTTTTTTTCTTCTTCAGACATCTTTTCCGCCTGTTGTACCGTGACACTATTTTCTTTCAAGCGGCGCATCATGTCGGGTGCGCGTCCCCAGCGGTTGATTCGCCCCAGGGTCGTGTGGCAGTAGCTGGTTGCTTCCACCACCGAAAATCCCTGGGTGCTGATCGCCTGGGCGATGTATTTCTGCAGTTCGGCAACGTGATAGACCGTGCTGCGGGCGACAAAGGGGGCGCCGGCCGTGACGGCCAGTTCGGCGATGCGGAAGGAGGGCTCGATGTGGCCGTACGGCGCGGTAGAGGCCCGCGCTCCCAACGGCGTGGTCGGCGAGTACTGCCCGCCGGTCATTCCATAGGTCAGGTTGTTGACCACGATGGCGGTCAGGCCGATGTTGCGCCGAGCGGCGTGGATAAAGTGGTTTCCGCCAATGGCCAGCGCGTCTCCGTCGCCCATCACGACGATGACTTTCATCGTCGGGCGGGCCAGCTTGAGGCCGGTGGCGAAAGCGATTGCCCGCCCGTGGGTCGTATGCATGGTGTTAAAGTCGACATAGACCGGCATCCGGCCCGTGCAGCCGATCCCCGAGATCATTGCCACGTCGTTCTTGTCCAGTGAAAGGCTGTCTATGGCGCGGATAATTGCCCCCAGCACGATGCCGATGCCGCAGCCGGCACACCAGACGTTGGGAAACTTTTTGCTGTGCCGCAGGTACCGTTCGTGGACCTTGGACTCTGGTTGTGTTTTCATGCTCGTCTACCTCATCCCCTCGATCGCGGACAGAATTTGTTCCGGCTTGATCACCTCTCCGTCGGCGCGGTTGACGCGGCGCACCTTGCGTCGGCCGGCAACGCGTTCGACCTCGAGCGCCAGTTGTCCCAGGTTCATCTCGGGCACGATGATGCGGTGGATGCGTTCCGCGGCCTGCTCGATCACTTCTTCGGGAAAGGGCCACAGGGTTTGCAGCTTGAGAAAGCCCACCCGCCGCCCCCTGTTGCGGGCCATCTCTACGGCGTGGCGGGCGGAGCGGGCGCTGATGCCGTACGCCACGACCAGCGTGTCCGCTTGCTTGATCCCGTTCTCTTCGTAGAGCAGGACCTCGGACAGGGCCTGCTTGATCTTGCTGTAGACGCGCGCCGTCCACGCCTCGACCTCGTCGACTTTGTCGGTGGGATAGCCTCGCTCGTCGTGATGGAGGCCGGTGATGTGGTAGCGATATCCCTCACCAAAAGGAATCAGCGGCGGGACGTCGGTGGCCAGGTTCTCGAACGGCTTGTACCACTCGGGGGGCACCAGGGTCTGTTCGCGCTTGACGTTGAGCGTGGTCTTGTCGGCGGGCAGTTCAACTCCCTCCCGCATGTGCCCGATGATCTCGTCCAGCAGGAGGATCACCGGGGTGCGGTACCGTTCGGAGAACTCGAATGCTTTCACGGTCAGGTCGAACGACTCTCGGACCGAGGAGGGACAGAGGACAATAATCGGGTGGTCGCCGTGCGTGCCCCAGCGGGCCTGCATCACGTCGCCCTGGGCGGGGCTGGTGGGCCGCCCGGTCGACGGGCCGAGCCGCTGCACGTTGGCGATCACGCAGGGAATCTCGGCCATTGCCGCGTAGCCGATGTTTTCCTGCATCAGGCTAAAGCCGGGGCCGGAGGTGGCGGTCATCGCCCGCGCGCCCCCCACGGCGGCACCGATCACGGCTGCCATCGAGGCGATCTCGTCTTCCATCTGGATGAAAACCCCGTCCTGTTGGGGCAGCCGGTGGGCCATGACCTCGGCGATCTCGGTGGCCGGGGTGATGGGGTAGCCGGCAAAAAAGTTGCACCCGGCAGCGATCGCTCCTTCGGCGCAGGCTTCGTCCCCTTGCATCAGTACTCTGTTCATTATTCCTCCTCTGCGCTGATTTCGGTCACAAAGATCGCAAAGTCGGGGCAGTGCAGCTCGCACCAGCGGCAAGCCGTGCATTTCTCGGGATGGGCAACCAGGATGGCGCCATTACTCCCCTGTTCCAGTACCTTCATCGGGCAGAATTCGACGCACAGGCCGCACCCCTTGCACCAGTTGGGAAAGATCTGGATCTGTCCTCTTTTCCCGCGCTTTTTTTTGCTCCCAGTCTCTTTGTCTGACATCGCATCAGTTCTCCTACGACGATAGTAGCTCGAGAATCGCACGTTTCGTCAAACCGCCAAAACTGCCTCGCTGTTCTACCTGGTTGGGGAACGGGGCGGTTCGTCCGCGCAGGCGGCTGGCGTGGTTACGCCAGGTGCATATTATACCACAAAGGGTTGTGATTCTGCCAATCTCTTTGGGTAACGGCCCTGGGTTTAACTTTGTGCTACTGCTCAAGTGTGGTACAATAAAACCGGGTGCAGGGAGGGAAAATATCGATGGTTGCAAAGCGAAGAGGGATTTCTGTCGAGTGGCTGCAGGCGAACCCCGAAGCACGGCGGGTGCTGCGGGATGGATGGATGATTGTCCGCCGGGCCCAGTGTTGGGAACCGCCCACCGACGTGTACGAGACAGAAGAGGGGCTGGTGGTGCAGGTTGAGATCGCCGGCATTTGCGAGGATGATATCGACATCACGCTCAACGAGCGCACGCTGGTCATTCAGGGGGTGCGTGTTGACGCAGAGCGCAAACGCTCCTATCACCAGATGGAGATCCGCTACGGCGAGTTCCGCAGCGAGGTCTATTTGCCGGCCGCGGTCGATGCCGAGCGCGTGGAGGCGACGTACGAGAACGGCCTCCTGCGTATCTGTTTCCCCTTTCCGCCTGCACGGCAGGTGAACGTTGTTGCGCAGTAACCAGTGGTGATTCATGCTGCTTGCCACAGCAGCGGATTTGGAGTGCCTCCCGGCCGCGTTTCAGGGCTTTTGGGAAGGTCAAAGCAGAGGCATTTTTATGGACAGTATGGGATCGTTGGACAGTATATTCAAGCAGCTGCAGATGCCTGCGGCGATCAAGCTCGGTGCCGAGGAGGCGCCGGCTGAGAATCAACAGCTCGAGCTTGGCGGCAGCCAGGAAATTCCCATCCTGCCCCTGCGCGGACTGGTTGTCTACCCGATGACGGCGGCCCCGATCCGCGTGGGGCAGCCCCGTTCCATCAAGCTGGTCGACGATGCCGTGGTGAGCAAGCAGCTCATCGGGCTTGTGGCCAGCAAGGACCCCGAAGTGCCGGAGCCGGGGGCAGAGGATGTCTATCGGGTTGGCACCACGGCGACGGTTCATCGCCTGTTCAAGGCACCGGACGAGACGATCACCCTGATTATGCAGGGGGTTCAGCGCATCTATATCGAAGAGTTTACGGCCTCAGAGCCCTATCTGAAAGCGCGGGTGCGCCAGGTTCCCGAGGAGGTCGAAACGGGGCTCCAGGTGCAGGCACTGCAGCGCTCCATCGTCGATACCTTCCGCCGCCTGGCCGAGCTGCTGCCGGCGGTTCCAGAAGAGCTGGTGCTGATGACGCACAACGTGGAGAGCCCCCTCCAGTTGGCCTATGTCATCGCCACCCACATTCGCATCGACCTGGAAAATGCACAGCGTCTGCTCGAGATCGACAGCGCGCAGGAAAAACTCGAGTTGCTGTTGTCCTTGCTGGCCAAGGAATTAGAAGTCGTCGAGTTGGGGCAGAAAATCCAATCCGAGGCCCAATCCGAGGTCGAAAAGGCGCAGCGGGAGTACTTTTTGCGCGAACAGCTCAAGGCGATCCAGCGCGAGCTGGGCGAGGCCAACGAGCAGCAGATGGAGGTGGAAGAGTTCCGGCGCAAGATCGACGAGGCCAAGATGCCGGAGGAGGCGGAGAAAGAAGCCCGCCGAGAACTGGATCGCTTGAGCAAGCTCCCCACCGCTGCGGCGGAGTATGGCGTGATCCGCACCTATCTCGATTGGCTGGTGAACCTGCCCTGG
Organism: Anaerolineae bacterium; assembly: GCA_016931695.1. Lineage (GTDB taxonomy): Bacteria > Chloroflexota > Anaerolineae > B4-G1 > DUEL01 > JAFGEI01. The sequence continues at coordinate 2,020 of JAFGEI010000193.1, read as the reverse complement.
CAGGTCGAGACGGAAGATAATCTCGACATCGTTCACGCCCGCCAGGTGTTGGACGAGGATCATTACGACCTGGAAGAGATCAAGGAGCGCATCCTTGAGTATCTGGCGGTGCGCAAGCTGAAATTCGAACGGGTAGAGGAGCGGGAGGTGGAGGAGCTGGTGGACAAGATTCGCCAGGAACGGGAGGGCGTCATTCTCTGCTTTGTCGGCCCGCCGGGCACCGGCAAGACCAGCCTGGGCCAGTCGATTGCCCGGGCGTTGGGGCGCAAGTTCATTCGCCATTCGCTGGGCGGCATGCGGGATGAGGCCGAGATCCGCGGCCATCGCCGCACCTACATCGGCGCCCTGCCAGGCCGCATCGTCCAGGCGCTGCGGCGGGCGGGGACGAACAACCCGGTCTTTATGCTGGACGAGGTCGACAAGATCGGGTCTGACTTTCGCGGTGATCCGGCCTCTGCCTTGTTGGAAGTGCTCGACCCGGAGCAGAACCGCGAGTTTCGCGACCACTACCTCGACGTTCCCTTTGACCTGTCCCAGGTCATGTTCATTTGTACCGCCAACCTGTTGCATCCTGTTCCGCCGCCGCTTCGGGACCGGATGGAGATCTTGGAGCTGGCCGGTTACACCGAACGGGAAAAGGTGCGCATTGCCCAGGGCTACTTGATCCCCCGTCAGCGGCGGGAGAATGGCTTGCGGAAGGATGAAGTGAGCTTTACCGATGGGGCGCTGCGCGAGATCATTCAGAAGTATACCCGCGAGGCGGGAGTTCGCAACCTGGAACGGCAGATCGGTCGCGTCTGCCGCAAGGTTGCCACTGCCATTGCCGAGGGAAAGGGCGAGCCCTTGGTGCGGGTGACGGCGCGCAGCATCGCCAAGCACCTGGGGCGGCCGCGCTTCTTTCCCGAGACGGCGCTGCGCACCGAGATCCCGGGCGTGGCGACGGGGCTTGGCTGGACGTCCACCGGCGGCGACATCCAGTTTTTCGAGGCGACGAGGATGAAGGGGCAAAAGGGCTTTCAGATCACGGGCCAGTTGGGCGACGTGATGAAAGAATCGGCCCAGGCGGCGCTCAGCTATGTGCGCTCCAAGTCGCAGGACCTGGGCATCTCGGATACCTTTTTTGAGGAGATGGACATCCACCTGCACGTACCGGCTGGGGCCATCCCAAAGGACGGCCCCTCGGCGGGGGTGACGATGGCCACCGCCCTGGTCTCCCTGCTGACCGGGCGCAAGGTCCGTGCTGACGTGGGCATGACTGGAGAGATCACCCTGCGCGGCCAGGTGCTGCCGGTGGGGGGGATCAAGGAAAAGGTGCTGGCAGCCCACCGCGCAGGCTTGCGGATGGTCGTTCTGCCCAAGCGGAACGAAAAGGACCTGGATGACGTGCCAACGGATGTGCGCCGCGTGCTCAAGTTTGTGCTGGTGGAGCACGTCGACGAGGTTTTCCGTACCGCGTTAGAGTCGGATGGGCACTAACCGCGGTTGTAGTACGAGAGCGATTGGTCGGGGGATTGTCGCAGAAGCAAAGGAGACAGCGTGAACAAGATTGTAGTGGTCGATGACGATCGAGAGATGGGCCGCCTGCTCAAGACACTGTTTGAGCTCGAAGGCTACCAAGTGGTCGTGGTCCGTGTGTTTGAGGAAATTCTCGATACGCTCTGCCAGGTCAAACCCGACTTGATCGTGATGGATGTCCATGTGCAAAACTGTGATACGATCTCGCTGGTTTCCCAGTTACGGGACGAAGAGTCTCTGGCAAATGTGCCGCTGATCATGACTTCGGGCATTGACCGGGGGTGTGAGTGCGAGCAGGCGGGGGCAGACTTGTTTTTGACCAAGCCCTTTTTGCCCACTGTCTTGTTACAAAAAACCCAAGACCTGTTGAAAAGCAGCGTAACCGCTCGGTCTGCTCCTTAACTCGATAATGGCACACTTCAACATTGGATGCTCTACCGCAGTGGGAGAAGGGGGAAAAGGGGGGTTTCGCAGGCGGCGAAGCCGCCTGCGAAACCCCCCTTTT
>JAFGEI010000192.1 GCA_016931695.1 Anaerolineae bacterium | reverse complement strand
ACCAGTTCTTCCAGGGTTCCAAAGCCGACGTACATTCTGTTTCACCTCGCTTTCGTCGGGTCACGCAAAGCCCAATCCTCTTTCTTTTAGACTAACAAACCGGGTCTTGGAAACCACAAGATGGTCCAGCACCTCGATGTCCATGAGTTTGCCCGCCTCGACGATCTGCTTCGTGACCATGACGTCCTCCGGGCTTGGCGTCGGGTCACCCGACGGGTGATTGTGCACCGCAATGAGCGACGGGCAGTTGCGGCGGATGGCCTCGCGGAAGAGCTCGGCGACGCGGATCATGGTCGTGTTCACCGACCCGACGTAGATGGTGGGGATGGCGATGACGCGGTTCTTTGTATCCAGGAGGATGGTCCGCATCTGCTCCTGCTCCAGCAGTCCCATCTCGGGCATCAGCAGGTTGGCGGCGTCGGCCGGGGTGCGGATCTGGTGCCGGTCCGCGGGTCGTTCGACGATCAGGCGACGGCCCAGCTCGAAGGCAGCCTTGATGCGGGCGGCGGTGCTGGCGCCGATGCCCGGCTGCTGCTGGAGCTCGGGCAGGTTGGCCCGGGCCACGCCTTCGATGCCCTCGAAGGCGGCCACCAAGTTGGCGGCGTCCTGGAGCTGGTGCGGGGTCCCGGCCAGGATGGCCAGCAGCTCGGTGGTGCTGAGGGCGGCCGGCCCGTAGAAGTGCAACCGGTGGACGGGGCGCTCGCTCTCGGGGAGCTCGCGCAGGGTGGGGTAGCGGCGGGGGGCTTTGTCATATGCCGGTGGACTGAGCGCCTCGGCCTCAACGGCCAGGGTGCCCAGCAGAGGAAGTTGTTGGGTCATGGTCCTTTCCTTTCTTGGAGCACGGTCGTTGCCTGGGCTTCGTCCAGCAGCGCCAGCGCGGCGCGAAAGACGGCGTCCAGGCTGCGAAACCAGCGCGTCTGGCCGTCGACCCGGGCGATGATGCCTCTCGGCAGCCGGTGTGTCACGACGATGGTGCCCACGATGGGGCTTTCGGTGGTCATGGTTCGTCCTTTCTACGTTGCCGGCGCCGAGATCCCAGGGATCCCGGCGCCGGCGTGGAATGATAGGCAACGTGGCGCGATCAGAACAGGCTCATCTGGCCTCCTTCGGCCTGGCCAGGTGCCTCCGGCTCCTGCTCGGCCGCTTCTTTGCGCTGCTGCGGGGCGGGCCTGGCGGCGGACAGGCCCTGTTCCTCTTCCCAGTGCCGGATGGCCTCGGCGAGGGCCTGGGCTGCCACGGCGCGGGCGTCGGGGTGGGTGCAGACATAGCTGTCGAACTCGAGGCCCAGGAAGTGCTGGCAGCCGCTGCAGGTACAGTAGCCGTTCTCGCCGGGGAAGCCAACCATCCGCGGGTGATCGGGACTGGGATTGACCGGCCCTCCCCTCTTCGGGCAGCGGATCGACCAATCGGCCCGGAACAGGCCGCACTCGCCGTTCTGGATCTTCCAGGCGACGAGCTGGTCGCGGGTGGGATTACTGGGGAGCTTCTTCATGTACGACACGGCCCTCTCCCTCACTGTCGCCCTCGACGCGTCGCCAGCCCAGGTCGAGGCATTCCCAGTAGGTGCCCTCCTCGTCACGGAGAACGTCGCCGACGGACATCGAGGTGTGGGTCAGATGAAGGCGCTCGATGAGGGGGCAGGCCTCGCCGTGGGGCGACCAGTTCTCGCCCTGCATCCTGAGCCAGGCCTCGGCCCGGTTGTCGGCCTCGACCGTGGTCACGCGGACGTGGGTATGCCCCAGCCGTGGCACGGTCAGGAGCGGGGTCCCGAATTGGCCACTGGCGTGGTACGTGGGCCGGCGGGCATAGTAGACTTGAAAGCTTGGCATGGCTTGATCCTTTCTAGAGGCTGATGCCGCTGTGCCAGGTTGGCACCAAATTGGCACGATCCTGGCACGGTTTTGTCACAAACGTCGTGACAGGGGCGGGGAAGCAATGCTCAGGGAAGGGCAAAGAGGGCCGGTTGAGGCGTTGCGGGCGACGTCGGCGCCTGGGTCGTGGTGGCAAACTCGGTCTCCGGCACGGGTGAGGTGAGAGTGGCCACAGCAGCGTCGGGGAGGGGATCTGGGGATGGATCAGGTTCGGGTTCGACCGGCTCGGGCACAAGGGCGTCGCCGGCGGCGGTGGCCAGCAACTCGTGGACCTGGGCCCAACGGCTGTCGTTGAAGCGCGCGTACCACAGGCCCTGGCGCCGGCTCCAGCGGAAGCCGAGGCCCTTGAGCCCGGCACGCACCTCGGCCGGGGGCTTGGCCGGAAAGGCGACCTCGATGCCATTCCTGGCCCGATTGCGGCGGATCGTCGCTTCGGTAACGGCTGCTTCTGCTGCTGTTGTTGTGTTGGCGGATTTGCCCTGAATGGCGGCTTCGATGCGCTCGACGATGCGCTCCACGGCGGCCTGGGCCTTCTCCCGGTCCCAGTGGGCGCAGGGACCCAGGCCGATGCCGCCGTCCAGGATGCATCCGCCCCGCTCGACGTGCCACAGCTTTCCCGGCGCGTTGGGCTGGAACTCGGGCCACTCTACCCTGCCCTCCTCCAGCTTCCAGATGTGGCCCAGGTCGTTGCATTTGACGCACTTTTCCCGGCCCTGCTCATCAAAGTGGAGGGGACTGACAGTGTGAGCCAAGAGGGGCACAGCGCCGGGTGCCTGACGCCTGGTCCGGTCGAGGTTGAACTCGCGCGGCGACGCTTGGGCTCGCTGGTAAGTCCAGCCGTCGGGTTCCCGGCCGGTGCCGCCGCAGTGGGCGCAATCGTTGCCCGGCACGCGCCGGTTCGTCTTGTATCCACCGCTACGCTTGAGCAGGGTTTT
>JAFGEI010000029.1 GCA_016931695.1 Anaerolineae bacterium | reverse complement strand
GTTCAGCCCTGCCCTTGACTGGCCATTCCAGATCGTGACCACGATGGGGGAGGAAGAGTTTTTCGTCCTGCTCTTGCCCTTGATTTATTGGTGCTTCGACCGCCGCGCCGGCCTGCGGCTGACCATCCTCTTCCTGCTCTCCGCCTACTTGAACACGTTCGCCAAGCTGCTGTTCGACCAGCCCCGCCCCTTCGATTACGACGGCCGGGTACAACGCCTGCGCGAGGCGTCGGGGGGCGGACTGCCCAGCGGGCACGCGCAAAATACCACAGCGATCTGGGGCTACATGGCCTACCATTTCCGGCGCACGTGGTTGTGGATCGCCGCCGCGCTCGTCATCCTCCTCGTCTCCCTGTCGCGGATCTACCTGGGGGTCCACTTTCCCACCGACGTCCTCGGCGGATTCGCCATCGGCCTGGCGTGCGCATTCGTCCTGATTGGGATCGACCCGCGATTGACTGGCTGGCTGGGGAAAAAAGGGCCGATCTGGCAGATCGGCCTGGTGGTGGTCGTGTCCGGGGCCATGATCATCTCCTCCGCCCTGGCCAATGGGGACGTGAACACCGGGGCGGCGCTGCTGGGTATTGGCATCGGCTTTGTGCTGGAACAGCGCTGGGTGCGCTTTGAGAGCCGCGGTGCAGGGTGGAAGCGATTGCTGCGCGCGCTGGTCGGAGTCGCCGGCCTGGCCGCCATCTACCTGGGGCTGCGGTTCGCCTTTGCCGACATGGAACCCGTCGTCCTCTTTCGCGTGGCCCGCTACGCCCTGGTCGGGCTGTGGGGTGGCCTGGGGGCGCCGTGGCTCTTTGTCGTCCTGGGGCTGGCCGCGCGCCAGAAAGATTGAGATGGGACGCCAGGTTCGTATCGCCGCAGTGCAGATGGATGCCAACCCGGCGCCGACGGAGGCGCGGCTGGCCCGCGCCGCGCGGTTGGTCGCCCACGCCGCACGGGAGGGGGCCGATCTGGTCGTCCTGCCCGAGCTGTTCAACAGCGGCTATGCGTATGCAGACGAGAACCACCGCCGCGCCGAGACGCTGCAAGGACCGACCGCCGCCTGGATGCGGGAGAGCGCCGCGCGATGGAACGTCCACCTGGCCGGGTCGCTGCTGCTGCTGGACCAGGACGAGGTCTATAACGCGCTGCTGCTCTTTGCGCCGGATGGGCGGATGTGGCGCTACGACAAGCTCTACCCCTGGGGCTGGGAGCGGGGCTATTTTCGCCCGGGTCGTCACATTGCCATTGCCGAAACCGACCTGGGACGGATCGGCATGCTGATCTGTTGGGATACCGCCCACCGCGACCTGTGGCGGCGCTATGCGGGCCGCGTCGACCTGATGGTGATCTCCAGCTGCCCGCCGGACGTCGGCAATCCCGTCTACCACCTCCCCGGCGGGGTGGAGGTCACCTACGACGACATGGGCCCCCTGATGGCCGGGATGAAGGCGAGCGGCCGCTTGCTCTTTGGCGACATGATCAACCAGCAGGCCCGTTGGTTGGGTGTGCCGGCAGTAAACACCGTGGGGTCAGGACACATCCGCACCCGGATCCCCAACGGTCTGGCCGCTATGCTGGCTTTTCTGCCGATGGCCCCCTGGCTGGCCCGCCACCTCGGCCAGGCCGAGGCGCTGGAGGCGTCGTTCGACCTGCTTCCGGGCTCCAAGGTGGTCGGCGCCGACGGGGCGCCGCTGTCGGAGCTGGCCCAGGAAGCGGGAGAAGCCTTTACTGTCGCCCAGGTGACGCTGGCCGACGAGCGGCCCTGTCCCCAGGAGCCCCAACCGCCTTCACTGATCTCGGGTTTCGTCTACTTTTGCTCCGACGTGCTGCTGCCCGCCACCGTCCTCGCCACCTACCGCCGCGGCCTGCGCCGCGCCTGGGGCGAGCGGATGGCTCCCCTCCGCCCGTCGAGCCGCCAATGGGCGTTCCTGCTGGGCTTGGGGGTAGCGGCGGGCCTGCTGATCGGCTGGCTCCTGGGACGCAAGAAACGGTAAACACGAGAGAAGCAAGGGAATTGGGCCAGCGCCTCGCCCGGCGCACCAGGTTCGCCATGCTCGACCACATCGGCCGGGCGGTCGGCAAAGGCCCCCTGGAGGCAGTCAATTCCTTCCTGGAGCGGATTGCCGCCAACAGAACGGAAGGCGGTTGGGTGGTGATCTCCAGCGCGCTGGCTAACAGACGGGTCAGCCGGCCTGCCTGGCTGACCCGCTCCCTTGACACCCCTCCCGCTTGGGTTACAATGGCAGTGATGAAGAAACACATCCTGGCCGCTTGCCTGGCGGCGCTCTGCCTGCTCGTCACCCTCCCTGCCTGCGAGATCGAACCGCAGGAGCTGCCAGCGTCCCCCACCGCTGCGACCCCCGGCGTTGAAGCGACGCCCACGCCGCAGCCTGCAACGCCGTCGCCGACTTCCCCGCCCGCGCCGACGGCGATCCCGACTGCAACGCCGACCGCCGTTCCGACCGCCGCCGCGCACACCGTCCAGCCGGGCGACACGTTGATCGGCCTGGCGCTGGCCTACGACGTGCCCATCGCGGCGATCCAGCTCGGCAACGGCCTGGGCGACTCGACGCTGCTGCACGCCGGGCAGGTGCTGACCATCCCGCCGGCGGCGGAATGGGCCGGCGCCTCGCCCTTCTGGGTGCTCCACGTCGTCCAGCCGGGCGAAACGCTGGTCGGCATCGCCCGCGCCTACGACCTGGAGGCCGGCGCGCTGCAGGAGGTCAACCGGCTGGCCAACGCCGACGCGCTGGGCGTCGGGCAGGAGCTGGTACTGCCGCTGGACGGCCCGGCGGTGATCGCCGCGGCCCCCGCCCCCACCGCCACGCCGCTCCCGCCGCCGCCCGATCCCACCGTTTCAGTGACCGCCACTGCCACCTCCTCGCCGCCCGCCCCCCCGCCCGCCCCGCCGCCCGGCGACGTGGCAGGCTGGGCCTATGAGACGGCGCGGATCATCAACGAGGTGCGCGCCCGCCACGGCCTGCCGCCCTTTGCCTACAACGAACTGCTGGCAACGGCGGCCCAGGGCCAGGCCAACGACTGCTCCCAGCGCGGCTGGTGCAGCCACACCGGCTCCGACGGCGCCGACCTCAGGACACGCATCATCCGCGCCGGCTACGCCCCCTCCGGCTGGGCCGAGTGCTGGGCCATGAGCCTCAGCCCGCAGCACGCCGTCGACATGTGGATGGACGAGGTGCCGCCCAACGACCCCCACCGGCGCACGCTGCTCAGCACCTGGGTCACCGAGATTGGCCTCGGCATCGCCGGCGCGAGCTGGGACTATTACTATTTCATCGCCGATTTTGGCCGGCCGTGACGTCAGCAGGCGCCTGGCACCTTGCACATCTCCCCATTTGATGACCTCGGAATTTCTGTCACGAATTAACACGAATTTCACGAATTTTTTACCCTTTTTCGTGTTAATTCGTGTCTGATTTTTAACTCGACAATGGCACATTTCAACATTGGATGCTCTACCGCAGTGGGAGAAGGGGAAAAGGGGGGGTTCGCAGGCGGC
>JAFGEI010000028.1 GCA_016931695.1 Anaerolineae bacterium | reverse complement strand
TGACAAAAGCGTGTAAACTATCGCCGCAATGTTGGACACCATCGATCTGAGCAATATCCAAGACGAGAACGCTCGTCAACTGATTGGCCGCTCGTTGAATCTGATCCAAGACCTGATCGCCGACTTGCGCGACGCGCGGGCCGAGAATCAGCACAGCTACTGTCTCGCCGCCTCCCAGCACTAACACAGTTCGAATGGCATTCAGCGACGCCGAAAAACAACCAGCAGATATGGTTAGCCCCTGATGCGTCCTCCTGAAGCGACTTGTTCAACCATGACTCCACTGAAAAAAGGTGGCGCCTTGACACCTCATACAAGCGTGATATAATAGCGTCACGTTTTATTGAGGAGGGCTGTATATTTCGCAATAACGACAAGCATCTTCGACACCCCTTGTTCGGCGGGGCTAATTCCCTTCGAGCTTTTTTTTTTTCGGAAGACTCGGAGATAGAATGCTATGAGAACCCGTTTTGTCAAGTCGCGTAATGAGTTATGCGGCACTGCGAAAAAAGGAATTATCTGGCTGGTCGTTTCTGCGGTTGGATACAGCACCCTGGTCGTTTTGATCAAGGGTGCCGTGGCAGTAGGGTTGAACGCCGAAACGACGCTGGCGCTCCGTTTTAGCATCGCCGCGCTCGTCTGGTGGGCGATTTTGCTGCTCCGGCGCCGCCCGCCGTGGCCTGGCATCTCCCTGGCATCACGCGCGGTGGGGGTCGGCGCGTTTTTCTATGCTACCAATGCCCTCTGTTATTACCAGGGCACCGCGCTCGTGCAGAGCACGATCGCGGCGATGGCGATCGCTGCCGTTCCCGCAGTGGTCGCGCTGCTGGCCTGGCTCTTTTTGCGCGAGCGGCTGGGCTGGAAGACCTGGCTGGCCCTCGTCCTGGCGGTCGCGGCCGGAATGATGTTGGCGGGTGGAACGGGGGAAGAAAGCGACGTCCTGGGGATGCTCTGGTTGGGCGGCGCGGTGCTGCTCTATTCTCTCTACATCGTCGTCAGCGCTCCCCTGAGCCGCAGCCTGTCTTCTGCTGTTGCAATCACCTATATCCTCACCGGCGCAGCAATTTTTTTCTGGGCCTGGGGTGGCATAGCGGGCCGGTTGAACTTTGATTTTGCGCCCCTGGGCTGGGCCATTGTGCTGGGTATGGCGTTGGTCCCCGGAGTGCTGGCGATGTTTGCCTTCTTGCGCGGCTCCGAGGCCGTTGGCCCGACCCGCGCGGCGATTGTCAACGTTCTGGAACCGGTCTCGGCCGTGGTTCTGACGGTTCTCTTGCTGGGCGATTGGCCGACCCTGCTGCAGTGCGGCGGTTGCCTGCTGGCGATCTCGTCGACATTGTTGGTGCAGCGCGGTTGGAGCGGATAGACGGGGAGGCGGCATGGAATTGCGGATCGAAAAATTGCGGCACAGCTTGGCGGAAGCGGGAGTCGATGCGGCGCTCATCACCCATCCCCGCGACTTGTTGTATTACGCGGGGACCGCCCGACCAGCGACGCTGCTGGTCGGGCCGCGCGAGGCAACTCTTTACGTGCGCCGCGGCCTGGAGCTGGCGCGGCGAGAGGCGACCGTCGCGCGGGTCGTGGATAGCGGCAGCCTGGTCGCCATCGCCGCCGCCGTGGCCGGGCAGGGGCTCGAGCAGGGCGTGTTGGGCGCGACATTCGACGTGCTGCCTGCCCGCCTGTACCTGCGCCTGCTGGAGCTGTTTCCCGCCTGGCGTCTCCAGGATGTCAGCCCGCTGGTCCTGGCGCAGCGCATGGTCAAGGATGCGGCGGAGGTGCGAGCGGTCGAGCGGGCAGCAGCGGTGGCGGACGCCGGTCACGCTGCGTTGGTCGAGGCGCTGCGTCCGGGAATGACCGAGCTGGCGCTGGTTGCTGAGGTGGAGTTGGCGCTTCGCTGCCTGGGCTACGAAGGGCTGCAGCCCCTCCGCCATCCGGGCGGGCGCGGCGGCGGGATCCTGCTGATGAGCGGGGAGAACCTGACCGTGCGCGGCGGTCACGGCCTGGTGGTGACGGGGGCTGGCCTGAGCCCCGCCAGCCCGTATGGCGTCTCGCGGCGGATCGTCCAGCCCGGCGACCTGGTTGTCCTGGATATCGGCGTTGCGCTGGACGGCTACACCGCCGACGAGTCGCGCACGTACGTCGCGGGGCCGCCGACTGCCGAACAGCAGGCCCTTTTTGACGTTGCCCTGGTCGCAGAGGACGCGTTCCTGGCCGGCGCACGGCCCGGTGTCCCGGCCGCCGATCTCTACCGGGCTGTCCAGGCTGTCGTCCAAATGGGGGCGCTGCCCCATTTTGCCCCCGGCGACCTGGTCCTGCCCGGTTTTGTCGGGCATGGAATCGGGCTCGAGCTGGATGAACCCCCGGTGATCTGGGATCGGGAGCAGGTACAGCTGGCGGAGGGAATGGTCCTGGCGCTCGAAATCGAGGTCAGCGCGCCGGCCGTGGGGTTGATGGCCAAGGTTGAAGACTCGGTCGTGATCGAAGCGGAGGGGCCGCGGCTGGTTACTGCAGCGCCGCGGCGCCTGGTCGCTGTTGCGTGACGCGTTCACTTGCAAATCCTCGCAAACGCGGTACAATCCGCAGACTGTTTCGACAGAGGTATGACATGACCTATCGCGAGGCAATCGAGTATCTGCATAGCCTGACCGACTATGAGAAAAAGCGCATTGAGCGTTACACTCCCGAGACGCTGGACCTCTCGCGCATCGAGCTTTTGTTGGCAATGTTGGGCAATCCCCATCAGGCCTACGCTTCGGTACACGTTGCCGGCACCAAGGGGAAGGGATCGACGGCGGCATTGATCGAGTCTGCTCTGCGGGCGGCCGGCTATCGCACGGCTCTCTACATTTCTCCCCACCTGCATACCTTTCGCGAGCGAATTCGCGTTGCCGGGGAGCTCGTCTCGCGGCAGGAGGTGGTTTCCCTGGTGGAGGAACTGCGCCCGCTGATCGCCCGGGTGCCCGGCGTGACGACCTTTGAGGTGATTACGGCAATGGCCCTCACCTTTTTCGCGCGCCAGGAGGTCGAGATATTGGTCGCCGAGGTGGGGCTGGGCGGGCGGCTGGATGCGACCAATGTCCTGTCGCCGCAGGTGGCGGTGATCACCTCGCTCAGCCTGGATCACACCTACCTGCTGGGGGAAACAGTGGCCGATATCGCTGCCGAGAAAGGTGGAATCATCAAACCGGCGGTTCCGGTCGTCAGCGCTCCCCAGCAGGCGGAGGCGGCGCAGGTCCTGCAAGAGATCAGCCGCAGCCGCCAGTCACCCCTCGTCATGGTGGGAGAGGATTGGGTTTGGGAGGGCAGATCCTTCGATCTCGACCGCCAGTGCTTTGTGGTCCGCCGCGAGGACGGGGGAGCGGACAGCCTGGCGGGAGAGTACGAGATTCCCCTCCTCGGTCATCACCAGCTAGAGAATGCGACCACGGCGCTGGCGACGCTGCAGGTGCTGCAGGGGCAGGGATTCGATCTCCCCCGGCCGGTGGTCGCGGCAGGGCTGCGGCAGGTTGAATGGCCGGGGCGCATGGAGATCCTGAACCGCGACCCGCTGGTGGTAGCAGACTGCGCCCACAATCCTTACTCGGCCCAGGTTCTGCGCCAGGCGCTGGAGGAGTGGTTCCCGGGGCGCCGGTGGGTGCTGGTGTTTGGCGCCTCGGCGGACAAGGATATCGCCGGGATGTTGCAGGGGATGATGCCGGTCGTCGATTATCTGATCGTCGCGCGCTCCGATCACCCACGCGCCGCGGCCCCGGTCAGTTTGGCCGACGTCGCGGCCTCTGTCGGCTGGGGGGCCGAGGTGGCGGTCAGCCTGCCGCGGGCGATGCAGCGGGCCTTGCTCGTCGCCAATGCGGACGACGGCATCCTCGTCACGGGTTCGATCTTTTTGGTTGCCGAAGCGCGCGTCTTTTGGGCCGATCGTAATGGCCAACCGCCGCTGGAGAACGATCACTAGCGGCGAGAATCCTCTCCGTGGAGATATTGTATGACCTGGGACCAAGATTGGAATGAATGGTGGTTGCACATGGGTTGGTTGCAGCCAGGCCCGTTCCTGTTTGACGATTTCGAGTTTCCGGCCCAAGAGCTGGAGGAGCGGAGCGGGGGGATCATCGAGGGGCCGCTGCTGCCGCTGCGCGACATTGTCTTTTTCCCGCACATGGTTTCGCCGCTCACTGTCGGGCGCGATCGTTCCATCGAGGCGGTAGAGGTTGCCCTGGAACGGGACGAACCGCTGGTGATGGTCACGCAGCGCGACCCCGATATCGATTACGTGGAGCCGGGCGATCTCTATACGATCGGTTCGGACGCCACGATCGGCCGCCTGCTGCGCTTGCCGGATGAAACCTTGAGCATCCTCGCCCAGGGGCGGCGGCGGGTGCAGATCGTCGAATACGTGCACCTCGATCCCTACATTCGGGTGCGTGCCGTGCCGATCTATGAGCCGTTGGAGCCGAGTCGCTCGACCGAAGCCCTCGTCCGCGCCGTACTGGCGCTCTTTGAGAAGGTCGTGCAGTTGAACCGTTCGCTGCCCGAAGACCTCTATGTCTTTGCCCTCAATATCCCTGATCCGGGCTGGCTGGCCGACATCATCGCCCAAAGCCTGAGCATGGAGACGGCTCAACGGCAGGAACTGCTCGAGACGTTGGACCCTGTCAAGCGGCTGCAGCAAGTCAGCGTCTTGTTGGCAAAAGAGCTGGACGTGTTGGAGCTGGAGGACCGCATCCACTCCCAGCTGCAAAAAGAGTTGGACCGCAGCCAGCGCGAGCACATCCTGCGCGAGCAAATCAAGGCCATTCAGACCGAGTTGGGAGAGATGGACTCGTTTACCCTGGAGACGAACGAGCTCCAAGAACGGCTGCTCCAGGCTTCACTGCCGGAGGAGGTACGCGCCCAGGCAGAGCGGGAGTTGAACCGCATGGCGGCCATGTCGTCCATGTCGCCCGAGACGGGGGTGATTCGCACCTACCTGGACTGGCTGCTGGAGCTGCCCTGGACTGAGGAGACGGAAGATCGGCTCGATTTATCCCACGTGGAACAGACGCTCGAATCCTGTCACTATGGGCTGCCTAAGGCAAAGGAGCGCATCCTGGAATACATTGCCGTGAAAAAACTGGCGCCTGACAAGATGCGCAGCCCGATCCTCTGCTTTGTGGGACCGCCGGGCACGGGCAAGACCAGCCTGGGCCGTTCGATTGCCCAGGCCTTGGGCCGCAACTTTGTGCGGGTGAGCCTGGGCGGCGTGCGGGACGAGGCCGAAATCCGCGGCCATCGCCGCACCTACATCGGGGCATTGCCGGGGCGCGTCATCCAGACCATGCGCCGGGCCAAGACGGTCAACCCGCTGTTCATGATGGACGAGGTGGACAAGCTGGGCCAGGATTTCCGCGGCGATCCGGCGGCGGCATTGTTAGAGATATTGGATCCCGAGCAGAACCATGCCTTTTCCGACCACTACCTGGAGGTGCCCTACAACCTTTCCAAGGTCTTTTTCATCACTACGGCCAACACTCTCGATCCGATTCCTCCCGCCCTGCAGGACCGCATGGAAGTGATCGAGTTTCCCTCTTACATCGAGGAGGAAAAGATCAAGATTGCGTCCCGATTCCTGATCCCGCGCCAGATCGAGGAGCATGGGCTGGAACAAACCCCGCCCCAATTCGGCGAAGCGACGCTGCAGCGCATGATTCGCGAGTATACCTATGAGGCCGGGGTGCGAAACCTGGAACGAGAAATTGCCTCCATCTGCCGCAAGGCAGCGCGCCGGTTGGCCGATGGGAAAAAGGCGATCCGCCGCGTGACGCCGGATTCGTTGCCGCGTTACCTGGGCCCGCCGCGCTTCCTGCGCGACCAGGCGGAGGAGCAGGACGAGATTGGGCTGGCGACGAGCCTGGCCTGGACCGAGGGCGGGGGCAGCCTGATGGCGGTGGAGGTGTCCTTGATGCCGGGCAAGGGGAATCTCATTCTCACCGGCCAGTTGGGAGAGGTGATGCGCGAATCGGCCCAGGCTGCCCTCAGCTATGCCCGTTCCCTTTGTGACGATCTGCGCCTGGACCCGGACTTGTTCGACAAGATCGATATCCACATTCACCTTCCGGAAGGGGCGATCCCCAAGGACGGTCCCTCTGGCGGCATTACGATGGCGACGGCGATGATTTCCGCCCTTTCCGAGCGCCCGGTGCGGCGGGACGTGGGGATGAGCGGCGAGATCACCCTCCGCGGCCGGGTGCTGCCCATCGGCGGCTTGAAGGAAAAGGTCCTCGCTGCTCACCGGGCCGGGCTCAAGACGATCGTGATCCCCAAGCGGAACGAGCCGGACCTGGTCGAAATCCCGCGCAAGGTCGTGCGGGGTCTGGAGGTGGTGCTGGTGGAAAAGATGGACCAGGTGTTGGATGTCGCCCTGCTGCCGCCGCCGGAGGAGTCGGAAACGGGTAAGAAAAAGGCGCGGCAGGACAAAAAGGGCGGCAAAAGGTCGGCCCTCACCACTGCCGCAGGCGGGAATATGTACGCGAGATGATCTCGCTGCGCAATTGCACCAGCTCTTTGGGCTGGCTGCACCCTTCGCCGGCGTAACGCCGAACAGGGCAAATTCTGGTTGGTTTTATGGTCGTCTCCCTCTGTTGAACAGCTATCCTTGCAGGCTTTGGGCGGCCCGCCGGGCCGCCCTGCCGATTCTCGGTTTTGCCGGCGGGCCGGATCGACTATTCTCCCTTGGTGACCACGTTCAGTTCTGGCAGTAATACGTATGGCAGGCAAAACCGGCCATAGACCCACTGCGACTCCTGGCTGACCGCCTCGATCTGGCGCAGGTCCTGGTAAATGTTACCGGCGATCGAGACGTCCTTCACCCGGCCGACAATCTCCCCGCCCTCGATCAGAAAGGCCAGGCTGAGATTGTTGGAGAACTCGCCGGTGATGACGTTTCCCTGGCCGATGCCGAGGACGTTCTCGACGAGCAGCCCTTTTTTGATCCCGGCAATGACCGCCGCCAGCGGCGTCTCCCCGCCTTGAATGACCAGGTTGGAGAATTCGGGCGTGGGCGGGCGAAAAAGGTCACGCTGTCCGTTGCCGGTTGGCTCGACGTTCGCCTGGGCGGCGGTTTTGAGGTCGTAGATGAACCCTTGCAGCACGCCACCGTCGATGAGGGCGCGCTGTTGGTGCGGAACCCCTTCGGCGTCGTGGGAGCCGCTGCCGGGCCGCCCGTCGATGGTCGGATCGTCGATCACAGCCAGCTTTTGGTCAAAGAGCTGTTCGCCGATCCGCCCGGCCAGGGGGGATATCCCGCGGTAGACGTTTTTCCCGTCCAGGCCCTCGGTAATGGGCAGCGCCAGCACCAGGGCGGCGGTGGGAGAAAAGAGGACCGGCAGGCGACCGGGGGCCAGGGTCGTGACGCGGCGGGCCAGGCGCAGCTTGTCGGCAATGCGCCCGGCAAGGTCGCGGTGCCCTTCGTCCCAGCGGGTCGTGGTCAGGTAGTCAAACATCAATACCACGTCATCGCCCTCGACCCGCTCCGTGGCCACGGTGATGGTGAGGGGAGATTTTTGCGCCGTCACCTGGACCCCCGCGCTGTTACGCAGGGTGGTGCAGCGCGCGCCGCGTTCCAGGTTGACGTTGACGTGGGCCCCGCCCTCGACCGCAAGGACGATGTCGACGATCTCTTGCCCGATTTCGATCAGCCGGTCTGTCGACAGCGCGGCGAGCTGGGGGTCATGGACCTGGGGGGTGGGGCCGGGTTGGGGGAGGGGAAAGCGGAGCGGGAGCGCGTCGCCGTGGCGCGCCGATTCCAGCGTGTTTTCGATTAGCCGGTCGACGGCGGACAGGTCGCTGGAGGCGGCAAAACCGAGCCGCCCGTCGAGCATTACCCGGGCGGCAATGCCGCGGGTTTCCTCCACCTGGAACGATTTGAGCTTGTTGGCCTCGAATCCGATCTGGGTCGATTCGTTTTCGATCTCGAACACTTCGGCCTGTTCGGCCTGCTGCATGAGACGTTCCAACATTGTCTGTATCCTCCTATTCTCCACCGATGAGCACATCGCGGATGCGGATGTGGGGCGAGCCGTCGCTGACGGGAAGCCCACCCTGGCCCTTGCCGCACATTCCGCGCTCGGACCATTCGAAATCGTTGCCGACGGCGTCGATGCTGTCCAGCGTGACAAAGAGATTGCCGCTGAGGATGACGTCGCGCACCATCTCGGCAAGCTGGCCGTTGCGGATCATGTAGGCATAGCCTGAGCTGAAAGAGAAATTCTCCAGCGCGGTCTGCCCGCCGTAGGCGTCGCAGGCATAGATGCCGAGATCGATGTCGCCGATCATCTCTTCGAAAGGGGTCTGGCCGGATTCGATGAACGTGTTGGTCATGCGGACGATGGGGGGATAGCGGTAGCCGGTGGCGCGGGCGTTGCCGGTCGGTTTTTCTCCCATCTTGGCCGCCGTCTGCCGCGAGTGGAGCCGCCCGACCAGGATGCCGTTCTTGATCAATTCGGTGCGCTGGGTGGGCGTCCCCTCGTCGTCGTACTTGTGGGTGGCGCGCAGGTTGGGGAGAGAGCCGTCGTCGACGATGGTGAGAAAATCCTGGCCAAAGCGCCGCCCCAGCACCATCATCTCCTGCGCCTTGGGGTTCTCGTAGACAAAGTCGGCCTCGGAGAGGTGACCAAAGGCTTCGTGGGCAAAGACCCCGGCCAGGGTGGGGTTGCAGACCACGGTGTAGCGCCCGCCCTTGACGCGCGGGGCGGAGAGCAGGTCGACCGCTCGCTGAGCGATTTCCTGGACCCACTGCTCGTGCCCCAGGGCAACCTCAAAGCCGGCGGCCCGCGATATGCCGTCAAAGGTTTGTTGGACATTGCCGTTCTCTCGCGCGACGGCCAGGAAATAGGTCGTGACCATTGGCCGTTCTTCCTGGATAAAGGTACCATCGGAATTGGCAAAGGTCAGGTGGTTAAAGGTGTCGGCGTAGTAGGTCTGGTTGTCGACGATGCGCGGGTCAAGGCCGGTGAGGATGGCATTGTACCTCTCCGCCAGGGCCTTTTTCTCCGACACCGATGTTCCGCGAAAGTCCTGTTGCAGCGAGACGGTGATGCGGTCTTGGGTGACAGGGATGGGGGCCAATTCGATCGGCTCGCCCTGGATCGCCCGCGCGCCCTGGTAGGCCTGCTCGACCCGGCGGGCCAGGTCGCTCACGTCGTTAAAGGTCGCGATTCCCCATCCGCCGTTGCGGACCAGGCAGCGCACGATTCCTCCCCGGTCGATGGTGACGTCCGCCGTCTCCAGGTTGTTCCCCCGAAAGACGATCCGGGTGCTTTCCCGCTGTTCGAGGCGGATTTCGGTATAGTCCGCCTTGCTGGCGCGAAGAGCGGCTTTGATTTGTTCTCTCATTCTAATCTCCTTTCTCTTTTTTCCCTCGTCCCTTTGTTTCCAAGTCGTGTTTCCCAGCGCGATAAATGTAATAGTCCGTCTCCCTCCCTTCGACATTTTCCATCACGACGGCCTCGTCTGCCCAGGCGAACACGTTCTCCAGCGTAGTGAGAAAATCCGGGGCCTGATCCGCGGCCCAGACCGCCAGCACGCCGCCGGGGGTGAGCAGCGACTGCATGCGCAGCAGCGCCGGCCGTTGGTAGACGGCGGCGTTTTCCTCCAGCACCAGCCAGGTGGGGCCATTGTCCACGTCGAGGAGGATCGCGTCGTAGGGTCCCGGCGTCGTTTCGAGAAAGTGGGCCAGGTCGTCGACGATGGCCGTCGTGCGAGGGTCCGCCAGCGCCTCGCCGTTCAGCGGGCCGAAATAGGCGTGGGCCCATTCGACGATCAGGGGCTGTACTTCCACCACGTCGGCCTGTGCGACATGGGGGTGTTCCAGGGCGGCCTGGAGGGTATATCCGATCCCCAATCCGCCTACGAGGACGCGCAGTTCCTGCCGCCCGGCGAGGGGGGCCAATCCCAGTACGGCCAGTTGGCGGGCGGAGTGGGCATTGGTGCTGGCCATCAGAAAGACGCCATCAAAGATGATCTCGTAAATGGGCAGATCGTTGCCGCTCTCGCGCCGGCGCAGCACCACTTCTCCCTGCTCTGTCTCTTGGCGTGCCAGGATCGTCGTTTCTGCCATGCTTCACGGGGCGGTGGACGTGGCGCAGCGAAAACCGGTGTTGGCGGCCGAGGAGCGGGGCCGGGCAGCGGCCCGGGCGGCCCCGCGGGCGTTATCAACCCCAAAATCCCACGAGCCGCCGCGGACGACCTTGGTCTGCCCGTCCGGGGGGCCGGTGGGGTTTGTTTGCTCGTCGGGGCTGTAATCGCCGTACCAATCCGCTGTCCACTCCCACACGTTCCCCGCCAGGTCGAGGGCGCCGCACCAGCTTGCTCCTTCCGGGTAGCCGCCGACCGGGGCGGTCCCGGCGTAGCCATCGTCGGCCGCCGGGTCGGCCCAGCCCTCGCTGCAGTTGACATCGCAGTAATTGAGCCGCGTTCCCTCGAACTCGTTGCCCCACGGATAGAACTGGCTCTCGGGGCCGCGGGCGGCGTATTCCCACTCCGCCTCTGTGGGCAAGCGTGCGCCGGCCCAGGCGCAGTAGGCCGCCGCGCCGTACCAGGAGACGGCGACGACGGGATGCTCCTCGTACCCGCTTTGCGGCTGGAACGTTCCCTCCTCGCTCAGCACGATGCGGTTGTTCACTTCATCCAGGTCGAGCCAGTCCGTGCCGCCCTCGCTCTGGTTGCCCATTTCGTTCAGAAAGGCCGCGAATTGGCTGTTGCTGACCTCGGTCTGGTCGATCCAAAAGCTGTCCACGGTAACCAGATGTTGGGGGAACTCGTTCCCCTGGGCGCCGGGGGCGCTGCTCTCGCTGCCCATGGCAAAGGTCCCGCCTGCTACGGCGACCATTGTCATCTGGTCGATGGCGCGCACCGGGTTGCCGGGCGGCGGTTCTGGCGTCGCGGTGAGGGGGGGCGCGGGGGTGGGGGGCTCTGTCGGTCGTTCTGTGGGGGGGATCGCTGTCGGCGCAGCGGTCGAGGGTGCTCCGCATCCGCTGGCGCTCAGGGTCAACAACAGTACAAAAAGCACGGGAAGCGTGTACTTTTGCATCGACTTTCTCCTCATGTGCGTCGCTGGCACGGTGGGCAGTATAATAGAAATCTGCGGGGCACGCAAGCGCCCCCTCTTTGCGGTTCACTTGCTCCGCACGGGGGGTTCAGGTATAATCTACTTATGCAAAGACCACGATACGACTTTCCTCTTGCCAGGGGGGCCGGCAAAGAACTGGCGATCATTGGCCTGCCCTTGGTCGCGTTTTGGGTGGCTTCGATCATCCGGCC
Organism: Anaerolineae bacterium; assembly: GCA_016931695.1. Lineage (GTDB taxonomy): Bacteria > Chloroflexota > Anaerolineae > B4-G1 > DUEL01 > JAFGEI01. The sequence continues at coordinate 19,928 of JAFGEI010000028.1, read as the reverse complement.
CCGTTTTTACACGATTCTCCCCGCCTTGTTGCTCCTGCCCGTGTTCGGCCTGCTGCTCTACTTTTTCCGCAACCCGCAGCGCCGGCCGGCGGGGGAAGGGGAGGACGTATTTCTCTCTCCGGCCGACGGGACGGTGATGGAGGTTGAACGCGGGCCAGCGCCGCGGCTCATCGAAGGAGAGACACTCAAGATTGGCATCTTTATGTCGATTTTCGACGTTCACGTCAACCGCGCCCCCAGCGAGGGCAAAGTGGTGCTGGTGGAACACGTCCCCGGCCGGTTTGTCCGGGCCTATCGGCCGGAGGCATCCGAGGTCAACGAGCACAACTTTATCGGCCTTGCAACTTCCCACGGTCCAATCCTGGTCAAGCAGATCTCGGGCGCCCTCGCGCGCCGCATCGTCTGCTGGGTCAAGACAGGGGAGCAGTTGCGCCAGGGCCAGCGCTTGGGAGTGATCAAGTTTGGCTCGCGGGTCGACATTTATCTGCCCCCTACAGCGGAGCCGGCAGTCCAAGTTGGGGAGCACGTCTTGGCAGGAACAACGGTGATTGCGCGATGGGAAAAACAAACTACTTGAAGAAAACTTTGCCCAGCCTGCTCACTTTTCTCAGCCTGGTTTCTTCTTTTTCCGCCATTATCCTGGCTATCCGTGAAGCGTTTGTCTTTGCCGGACTGCTGATCTTGGCCGGCAACATCTTGGACACTCTCGACGGCGAGGTGGCGCGCCGGCTGGGAGTGACCAGCGCTTTTGGCCTCCAGCTCGATTCGCTGGTCGACGCGGTGACTTTTGGCGTCGCTCCCGGCGTGTTGACCTACCAGTACCTGCACTATGTGGGATTCAACGCCGTGCTGTCCTGGGCGACCTGCGTTCTTTACCTGGTTGCGGGCGTCTTTCGGCTGGCGCGGTTTAATCTTTTGCCGCCCAAGGATTCGTTTCGGGACAGCTTGGGGCTGACGATTTCCACTTCTGGGGCGGTGGTCGTCTTTGCCGTCTTGGCAAACTATACGAACGACGACCTTTTACTGCCCGCTGTCGTATATCCCCTCCTGATGATCGCACTCGCGCTGTTGATGTGCAGCCGGATTCGCTTCCCATCCATCGCAGCCATTCTGCAGTGGCGGCGAACGTGCCTGACTGTGCTGAGCGTCGTCGCGATATTGTCAATTTTGCTATCCCCGCCGCTGGTGATCCTTGGGTTGGTGGCGTTCTACATCCTGTTTGGCCTGGCGCGGGCTGCTTATCAATCGATCCCGGCCAGGACGCGGTCGTGAAGACGTTTGCCTGGCAGGGCCGGGTGTTGTTTTGGTATGCCCAGATCGTCTGGCGTACCGCCCGTTACACGGTGCAGGGGCAGGAGCACTTTGACCGGGCGCGCGCCACTGGAAGACCGCTGATCGTCACGGCCTGGCACGGAATGACGCTCCCCCTTCCTGGTTACTTTATCCGGCGGGAGGAAAAGATTATCGAACAATACCTGGTGGTGATCACGGATGATCCCCGGACGGCGATGTTGGAGGCAATGGTGCGCGATGTCGGCGTGGTTCCTTTTGCCATCTCGATGGAGGACGAATCGATGACTGCCGCGCGCCGCCTGATCGAAATGATCCGCCAGATGAAAGAGGGCAAGAGCCTCTTGTTGTTTCCCGATGGTCCCGACGGCCCCGCCGGGGTGCCCAAGACGGGGGCGGTGTTCATCGCCCAGAAATCGCGCGGATTGATCGTCCCGATGGGGCTGTTTACCGCCACGGCCTATCGCGTTCCCCGTTGGGATCGCTACATGATCCCCTTGCCGTTTAGCCGCATCGCTCTCTACATCGGGGAGCCGTGGGAAATTGGGCGCCAGGATGAATTGGGCCAGGCTTGCGACCTGCTTCGGAGACGGCTCAACAAAGTGGAACAAGCTGCAGAGGAGTTGTATCATGTCGGATAAAGAGACAACTGCGCTGGACCCGGCGCTCCGGCACAGCACGCCCTGGCTGCGGTTTCAGGGATGGGGCCTTGCCAGTTATGGCGAGCTGGTCAGGCGTACCGCTCGATATCGGATCGAAGGGGAACAGCACCTGGCGGATTGTGGGCGCCCGCTGATCATTGCCGCCTGGCACGGGATGCAGATGCTGTTTGCCGGCTATTTTGTCACTTACCAGGACCCGGGCCGCTACGTACTGATCGTGCCGGACGAACCGCGGGGTGTCACCCTGGATGTCTGGGCGAAAAAGATGGGTGCTTTGCCCTTTTTCATTTCGATGGGAGAAGAGTCGATGGTTGCGGCCCGCCGGCTCCTGGCATTGATCAACCTGTTGAAACGCCAGGGACGGCGGTTGCTCATCGCGCCCGACGGCCCCGACGGGCCGTCGCACGAGCCAAAGGCGGGCATTGTCTTTGTCGCCCGCAAGGCGGGGGCGCTGATCGTGCCGATGGGGACGTACACCGCGACGGGTTACCGCCGCCGCCGCTGGGATCAATACGTCGTTCCTTTCCCCTTCAGCCGCATTGCCGTCGTGTTTGGCGAACCGTTTGGCATCCCGCCCGACGTAGAAACCGGGCGGGCGCAGGAAATCGTCCGCGAGCGGCTGAACGAGGTGGAGCAACGCGCGGCGGCGTTGTACCGCCGCCAAGGCTGACGGTTTATTCGCCCCGGTTTCTCCTTGCAAACCCCTTGCCGGCCGGGCGGGGTGCTTCTCCACCTGGCCCCAGCGACGCGCCGCAGCGGCCGCAGTAGCTCGCGTCGCGGCTGACCAACAGCCCGCAGCGGGGGCAGCTGACCGGCTGCGCGTCGCCCAGGGGAGCGCCACAGGCCGAGCACTTGGGTGCGCCGATGGGGTTGGCGACCCCGCAGTAGGGGCAGGTGACCATGGTCTGCTCCGTCGCCAACCCCAGGCTGGCGCCGACGCTGTTGCAATAGTGCTCGACTGCCTCCCACACCTTTTGCGGCAGGGTCAGTCCGGAAATGCTGCGGGCGATGTCGTCGATGCGCCCGATGAGCGAGATGGGGTTGACCAGGGCCATCAACCCTGTCTGGGCCAGGTCCGCCACGGCTCCCAGCCACCGCTCTTGCCCGAGCGACACGTCGACCCCGCCCTCGACCCGCGCAATACCCACCGTGAGGGCGGTCTGCGGCCCGCCCAAGGCCCAGTCGCGGGAAGCGATCTGTACCAGGACGTGATCCTTTTGCCCGACGCGTTGGGCCTTGAGGTCGCCGCCGTTGAACTGGGTGACGAGGGCGTCTGCCAGCTCTTGCGAGTCGATGTTTCCGCGATACGTTCGCTGCTCCATAGTCTCTCCTTTAGCCGAGGTCCACCAGGTCCAATTGTGCCAGCATGCTGAAATATTCGACCAGCAGTCCCGTCGTCTCGATTCCCATCTCTTGCTGGACGAGGGCGGCGATGTCGGTGATGCTGCGTTGTCCGTCGGCCCAGTATTCGGCCAGCACCGGCGCGGTGCGCGACAGTTTACTTATCCGTTTCTGCCAGTCTGCCCAACGGTCCTGGCCAGCCGTGTCGAGGCGGGCAATGGCGGGTCCGGGCTGGATCGGCCCGCGGAAACGGCGTCGGGGAACCATGTCTGCACCCGCGACCTCTGGCGGCACGAGAGCGGCGCGGTTGGGCAGCAGGTCGGCGGCCTGCCTGCCCTCGGCCGCGGCGAACTCGGCGTCGTGCTTTTGCCACGCGCCCACGTCGACGCTTGCCAGGCGGCGCACCGATTCCAATGCGACCCGGTGGCGGTCGACCTGGTAGGTCAGGCGTTGCTGCAGCGATTCCCGCCCCATCCCGTCCTCCTCGTCGGCGTGGGTGATGGCGTCCTGGATTTCGGCGATGGTTTCCTGGCGGAAACGGGCGGATAGCTCGCGGGTTAGCCAGCGCGCCTCGCTTTCCCCGGCCTGGGCGAGCCAGTAGGCATAGACCGCCGCCAGGGTCCCGACCCGTTCCAACATCCGCGGATCGACCCGGTCGGGTGTGTCGTCGCTGGTGTGGTAGTAGCGGTCGGGCCACTGGATCACCATCGGCATCGGCACGCCGACCGAAGGATCGGCAAAGATATAGTGATCGGAGCCGCCGCCGAAGGGAACGTCGGCATAGCGGAAGAGGGGATAGCTCGCCGTGCCGCCGAGTCCCTTGGCCTCGTCGATCCAGTTCTCCCGCAGCCGCCCCAGGAGGGTGGTGGTAAAGTTGGGGAAAGCGCCCGGCGGGTGCTCAAAGAGCAGTGAGCTGCCGCACTGCTCTTGATCCTGTCCGACCATGTCCAGGTTCAGCCCGGCGACCATGCGTGGGATGTGTGCCTCGTTTTCGGCCAGGTAGGCAAAGGACCCCGTCATCTCGGGCACCCAGAGGAAGCGGATGGTGCGCCGGGGCGGGGCCAGGTCGCCGCGCTCGAGCAGGGCAGCCAGGGCGCGGGCGACTTCCAGGAGGGCGGCGACGCCCGACCCGTTGTCGTTGGCCGAGGGCTGGGGGTGGCAGAGGTGGGCCACCAGCACGATCTCTTGCTCCGTTTGGCCGGGGATCACGGCCTCGACGTTCTCCAAGCTCCCGTCGTAGAGGCGGGCGTCGACGTGGGCCCGGATTCGCAGCGTTTGCTCCTGGGCCAGCCGGCGCAGCCGTTCTCCCTCCCGCGGCGTCAGGGCAAAGCCAAAACCCTGCGGTTCCCGCCCCTGCCACCAGAAGGAGGTGTACTGGACCGTGTCGGGCAGCGCCCAGGGGGGACGAACCGGCTCGACTTCCATCATCCCGTCGTAGAGCAGCCCCACGGCGCCGTAGCGGGCAACGGCCAGGTCGTTGACCCGCTGCGTGTTGCCCCGCGCCAGGACGACCTTGCCGCGCACGTCGATTCCCGCGTACTCTGCCGGATCGTCGCCTTTTTGGAGCACCACCACTTCCGCCTCGCCGTCGAAGGAGCGGCTGCGCGCGACCAGTGAGAGGGGCATGGCCCGATAATCGCTCAGCTTGCGTGCCTTTTCCGCCGGCTCGACCAGGTGGAGGGTTGCCGTGTTTGCCGCCCACTCCTGAAAGCTGTCCGCTCCCCAGAAGGAGGCCGTTTGGTTTGCCGGGTAGGTCAGTATCCGCGTTTTCAGGCCGGCAGCGGCCAGCTGGCCGTGCAGCCACTCCGCCGCCTGTCGAAAGCCGGGGCTGCCCTGGATGCGGTGAAAGCGGGCGACGTGGGCCACCGCTTCTGCGGCTGCCATTCCCGACACTCGTTCTGCTGCGGTTTGCCATAGTGATCGAAACATTGACGGTTCCTTTCCGGAGGGCTGGGCTGTCAGTCCCCCTCGATACCCTCCCAATCTCCAAAAGCGGGCGGGATGTTGGCCGGGCGGCGCAATGATCCTCTAACTACGTCCGTGGTCCACTGAGGGCGGTTGGGAATGTAGGCGGTCACGGCGACGATCTCGTCCTGATTCTCGTAATCACAGACGACGTGGATGGGAATGCCTGCGCGGATGGTTGGCCCCAGGACAAGGATGCGGGCCCGGTTGGGATAGCGCTCGATGATCTCGCCGTGAAAGAGCGCGTGGAGGATGTCCTTGCCCCGCAGCCCTTCTTTGTATGCCTCGAGCAGGGCGTGGAAAGAGATGCGCAGCGTGTAGCCGTTATCCAGCATGTCCTGTATGTCGTAATAATACATGGTCGAATCGTTCCATGGTCATACAGCAGGGCCGTGCTTGACCGCCGGGAGAGGGAGTGGGAGCCAGTGTTTTCGACCTGCGTAGGGGCTGGGGGTTGGTGTTGGGGTTGGGGTGAAGGTGGGCGTGGGCGACGAGGTCGGTGTGGGGCTGAGCGTCGTCGTGGGAGTTGGCGTGATGGAAGGGGATGGGCTGGGCGATGGCGAGGGGGTGGGCGTAGCTGTCGGGGTCAGGGTCACGGTAGCGGTCGGCGTCGGCGTCGGCGTCCACGTTGCTGTGGGGGTCGGCGTTGGAGAGACGGTCGGGCTGGCCGTCGGCGGCGTTGTGGGGGTGGACGACGGGGTCGCTGTTGCGGTTGCGGTCGCTGTTGGGGTGCGGGTGGGGGGCGGGGTCGACGTCGGCGTCAGCGGGGGCGGGTAGGCCGGCAGGTAGAGCGGCTGGTCCAGACGCACGATATAGTCGTGCATGCAGTTGGCGTGGCGGATCGCCTCGATCGAGATTCCCAGCCGGTAGGAGAGGTTCCACAAGGTGTCTCCTCTTTGGACGATGTAGACGATCCAGCCCGGGGGAGGGCCGCAGCGGGGGGCGGGGGTCGGGGTGACAAAAAAGGTCGGCGGGAGATAGATCAACTGGCCGGGCTGCAGCGTTTCGCCCTCGAGACAGTTGCCATCCTGCAGCGAGAACCGGCTCGTGCCGGCGCGCAGCGCCAGCGAATAGAGCGTGTCGCCTAATTGGACATAGTAAGGTAGCCAGCTGGCGGGGTAGGGGCAGGTGGGGTAGAGGATCGGCGTGGCGACCGGGGTGGGGGACGGGCTTGGAGTGAATGGGGGCGAGGGCGAGGGCGAGGGCGGGGGGAATGCGGTCGGAAAAGGGAGGGTGGGGATGGGAGTCGCTTCGGCGATGGGAGTGGCGGGCCTGGGGCCAGCGGCCCGGTCAGCAGCGGGCAAAGAGAGGGCGCCCAATACCAACGTGCCCGTGAGCAAGGCGATAATTGTGCCGGCGGCAATTTGTTTCAGGCCCAGCCTGACGTCGTCCATCACGGCTCTTCCCCGGCCGTGCTAGAGGCGGGCAGGGTCAGCCGAAGGGTGCTGCCTTTGCCCGGTTCGCTCTCCACCCATATCCATCCACCGTGCGCCTCGACCAGTGTTTTTACCTGCGCCATCCTGGCCCGGGCCTCGATCGCTTCAGGGGGCGAGGCGGCATCCTCTGGCGGTAATGGCTCAAAGACGTGGGCCAAGTCCTCGGCGGCAGCGCCTTCTCCGGCATAGGCGACGGCAATAACCACCTGAGGGGGAAGGTCCTGCTCCTCCACCTCGTGCGGCTGGGCGCTGACGGTAATTTCGCTTCCGGGGCGGGAAGAGCGGCATGCATTGGCGAGGAGCTGGTAGACGATTTGGTAGAGCTTGGTCCGATCCGCCTTGACGGCAGGCAGCGTGGGCGATATTTCTGTGCGCACGGCAAGGTTCCGTGCCTCCAGTTCGGAGGCAAGTTGATTCGTCGCCGTCTTGACGACGTCTGGGATGGCGACGGAATCCAGCACCAGGGATGTTTGCTGGCTGCCGACGCGGGCGGATTCGACCATGTCGTCGAGCGTGCCGCGCAGCCGCTCGATGTTCAGCCGTGCGCGCTGCAAGGAGCGGCGCTGTTGTTCACCCGGCAGCTCGGACGATTCGTCCAGGAGCCGGTCGACATCTGCCGCAATCGAGTCGATTGGCGGGTGCAGTTTGCGCGCTAGGGCAGTAACGGCCTCGACAATGTCGCCGCCTTGCTCTTGGGGGCTGACGTCGGCCGGCAGGTTTTGGGCCAGGAGGTCCTTTTCGCGTTCCAACGCCCCGGCGCGCTCCCGCCACTGTTCTACTTGTGCCTGCAGCGCCGCCTGGACTTGGGCCATGTTGTGCAGTTCTTTTTCATAGACGAGCATCTGGGCGGCGCCGCTCGAGGCTTCGCGGATTTGCTCTTCGCGGATGCGGACGAGTTCGGCCAATTCGTCGGCCCGTTTCTGCTGCTGGTTTTTTTGTCTTTCGGCCTCGGTGGCCTGGCGGGCAAACAGCTGGGATTCCTGGCGCGCCTGTTTCAGGTCCTTTTCCAGCTCGCTTGCCTTTTGTTTCAGCTCCGCCTCGTGTTCGCGAATCGTCGCTCCGAGCGCCTCGGCGCTTTGTTCGACCTGGGCGCGGTATTGTTCGAGGGCCAGGGCGAGGGCTATGACGTCGGCGATGAGGCTGGCGTCCGCTCTCGCCGCGGGCGAGAACGGCGCCTTGTCCCGGCTGCGGAGGGGGAGCAGCAGGCCGACGACTTGCTCGCGGTCGATCAGGGGGATGGCCAGTGTCGGTCCCGGCCTGGTTATGCCCAGCCGCCTGAGCAGCGCGTTGGTCTCGCGATGGGGGAGCGGGGCGGCTGCTTGTTGTATCTCCTGGCTGCGGGCGGCGTCGGCGAGGATAGTCTGGCTTTGTAGGGGGAGAGCGGGCAGGGGAGGCTCGATGGGGGGATAGGTGGCGGCGATGCGCAGGTTGTCCTTGCTCTCGCGGTCCAGCAACCCCACGACGAGGGCGTCGGCCTCTAGCTGCTGGGCTGCGTGGGGGAGCAGGCCGGTAAATCCCTGCATTGTCCCCTGTTCCAGCTGATGGACAAAGGACAGCAAGCCCGAGATGTTTGCCGCGTGGGGCGGCTGGAGCGGCGCTGGATCTCGCTGGAGTGCGCTGTGAAAAGCGGCGCCGGTCAGCAGGGGAATGGCGACCAGGTTCGACAGCCGGACAGCAGCGGCCAGGTGGGGGGCCGGGGAAAGGCCCATGATCTGGATCAGCAGTTCGGCGAGGTGTCCGCCCAACCAAGCCAATAAGGCCGCTGCCGCCAGCTCCAGCCTGGGACGAGGCCAGAGGAGCAGTGCCAGCAGCCCCAGCGCGGCCAGCACGACGGCGCTGGTTTGCCAGGCAACGGGCTGCATCGAGTGGTTATAGTAATAGCCGGCGGCCTCGAAGGAGGGCCAGGTTGCGGCAAAGATGGCATACGCCAGGCTGGCGACGAGCAGGATGCCAGCGGTGATCCCGCTGCCGGCGCGACGGTACTTGTGCAGGAGGGGTAAAAAACCCCACATTGCAAGTGGGATCAGGCAAAAGTCGAGAAAGCGCTCCAGGGGGGGGATCAGCGCGGCGGAGGGGACCGCCCCGCTGCCGGAAATCGCGCTGGCTGCGACAAGGATGACCCGCGTCAGCAGCATTCCCCACGCCATCCACAACGTGCGCCTGGCCACAATGTCTGCTGTGCCGCGCCTCCGTCGCCAGTCCCCCCAGGCCAGTGCCAGCAGGATTTGCAGGGTGAATAGAATGGCCAGGTGATAATACAGATCCCCGGGTGGGGCCAGCACCAGGTTTAGCATCTCTTGTAGAATTGACATTCTCCAGCCTTTTCGCGGCGGCGACCTGGTGGGAGCATTACTCTGCCGTTCCTCGCGCGATCTCTGCCGGCGACGGGGATGGGGGTTGTGGGAAGGAAGATGGACGTTGGATGGGCAGCCGGACAGTAAACTTGGCGCCTTCTCCTGGCCCTGATTCGACCCAGGCAATGCCGCCGTGAGCTTTTACCAGCGCCTTGACGATGAACAAGCCAACGCCAAGCCCGCCGGCCTCGATCTTGAGCGGGTTGTCGGCGCGGTAGAATCGCTCCCAGATCAGGGGTTGTGCTTCAGGGGCAATTCCCACCCCGGTGTCCTGGACCCAGATTTTGCAAAAAGTGGGCGCCTCTTCTCCCGGGTCTGGCTCGGCCGACGCTCCAACGGTGATGCTGCCGCCGGGGAATGTGAAACGAATGGCGTTGCTCACCAGGTTGGCAATGATCTGCTCGACAAAGGCCGGGTCGGCCTCGATCGGGGGGACGTTTGGTTCCACGGCGAGGTGGAATTCCAGCTGTTGGGATTCCATCTCGGAGAGAAACGGGCGCATGACTTGAGGGATGAGTTGAGCGAGATCGACCTGGGCATATTCGAGCTCGAGCCGGCCCCGCTCTGCTGCAGAAAGGGCGATCAGATTGTTGGCCATGGAGATCATGTTTTGGGAGTTGTCGTGGATGATGGCGATAAAACGCTTTTGCATGTCGTCCAGGCTGCCGGCCATGCCGCTGGACAGGGCTTCGGTGTAGCCCAGGATTGCAGTCAGGGGGGTGCGGAGTTCGTGGGAGATGGTGGCGATGAACTCTCGTTTGGCCCGTTCTGACTGCACCTCAAGGGTGACGTCGCGCATCACCGCGACCATGCCCAACTGCTCGCCGGAGTGGGTGTGTACGGGAGCGGCGTTGATGTGAATCTGGCGTCCTTCGAGTTCAAATAGAATCTGCAGCGGGGTCGATGACCGGGCCAACTCGGACAGGTCCACGCTTTGATCCCTCACCGCCGGTTCGAGAAATTGCTGCAGCGGCCGGCCGAGGATGCGGTCGCGACTGGCGCCGAGCAGTTTTTCTGCCGTGACGTTCATCAGCACAGCGCGCCCTTCCACGTTGGTGACAATGACCCCTTCGGCGATACTTTCCAGGATCGCCTCGCGCCGTCCCACTTCTTCTTCCTGGATTTTGAGGCTGCGGGATAGATGGCGGTGCAGGCGGGCGTTGTCGATGGCGGCGCTCACCTGCGCGGCAATCGAGCTGCACAGGCGGGCCTCGTTGCTGCCAAAGGGACGCTTGCTGTGGTCGTTGCCGACGATCAGGGCGCCGAGCGCCCGCTCCTGGCGGGTCAGCGGCTGGATGATCGTCGGCCCGGCCTCGGCGCTGTCGAGCAGGTTGTAGATGGGAAGCAGCGGCCCATAGTTTTCCGGCGTGTTAAAGACAAACTGCTGTCTTTCCTGCAGGGCCTGGGTGAGGTTGGGCAGCTGCTCGGCCAGGATCGACGCCGCCAGGCGGCGGCGGGAGAAAGAGAGCGGGTTGTACTGGGCCGCCATGCGCACATGGTTCTCGGCGCCCTCCTGGACGAGCAAGATGGCGGCCTGGTCGGTGTTGACGGCGTGGGCGACCCCTTCCACCACCCGTTGCAGCACCGTATCCAGGTCCAGCGACTCGCCGATTGCGCGGCTGATTTCCACCAGAAATAGCAGCTCTCGCGTTTGGCGCAGTGACTCTTCGCTCAGCGTTTCCAGTTCCCGCCGGTAGGCCCACATATCCTGCAGGGCGATCCGATAGACTGTGACGGCCAACAGTGGATAGCCCATCAAGTTCACCAGCCGGCCCAGGCCGATTTGATTGAAGGCGATCAGGCCGTTTCCCAGCGCGATCAAGGCGAAGGAAACGGCGGGCAGATCGTAGCCCAATCGCTTGCGGTGCAGCAGGAGGAGGACGAGCGCCGAGAGGGGGATCAAGGTTGCCCACACGTCCCACACAACCTGGAGCGAGAAGGCGTAAAGGGAAAGGTCCACTTCCTGGTAGATGAGCGGCGGCAGTTGGAGTACCGCCTGGAACCAGTTGGGGAAAAAGGCCAGGGCGGCCAGGCCGGCCAGCACCAGGTTGCCGATGACGAGCGTCCGGCCCCAGCGGCGGTTGATCAACGGAGCGAGAAAGGCCCACCACAACAGGGTCAGGCTGATGACCTCCAGCGCGTACTCGAAGAGTGCGAGCAGCACAAAGAGAAAAGGCGGGAGGAGGAGAATGCCCTGTAGTGAGTCGCCCAGCAGCAGGGGGATCCGCAGCACGATGAGGGCGAAAAAGACGTGGAGGAGCCGCCGCTGGTCGGGGTTCTTGGTGTGGCGGTACTCGACGACGGATATCCCCGCCGCTGCCTCCAATGCCAGCAGGATCAAGAGGTGGTAGACGAGGGCGCCACCTCCGCTGAACAAGTTTAAGAGAGATTCGATTGCGCCCACAGTTCACCCGTTTTTCTGGACTTTACTTTTCCCGAAATACCGGACAATTCCAGCACATTTGTTGTTGGCGGTATTGGCAAAGCCGCCCGCAACGCCCGCGTTTTCCCCCTTCTCCAGCGCGGGAGAGCATCGGACAGGCGGCCTGGGCAGTTACGACCATTATACCATTCTAGTGGCGGGAGGCAAACAGAAACAGATAGACTCTGCGCCCAAAGTCTGTCTCCGAGGAATCGGGGCAATTCCCTAGTGCATCGCGGCCGAAATGAACAGCCAGTTTTTGCTCGGAGGGGATCGTCAGATCCCCGTCGGAAACGCCGACCTGGCCGCTTACCGAGGCCTGGGGCCCGGATTCCCGCAAATCCCTGCGGGGACAGGCGCGGGAATCCAGGGCAGGCATGGAACCGGCGGGGTATTTTCGCCTGCGTGTACTAGCTGTTGCTGCGAGGTGGTCCGGTCAGGCCCTCGTTCCCCTCCTGGCCCGGGGGCGGTGGCGCGGCGAGAGTCATCGTGATCCCGACGATCAGGAAAAAGGCAAATGCCAGGTCGATCAGGAAGAAAGAGTGGTCGACGATTCCGTGGGCCAACAGGTCGACCATCGAACCCATCAGGCCGATCGCCAGGGCACGCCGGTCCACATCCTGCAGCCGCCGCAGCGGCAGGGCGATGCGCCAGAAGGCGATTTGCAGCCACGCGCCGGCGACCACGCCGGGGATGCCCATCCGGGCCCAGTGGTCGAGGAGGATGTTGTGCGGATGGGAGAGGTCCGGTTCCTCCCAGGCGGCGGGGAGGATGTAGCGACCGCGATATTGGTAGAGAAAGTTGTCCAGCCCCACGCCCAGCCAGGGATGATCGCGGATCATGGCCAGGGTAGCCTGCCAGAGTTTGAGACGGAAAAAGGTCGTTCCACTCCGCGTGTCGAGGAGGGAAGCGAAGCGGGGGTGGCGCAGGAGGGGGATTGCTGCCAGCGCGGCGGTGACGATTGCCCCCAGCGTGACCCATATCCAGCGCCCCCCGGCCAGGAATCCCATTGTCAGCAACGCGGCGGGGACGCCCAGCAGCAGCGCGCCCTTGGAAAAAGTGAGCAGGAGTGCCGCGCCGACGGGCAGCGCGGCCAGCCCGTAGAGCATCCGGCGGCGGCGGTGCCGGGCGAGGAGAGGAATCGCCGCCAGGAGCGGCAGCACCCGGCCCAGGTATAGGCCGGCGTTGTTCGGCGAGCCATAGATCGAGCGCAGGCGGGGCAGCCCGCTCTCGGCAGTGATGACGTTGAACCCCAGCCCATACTGGACCAGGCCGATGAGGGCGACGGCGACTCCACCCAGTACGAAAAAGTCGACCACGCGCCACGTCGATTTGCGGTCCAGATGGCTGGTGCGCAGCAGCAGGTAAAAGAGGGCCGGTTCCAAGATCACCAGGCGTAGTTCTCGCCACGCGACCCGCTGAAATTGGGCGAAAAAGCAGGAGAGACAGGCGGCGGTGACGAGAAAGAGGACCGCCTGGTCGACGGGGTGCAGGGTGGCCAGGATGGCGCTGGAAAAGCTAGCCCGCTTTTCGCTCTCTGGCGCGCCGTTTCTGAGTCGCCTGCGCAGGTTGGCGAGGGCATGGATGCCCCAGGACGCAACGGCCATCAGCGTCACGATTTCCGCCATCGAGAACGCCTTGTCCAGCAGCGGGCGGGGAAAAGTGTAGAAAGGGGCCAGCGCGGCGATGAGGGCGACGGCCAGGTCCGGGCGCAGCACGAGCAGGACAAAGAGCGCGATTCCCGCCAGCACGGCCAACAGGAACCAGGGGGAGTAGTAAAAGAGTCCGGCGGCGGCGAGGGCGGCGGTGATTCCAACCCCATCGCCCAGGCGGCGAAAGGCGTTGCCGTTTTCTGTGGCCCAGGTCATCCAGGCAGCGGCCCACAGCAGCGCGGTGGTGGCGGCGGTGATCAGCAGCTGGCTGCCTTCGGAGAGGCGCGCCCAGGCAGCGGGAGCAGCACGCCATTCGATCCGGCGGGCTGTGAAGACGAGCACGGCCAGGGCGGCTGTTCCCAGCACCAGGAGCCCGACCACTCCCCAGCGGTAGGCCGTGCTTTCGGGGTGGTAGGCGACGCTCCAACCAGCCAGCGCCCACTGGTCCCAGCCCCGTTCGACGCCGATCTCGGCGACGTGGGCGCCGGGAGACAGCCCCTCGGCGACGGGGATGGTGACCACCTGCGGCTGGCGGTCGGGAGAGGTCAGCACCAGGTAGGAGCGGTGTTCCTCGTCGTCTGGGTCTTGGGGCAGGGCGTTAGCTGGCTGCCCGTCTACTGTGACGTAAAGGTGTCCCCTATAGTCGCCCCGCCGCACGCGCAGGCCCAGGTCGGTGCCCCAAAAGGGGATCGTCACCTGCTCGTCGCCCGCTTCGCTGGCGTCCGCCCCGAGCGCGGAGAACTCCCAATCGCCCTCCCAGCCGGCGATACCGGAGAGGGGGGAGTAGGCGCCGGGGAAATTGTGCCCCGCGGTGGACTGGGCCAGGTCGGATACGGCATCATAGACCGGGCGAGGGGCGCCATCGGGTCCCACGAAGGCAAAGCCCCAGTGCCCTTCGGCGTTGGGTGTGCTGGAGGGGTGCATGCGGGCCGCCGCATCGGGCTGAAAGTGGGCCAGGCAAAGGACGCCCATCCAGGGCCATTCCTGCCGTGTGCGGGCGATGGCGTCGCGGGTGTAGCGGGCCTGGGTGTCCGGGTCGACCTGGCCCCAGATCGACGCGGCCTCGTCCACGCCGGCGGGCAGGCTGTTCCAGCCCAGGTGGGAGGCCCAGACCGCCTTCCCTGCATCTCCCTGCCCGACCATTGCTTCGCGTATTAAAATAGCGCGGGAAAAGTTTAGCACGCCGGCGTCGACCCGTCGGTCGTCCGGGCCGCTGTCGAAACCGTACGGCTGAATGGCGAGGATGTCAAAGTCGGGGGCTGCACCGGCGGCATATAGGGCGGCGAGGAAACGGTCTTCGGAGAGATTCTGCGGCCCGGCCTCGCTGGTGGGGGCGAGGCTGCCCAGCAAGATGCGGGCCTCCGGGTCGCCGGCGCGGATTGCCGCGGCGGCTGCGCGCAACAGTTCGGCGTAGGCGGCCGGGTCAGGTGCGGCGCCCCATCCGTCGCCCAGGTTGGGATTGTGCCAGACCTGGTAGTGGTCGATCCGGTCACCGTAGCGGGCGACAAAGGCGGCGGCAAAACGGGCAAACGGCTCCGTCGGTGGGGGGGCGCCAGCCCACGCCGGTGCCCGGTCGAGCACGGCGATGATGCCCAGCCTGCGGCGGCTGGCAGCGGCGACAATGCGGTCCCATCTTTCCCAATCGTACGTTCCCGGCACGGCCTCGATTTCGGCCCAGGAGGCGGTCAAGCGAACCCAGCGGAAGCCTCCTGCGGCGATGAGGTCGAGCGCCCATTCCAGCTCGTCCCCTTCGTACTGGGCGAGCGGGGCGTTGATACAAAAGGGGGAAACACCGCTGTCTGCAACTTGCTCCGGCAGGCCGGCAGGAATACCCCGCGTGCGGGCGCGCTGGTGGGCGATCAGGGCGACGACCGCCAGCAGGCTCAAGAGGAACAGCAATGATGATGCAATGAGAACAAACGTCTTGCGCTGCATAATCTGTCCCCTTGTCCCCGTGTTTCTCGATTATCGATTCTCAGGGATTGGTGCCACCACTCCGGCCCAGCGGACGGTGCTGATCGATCCGTCGTCGGTGACGCGGCGGCTCTCGCCGCTGAGGGTGACGAGATAGATGTCGCCCTGGTAGACGACAGCCACGCGCCCGCCCTGCGGGTCCCACGCCACTACCGGGTATTCCAGGCCGGGTTCATCCGCATTGCTGGGAAACAGCAGCCGCCGGTCTGATCCGTCCCGGTCCATCCGCCAAAGTTCGTAGGCACTGGTCTGGGACGTGTAGGGGGCGCGCGCCTGGCCAAAGAGGATCAGGTCGCCAGAGGGGGAAAAGGAGGGGTTGGACCACATGCCGACCTCGGCGGCAAGCTTGGCTGTCAGCGTCGTGGTAATCGTCCCGTTCTCCTCGACTTGGACATCGAGGGCGTAGAGATCAAAGACGGGGCTGTCCTCGGGCATCTCGCCGGTGGAGGAAGGGGCGTGGATCACGGTGGCGATAAAGTCGCCCGCAGGCGCCCAGGAGATGGATGGGGTCCAGGCCCAGGCGCCGTAGGTGCGGTAGGGTGGGAAGCGGGCCAGGACGAGGGATTGTTCCGCGTGGGGTTGGACGACGCCCACCTCGTCGGCGCGGGCGTAGGCGAGATAGGGCAGGCGATCCTCCGCTTCGCCCGGGGTCCAGGCAAAGGTCGTGCCCCACCAGCCATAGCTGCCGCCCGAGCTGGGGTCGAGGATGCGCCGGCGGCCGACGATTTGGCCGTCGCTGGCGCGGGGCCGGCCGACGTAGAGATCGTTGAGCGCCTCCCAGCCGGGTGCTGCGTCGCGGCGGATGCCGGTCGAGTAGGCAACGGTCTCGCCGTCCGGTGCCCAGGCAGCCCACAGTACGTTTTCGGCCTGCAGTCGGACCGGTTCGGCGTCGGCGGCGACCGTGTTGACCATCCACAACACGTTCAGCGTCTCGGTGGACGACTGACTGCTGTAGAGAAGCTGTGAGCCGTCGGAAGAGAGGGCAAAGACCCTCCCGTCCAGGTCCCCTGTAGCGGTCAACCGGCGGCGATTGCCGCTGGTCCCGCGCATCACCCAGGCGTTCTGGTTCGAGACGTAGGTGATCGTGCCTGAAATGGGCGCAGCGGTCAGTTCCTGCCGCGCGCCGACGAGCACGATTTCGGTCTGCGCTTCCTGGAGCATGGTGCGCTGGACCAACCGCCGGTCAACCTGGGCCCCGTCTTCGAGGGTGACGGCGTAGGTAAATTCCTCGATGCCGTTGATGCCAGCCTGGAGCAATCGCGTCTCTCCTACCGGGATCGAAAAATCGCGCACCGTTTCCCGCTCGTAAGGAATGACCTGTTCCTCGCTCTCGGTCTGCACTTCGACCCGGATCACCTGCACCGTCAGCCCATTGTGGAGAAAACCGTTCTCCGGCGGCGAGACGCGGTCGTCGTCGTCCAGGGTGATGCCGGCCTGGAGCAACAGCTCGCGCACGGTCTGCACCTCGGTCGTGAGGGAGCGGGATTCGCCGTCGGCGACGAGGGTCACGGTGAGGGGGCCGGCGGGCGCGGTGCTGCAGGCGGCGAGGGCCAGCAGGCACAGAACAAGAATGATCGTCAGCCGCGTGTCCGGCGCGCTGCTGTGGGGCTGCCTCATAAAATAGGCCTTGCTCATTGGCAGCGATTATACCAGCAAGGGGGCCGGGGGACAAGCCCGGCAGTTGCTTGTGCATAATCAAAACTTGGAATATACTGCGTTGACGTTTGATCACAGGGAGAAACAATTATGCGCTTTGGAAAAATTCGTTCCTGGTTTGTCCCTGTCTTTGACGACGAGGACCTGAATCGGCGAGCGAGGGCGATTTACACCATTGCCGTGGGGGGCACCTTGCTCTCCTTGATTGTGAACGGCATCAGCATTGCCCTGTTGGCCTTTTTCCCGCAGGAATATGGTTTGGCGCTCCCCTTGGTTGTTCTCCTTACTTCCTTTGTCTGGTTTGCCGCCATATATTGGCTGGCCCGCCGCGCCCGGCTGGAGGCCGCCAGCCACGTTCTCCTCTGGGGGGGCTGCATGCTCGTCTGGGGCGGCAATCTGCTCGATCCGGCGACCGGGTTGACCGATCCTTCCTGGTACTTGTTCGTTCTCGTCGTCGTCGGGGCGACGTTTCTGCTTGGAACCCACTGGGGTCTGCTGTTTGCCATCGTCGAGACGCTGCTCTACCTGGCTGCAGCCTTGTTCAAGCAGTTTGGGCCGCTGGGGCCGCCAGCATCTTTCGCCGACGCGGTTTACGCTGTCTTGATGATGGGGGGCGTGCTGCACATCCTGGCTTTTCTGGCCCGGCTTTTTAGCGGCGGGTTGGAGCAGGCGTTGGCTCTCGCCCGCGAGCAGGCCGCCGAATTGACCCGCTACCGCGAGATTCTGGAGCAGCGGATAGAGATGGAGCAGGAGCAGCGGCAGCGCCTGGAAGCAGTGAACCGCCAGGTCGAGGACCGCGTCCGGTTGGAACAGGAACAACGGGCCCGTTTGCAGCAGTTGGCCGACCAGGTCCGCGAGGCAGCCATCCGCCTCGGCTCCGCGGCCAGCGAGATTCTCGCCGCGACGACCCAGCAAGCGGTCGATACAAGTGAGCAGGCAGACATTGTCGACCAGGTTTCGCACAGCGTTCTCGACGTCAAGGCAATCTCGGAGCAGTCGACCCGCCAGGCACAACAGGTCGTGAACGTCTCCCAGCTTACAATCCAGGCCTCTGAAGCGGGACAGGCGGCAGTGCAGGACGTCATTGTCGGGATGGAACAGATCAAGGAGCGCGTTCGCTCCATCGCCGCCAACGTCCTCGACCTCTCCCGCCGCAGCCGCCAGATTGGCCGCATCATCGCCACGGTGGACGAGATCGCCGCCCGCTCGGACATTCTGGCGCTCAACGCGGAGGTGGAGGCGGTCCGGGCGGGGGAAGCCGGGCGGGGCTTTACGGTCGTCGCCGGCGAGGTGCGCCGGCTGGCCGAGCAGAGCCAGGAAGCGACCGAGCAGGTGCAGCGCCTGCTTTCCGAGATTCAAGAAGGGGTCGACGGTACCGTGGTTGTTGCCAAGGAGGGGGCCAGCGTGGTGGACGAGGAGACTCGTCGGGTCGAACAAACCGGAACGGTCATCGAGCAGTTGGCCAGCGTAATTACCGACTCTTCCGAGTTGGCGCAGGAAGTGATGGCGGGAGGGCGGCAGCAGGCGCTGGGCATCGAGCAGATTGTCGTGGCGGTCGAAACCGTTCACTTGATGACAGCGCAGAACCTGGCCAGCATCCAGCAGATGGAGCGGGCGGTTCAGGATCTCAACGATCTAGCCCGCAACCTGACCGACGTTGTGGCCCAGTTCGAAGAAAAGTGACGATTTGTGCCATTGACGAGTAAGCCATCTGGGAAGGAGGTTACAATGGAAATCAAGGTCAAAGGAACAGCGGCGTATGCCACGCCCGAGTTCGTGCGCCACCATTTCCCCGATCGGTATGACGAGTGGTTTGCCATGCTTTCTCCCCAGTGCCGCGAGATCATGGAAGGGGCGCTGGCCTACAATTGGTACCCGGTCTATGAGGCGCTGGTCGAGCCGACGGAAAAAGTCGCCCAACTTTTTTATGACGGCGATACGAAATGCGCCTGGGAGATGGGACGCTTCAGCGCCGAGTATGCCCTGACGGGTATCTACAAGTTTTTCGTCAAGATTGGCTCACCGGGATTTATCCTCAGCCGGGCCAGCCAGATATTTTCCACCTACTATGACCAGGGCGAGATGAAGATCGTCGAGCGCTCGGGCAGGAATGCTGTTGCCCAGATGACCCAGTCCGAGTCCCACCCCATCATGGAGCTTCGCGTGGGGGGCTGGATCGAGCGCGCCCTCGAGATCGGCGGCAGCAGGGAGGTGACTGTCGAGATCAGCCAGGCGGTTTCCCAAGGGGACCCGGTCACCGAGTTCCGCGTTGCGTGGTGATTGGGTGGTATCGATGATAAGAATATAGGCTTTGACAAATCTTTTCAAGTATGCTAAAATCATAATAATGATGTGCTTGAACTATTTCCAACATGATGGTATGGAGTAGGAGGTGTAGGATGCAAGAGACCCGACAGCAGATTCTGGAAATTCTCAAGATGCGTGACCAGGCTACGGTGGATGACTTGAGTCGCGAGTTGGGATTGACGACAGTCACGATCCGCCACCATCTGGAAGTTCTGCGCAGCAAGGGATTGATCGCCCCGCCCAAGGCGCTGCGCAAAGGGGGGCCCGGGCGGCCTCAACATATCTATCGGCTGGCGGATGGTGCGGACGATTACTTCCCCAAGAGCTATGATCGCCTGGCCGAGGCCTTGCTGGCCGAGCTGGAGGATCGATTGGCGCCGGATGAACGGGCCAGCTGGGTCGAGGGGATTGCCCAGCGCATTGCGGGTCAGGCCCATCTGCCCGAGGGAGATTTTCTCGCGCGGCTAGACGGTACTCTGGGATTTTTGAACAGCATGGGTTATCTTGCCATGTTAGACGTTGAGGGTGGTGGAAAGTATGGAATCCGCATCTCCAATTGTCCGTACGATCGTGTTGCGCGTCACCATCCAACCACGTGCGAGATTGGCGTGCAGATGATCGCTCGATTGGTCGGTGTGGACCCCCAATCGGTTCAGTGCGCGAACGAGGAACTTGGTCGGTGCGTTTATTATTTCTCCGACCCCGGGCTTGTTGACTGAAGCAAGCGGGACATTTGGCGGTCGCGCTGGCGGCGGCTTTTGCCCAAAGCGCAAACCCTGCTCGTACCTTTTCAAGGCGATTTTGACAAATTGTCATTCTGAGGAGCCAGAGACCGCGAAGCGGTCAGAGCGACAAAGAATCTCGTTTTG
>JAFGEI010000191.1 GCA_016931695.1 Anaerolineae bacterium | reverse complement strand
TCGGCCCGCTGCGTCGTTTCGCTGGCCAGGATGTCGTTGATGCGCGTGATCTGGGCGTAGCTGACCAACGAGCCAGCCAGCGCCATGATGGCGACAAAGGCGTAGGCGCCAATCAATCGCACCCGTATTGAGCTGATCAGACCTCTAAACATAATCCTTGTTCCTCAGGCGTATGGGGACAGGATGTCATCCTGTCCCCTCCTTTTTACTTGTGACCTCGTCTCTACGGTTGGGCTTCGATGTAATCTGTTACCGGCACCCATACCCCGTTCTGGACCTGGTGAATGCGCAGGGCGGTGACGCCCTTGTGATCGGTCGAGCTGAAGGTGATGGGGGCGGTGATGCCGCCAGGGTCGAAATTGGACATGGACTCGAGCGCGGCGCGGATTCCTTCGCCGCTCAAATCGTCGCCGGCGCGCCGGATGCCTTCGGCCATCACGCGCATCGTCACCCATCCCTGGACGTAGCGGAGGCTGCGCGTCGCCGGGTCCACGCCTCGCTCTTGGTTGAACACGCGGATCTCGGCGATGCCGGGCAGGCTCTCGGTGATAAAGGAGAAGGGGATGGTGGACAGTGACCCTTCAGCGGCCTCGCCGGCCAGACTGATGAATTTCTCGTCTCCTCCCCAGTTGAGATAGATGAACTGGGTCGACAGGTCGAGTTCTTGGGCGTTGATGGCGATTACCGAAGCAGCGGCGGCCGTTTCCTGGACGATGGCGTAATCCGGGTTGGCTGTGGCCATGTCCTGCAGTTCAGCCGTGGCATCGGTGGCCGAGAGGGATACGATCTGTTCGTCGACGATATCGATGCCGTTCGCGGCGGCATAGTCTCGGCTGTCTTGGACGTGGGAGAGGCCAAAGGCGGTGTCGTTGTAGATGAGCGCCACCCGCGGCGCGCGGCTGGTGTCCGTCCAGTGGTCGAGGATGTAGCGCAGGGCGATGCGCGCCTGGTCGGAATAGGTCACGCCGATCAAAAAGTTGTAGGGCGCGCTGTCGACGTTTGTCAGTTCCTCGGAATATGAGGCGGACATGAAGGGAACGCGGTCGGCGGCGATGAGCTGGCGCAGTGCTTCCGTATCTCCCGTGCCCCAGCCCATGATGGCGAGCACGTCTTGTTCGACCAACTGGGTATAGACTTCCCGCGCCCGCTCGATGTTGTAGGCGTAATCCTGGTCGACGAGCTCGATGCTGCGGCCGTTGATGCCCCCTTGCTCGTTGAGGAACTGGATGCAGTCGCGCACGCCGTTGGCGTAGGGGATGCCGACATCGCGGGTGGCCCCTGTCAGGTCAAAAATGCCGCCGATGCGAATGACGTCGGGGGTTTGCGGCCCGCAGCCGCTTGCCAATACGATCAAGGCTGTGACTAACAGCGGGTAGAGGGCGATTTTCAATTTGCTATTCATCGTCTGTCTCCTTTTCTTTGGCTTCCATACTTTCCAGGCTGTCATCGGTGCCAGGGCCCCCGGCCTCACCGGGGGCGACCATGCGAATGGCCACGTGCTCCAGGGCCATCGTCTCGCGGATCTCGCGCGCCGACGCCTGGAGGACCGTTTCGATGTCCAGGGTCTCGCGCATCCGGGACGTGGCTTGCCGGGTCAACTGCTCGCGGGCCGCGCGGCGCTGGGTCTCTAGGAACAGGCGCCCGCTTTCCAGGGCCTGTTCCAATTGGGTGACCAGGTTCTCGATCAGCGTTCGCTCCTCGGCCGACCAGGATGTCTCGTTGGCGCGTTTGCGAAAGCGCAGCACGCCGACGACCTGCCCGCGCACCTGGACGGGGACGGCGAGCAGCGCGCCTTCTTCGCTTTCCTCCACTACCATTTGCGCCGTCCATGCTGCCTGCAACATCTCGGGGCGCCACCCGCCCTCGACCGACGACACCTCCTGGTCGGCGTAGCGGTATCCCCATTCGCTGCGCTCGTGCAGCAGGTCGAGCCAGGCCTGGCGGCTCATCTCGCCATAGACGCGTTGGGCGGCGATGGCGGCCTCTTTTGATTCCTCGAGCAGGCGGCTGGCGTACAGCGCGGCCGCGACCTGGTCGGCGATGATTTCCAGCGCAGCCACCATGTCCGGATCAAAAGCGCCGGCCTGGCTGCTCTGGACGTCGAGTGCGCCGATGACCTGGCCGCGGGCGACGAGCGGGAACGCTGCCTCGGAGCGGGTCTCGGGCATCAACGAGTGGTCCAGCCGCACTTTATCGCCCACCGCGTCTTGGGCGATGCGACTCTGGCCGTGCTCGATGCACCAGCCGACCATGGACCGCGCGCCGACTTCCAGGCGCAGCTTTTCTTTGTCGAGGGTTGCGGCCCCGGCGCCAGCGCCAGCGATGTATTCGGCCCATTCTCGCTTCGAGTCGGTGAAAAAGATGCTGGCGTGGTAGAGATTAAAGCGGCTGAGGACGAGGGTGGTGGTTTGCGCAGCCAGTTCCAGTTCGTCCGAGACTGCCGCTGCGATCCGCCCGACCTCAGACGCGGCCTCGAGCAAGGAAGAGCGGCGGCGCAGTTCGGCGGTCTGCTGGCCGACTGTTTCCTCTAGGCCCTGGAGCGTTTCGTCAAGTTGCCGCGCCAGCGCGTTGAAGGCGTGCCCCAGGCGGCCGATTTCGTCGTTGGTCTTGATTGCCGCCTGCGCGCTCCGGTCTCCTTCTAATTGGCGCTGGATTACGTCGGTCAGGTGTTGCAGCTGGCGGAGCCCGGTCTGGTCGACCAGGAAGACAGTGGCGCCGACGGCAAGCAATCCCAGCCCGCCCGCAATCAGCGCGGCCCATATTGGCCCCCGCTGCCAGTTAGTCCGGACATCCGCATGGGGAACAATGATCTCCAGGGCGCCAATTGTCCGCTCGCCATAGGCCTCGATGGGAGCGACCAGCACGGCGTATTCTCCCCCCGCGTCAGAGACGAATTCGATCGCTGGCTCCCCGCTCTGCAGCACTGTCTCGAACACCTCGGCAGGGACCCCCTGGGCGGCGGTGGTGGTCCCGGCATAGTAGAACAGCAGCGGCGTGGGGGCAGGGAGGGCTTCCAGCGTCGGCCCCAGCGGGGTCGCTTCGACCGCCTCGCGGGCGATCCACATCCGGTAATCCGCCCCGTTGTGCATTTTGAGGCCCTCGATAAAGGATTGATCGTAATCCAGGGCCACTTCGATCAGGCCCATGAAATTGCCGCGGGCCGCAGCGTCGCTCTCGCCGTTGTACAGGAGTGGGGAGGGGCTGTAGATGCCGAGGTGGTTGGCGCCAACCTCGATGCCGGAGACGGTTGACCGGGTTCGCAGCGCCACGGCGACCGCGCGGCGGTAGCTGACATTGTCGCCGTACTGGGTCGGCCGGTGGATGCGGGCAAAGACGATGCCGGTAGGTCCCTCGATGGAGAGGTGGACGAGGTCATGGTTGGCTGCGAGGGTCTCAAAGAGCGGCGCCAGCAGGATCACCAGGCCCGCTCGATCGCGGGCCAGGAAGAGGTCTTGGATGTCGCTGCGAGCGGCGAGGCTGGTAGAGAGAGCGGCGGCGCTGTCTTCCAGGGCGCGTACCTGGTTGGTATAGTCGCCGTAAAGGTTGAGCAGGGTTTGCTCCGCCTCGGTCTCGCTGCTCTTCCGGGCACTGCGGATGTTGAGCCAGGCTTGCGCTGCAATGACAAGGCCGACGGCAACGGTCAGCAGGATCAACAGCTTGAGGGCTATACTTGTGCCACGTCTGTGTCTGTTCATAGAGACACCTCGTTGGGAAGGACCACTGCCTTTCCCTATAATTCTCCGCTCCCCAGTCGGACTTCTACCTCGGCTGCATCCAGGGCTTTGCCCATCTCGCGAATCGCCACCTGCAGCATGGTGTCCATTTCCAGGCTCTCGCGGATGCTGGCAGTGACCTCGGCCACCAGGGCCTCGTGGGCGGCGCGGCGCTGGGTCTCGTCCAACAGGCGCAGCGCCTCGACCGTCTGGGCCAGCTGGTCGGTGATGGTCTGTACCAGGGCCAGGTCGTCCGCGCTCCATTCATCCGCCCCGTCGCGGCGGATGCCCAGCGCGCCGATCACCTCGCCGCGCTGGAGCAGGGGGAGCGCCAGTTCCTGTTCGCCGACGACGGGGCGCTTGCTCTTGACCGCCTGTTCCATGGGCGAGAGCCATGCTGCGTCGTCCGGCGCCGCGACGCCATTCCGGTAGCGGAAACCGGCGTGAACATATCCGAGGCTGAGGAAACGGTCCCAGGACTCGCGCACGTAGCGGCGTTGAATTGCCTGCAGGTCTTGCAGGCTGGCTACCAGGCTCTCGACGGTGGCGTTGAGCCGGTGGCCCAGGGCGAACAACTGGCGGGCCTCCGGCGACTCGTCGGCCTCTGCCAGGTCCAGCCGGGTGCTGTAATCCCCTGCCGTGACGCGGTCCAAAAATCTGGTATATTCGCGCACGGTTTGCTGCAGGCGGTAAATGGTCTGGCTCTCTCGCGCGCGGGCTTCTCGCTCGGCCTGGGCTGCCTCTTGGGCCAGGCGGTTTGCCTCGATCAGCTTTTGGGTTTGCTGGCGGACGGTCTTTTTGGCCTGGTCGCTGACGGCAGCGAATGCGGCAACGATCATGAACGTCAGCAGGATGGTGAGGGCAAGCATCACGTAGCGCAATATCTGCGCCGTCGACTCGGGCACTGGCCGGGGCGTGAGCCATCCGATCCGTTCCGTCACTACCATCGCCGCGTAGAGGGCCAGGATGATCAGCCCGATCAAGATGGCAGGCCGCCGTCCGCTCACCAGCCCGGCGACGATGGGCACCGCGACGAGTACGACCGCCATCGGCCCCGTGCTGCCGCCCATGAAATAGATGGTGTAAAAGAGGGTGGCAGTGATGCTGAGTAGGTATCCCGCAATGGCCCAGCGGGCACGCTGGCGGCGGAGGAGCCACAGGCCGACCAGGTTGCCCAGGACAAAGGCGCCGATCACTGGCGTGAGATAGCGCGACGGGAACTGGGGAATAATCCATCTCGACACGATGAGAAAGATCAACGCGGCAATAGAGCCGCCCAGCGTGATCAAGGCGACGTAGTGAAACAGCCGCGTTTGTTGGGCTTCCTCTGACTCGAATTCCGCGGCAATCGGTTTTGCTTCCTCAGTAGCCATGCTCATCCCCTTCCTGCGCAAAGGTCTTGGCTCCTACTCTGCACCATTGTTCCCGCCAGAGAGCCGGTCCTCCGGTCCAATCCGGGCGACAATCTGGGAGGCCGCCAGGACGCGGCCAAGCTCTTCCATTGCCCGCTGGATTGCCTCGTCGACGGTGGTGGCGGCGCGGATGTTGTCGGTCACCTCGCGGGTCAGCTGCTCCCGCGCTGCGCGGCGCTGGGTGTCCTGGTATAGACGGGCGCTCTCCAGGGCGACGCTCAATTGCTCGGCCAGAGTTTTCATCAGCGTCACTTCTTCTGTCGTCCATTTTCCGGCGTCCGGGTGCTTTTGCGCAACGATCGAGCCAAAGGTTTGGTCGCGGTGCATCACCGGCAGTTCCAGGGTGGGCAGGTCGCCCGGCGCCGTTTCCTCCGGTTGGGGCGCCTCGGCGACAGGAACTATTTTGTGCTCACTGTAGCGATAGCCAAGAGGGCGCGCCCGCACCATCTCCCGCCAGCCATCCACGGTGACCGCGCCGTAGGCGCGGCGGGCAGTCTCGGCAGCAACGCGGGACTCGGTAAAGAGACGGGCGTTGTCCAGTGCTACGGCGACCTGGTCGGCCATCAACTGCAGCACGGCGACGGTTTCGTCGTCGAAAACGGCGGGCTTGGCGCTCTGGACCGACAGGGCGCCGATGACCTGCCCGCGGGAACGGAGGGGCAGGGCGCCTTCGGAGCGGGTGTGGGGC
>JAFGEI010000190.1 GCA_016931695.1 Anaerolineae bacterium | reverse complement strand
CTCGGTCAGCCCCGGCTATCTCATCCGCGGCGAGCAAATCCGCGGCGGGCAAGCTGAGGCCATCGCCGTTGCCGCCTCCAGCCTGATGCCCATTCCCGAAGGCTGGGACTATGCCCAGGCTGCCGCGCCGCTGCTCGTCTCGCTCACCGCCTGGCGCATGCTCATCCACCGCGCCGGGCTGCGCGCCGGCGAATCGGTGCTCATCGTCGGCGCCGGCGGCGGGGTCAACTCGATGGCCATCCAGATCGCCAGGCTGGCCGGTGCTACCGTCTATGCGCTCACCAGCAGCGAGGAGAAAATGGCCAAGGCCCGCGAATTGGGGGCCGACGTGGCACTCGACTATCGCCAGGATCCCCAATGGAGCAAGAGCCTCTACAAGATGACCGGCCGGCGCGGGGTCGACGTGGTCGTCGACAACGTCGGGCAGGCGACGCTGAACCAGAGCATGCGCGCCGTCGCCCGCGGCGGGCGCATCGTCATCGTTGGCAACACTTCCGGCCCCAAGACCGAGATCGACATCCGCTTCCTCTTTGGCAAGCAGATCAGCCTCATCGGCTCGACGATGGGCTCGCACCAGGATTTCCGCGACGTGATGGAGCTGGTCTGGAGCGGCAAGCTCCAGCCGGTGATCGACCGGGTGCTGCCCCTCTCCGAAGGCAAAGCGGCCTTTGAGCTGCTGGAGCAGGGGGAGCAGTTTGGCAAGATCGTTCTGCTACCATAGGCAGTATGTGAAAAAGACCAAGCGATTGACCCGTCCCCAGAAACTGGTGATTGGCGTGGGGGCGCTCATTCTCGCCCTGGGCCTGGCCAACCTGGTCAAGATGACCATAGCCCTCGACTATGCCATCCGCCTGCCCGACCTGCCGATGACCGTGTCGTGGGAATACCTGGCGGCGTCGGGGGGCGCCTGGGCCGTGCTGCTGTTTGCCGCGGTGGTGGGGCTGGCCCGCTTCCGGCCCTGGGGGCGTTGGGCAACCCTGACGGCGTCGACGCTCTACGCCGTATTCATCTGGGCCGACCACCTGCTCTTTGACGCGTCCGAGTACGCCCGCCAGACCTGGCCCCGCGACCTGCTGCTGACGGTCCTGTTCCTGGTCATTGTCTGGTGTGCGCTGAACTGGCCCCCCGTGCGCAAAGTGTTTCGTGCAAAGACAAAGGGGAAATAACCGTGAGAAAAATCGCGCGATTGCTGAGTTTTCTGTCTGCCATCCTGAGCGGCCTGACGCTGCTCCGCCCCAGCAAAGACTGGCCGATGTGGCTCATGCTGCCCAAGCCCTTCGCTGCCGCCATGACGCCGCTGCTGGCAGTAGCCGGCGGGCTGGGCGCGCTGCTCGGCCTGCTTCACCGCGACCGCCGCGCCGTGCGCGCCGGGCTGTTCGGTGCCGTCGTCTCCCTGACCCACGTCAAGCGGGTCACCGCGCCCCACGACGGCTTTGCCGCGGCCTTTGGGCCCGACTGGCACGCACAGATCCCGGCGGGACTGCAGGCGCGCATGCTGCCCAAGCGCTTTATCCCGCTGCCGCCCGATCCCCCCAGCGCCCGCTGGCAACAGGACGTGGTGGTCGGCACCCACGTCGAGAGCGGCGACCCGCTGCTGGCCGATCTCTGGCAGCCGCCCGAGGACGTCCCGCCCACCGGGCTGGCGGCAATCTATCTGCACGGCAGCGGCTGGCACTATGCCGACAAGGATTTCGGCACCCGCCGCTTTTTCCACCACCTGGCGTCGCAGGGCCACGTCATCGTCGACCTGGCCTACACCCTGGCCCCCCAGGCGCGGCTGAAGGCCATGGTCGCCGACGTGAAACGGGCCATCGCCTGGGCCAAGGAGAACGGCAGCGAATATGGCGTGAGCCCCGAACGGATCGTGCTGATGGGCGGCTCCGCCGGGGCCCACCTGGCCCTGCTGGCCGGATACACGCCCAACCACCCCGAGCTGCAGCCCGCCGACGTCGAAACGGACACGTCGGTGCACGGCGTGATCTCGTTCTATGGCTTCCCGGATATCGCAGCCGCCCAGGACCATTTCCAGGAATACCACGGCGACTGGATGACGGGCAAGACCGCACAGGAACGCCGTCTGATCGAGAGAATCACGGCCTATTTCCATCGTGTCGGGTTTCTGCCTCCAGACAGCCCCTTTGTCAGCGCGGCCGATATGCTGCCGGGCCTGATTGGCGGCGGCCCGGAAGAAGCGCCCGAACTGTACGCCCTGGGCTCGCCCATCCGCCACGTTGGGCCGCACTGCCCGCCGACGCTGCAGCTGCAGGGCGCGCACGACGTCGGCGGCATGATGGACGACGTGCGACGGCTGCACCAGGCCCTCCGCGCTGCCGGCGTTCCTTCGGTATGGGTCGAGTTCCCCAACACCGACCACGGCTTTGACCTTTTCCTGTCCAAGTGGTCGCCCGCCGCCCAGGCGGCCACCCACGACGTGGAGCGTTTCCTGGCGCTGATGATCTAGGGCGACAAAAATGGTAACTGCTCAGGCTGCCCGCCCGGATGCTCTCCCGGGCCGGAGAAGGGGAAGGACGTGGGAGAGCATCCAGGGGCGACCGGCTGAGCAGTTACCAAAAATCCTAATCATAAAAGGAGATCGTTCGCATGAAACACAAAAATTTGCTCGTTGTCGTAAGCATCCTGGTCCTGGTCACATTGTCCTGCAGCATCGGGGGGGCATCCAACGGAGACGACGATTCAGGCATTACCATCCCCTTACCCGACCTGGGCGGCGAGGAAACGTCACCGCCCGAACCCGAAGACAGCCCACCAGAAATCGCCGATCTCACCACGCTGGACAGCTACCGGGTCGAGATGACCATGCGGGCTGAGGGCGAGGGCGGTGAAATGCAGGAGATGACAATCCTGCAAGAGTGGGTTCGCGACCCTCTGGCCATGCGCTTTGTCATGTCCGATCCAACGGGCATGATGGACATCGAGGCCATTACCATCGGCAACATGAACTGGATCAGAGTGGGGGACATGTGGGTGCAATCGGAGACGCCGGTAGAACAGGAAGGGCTTACCGACATGTGGGAAGGCCTGATGACCGATCCCGAGGGATGGGGCCTGGTCGGTGAAGAGACGATAAACGGCATCCATTGCAAACACTATAGCACAAACGGCGAGTACTCGATGACGATACCGGACCCAGAAACAGGCGGAACGACCACATTCACCGCCGAGGGTGAGATGTGGATCGCCGACGAGGCGGATTTGCCCACCATCACGATCCGGATGTGGATGGAAACGGAGGGGAGTTTCTTCCCCATGCCCACCGGCGGGGGAACGAGCCAGTCGGCAACCATATACTGGGAGTACAACGTCACCAGCGTCAACGAACCGATCACCATCGAGCCGCCGGAACAGTAAGCGGTTCCAAACGGCAACTGCGAGAATAGCCCAGTAAAAAATCTTGGCGCTCTGGGCGGAAAGCATCCCTTTTCGGCAAAGTCGGCAACGACCTTGAAACAAGAGACCTCGGAGATCTTGGATCTCCGAGGTCTCCTACAGCTTGAAATGGGGGTGATGAGGTCTTACCAGCCGTCGATATACTTGGCCCATTCCTCGTTCTGCTGCAAATAGCTGCCAAAGAGATAGCGGGCTGTCGCCCGGGGCTGGGAAGGCCAGCGCAGCAGTGTCATTGGCGTCTCCTCCAACCTGCGCCCTCCCTTGCGCCGGTTGCACTGGGGGCAGGCAGCGACGAGGTTTTCCCATTCGTGCTGGCCGCCGCGGTAGCGCGGAACGATGTGGTCCACGGTCAAGTTGGTCGTCTGGCGGCCACAGTACTGGCAGCGATATTCGTCACGCCGCAGGATCTCGCGCTTGTTCAAGCGGACGCGGGGCCGGGGAGGATGGACGACATAGCGCAAGCGGATGACAGAAGGCCGCTCGTAGACATCCGAGACAGTATGAATCAAGCCGCGCCCATTCTCCACCACCGTTGCCTTGCCGGTCAGGATCAATCCCATTGCCCGCTTTGTGGTACAGACGTGGAGCGGCTGATAGTTGCCGTTTAACAAAAGAACTGGCCGATTCATTGCCTCTCCCCGAATTCACAGTATCAGTAAAAGCTCGTGGCGGATTCCCGCCTTTGCGGGACAAGTTGCCAAATCCGCCATATTCCGCTGGATCTGGCAGCCTGTCCCACATCGGGAATCCAGCGGGAGCTTTTCGTGATCTACTGAGTATAGCATAAAAACCTGATGCTCACAAATAACCAGGCTCTCGTAGAGCCGGAGATAGCATGAATATGAAACAGAACTTGGATTGCCTGATCAAACCGTCGACCCGTGCCTTTCGCCAGGCAGGGAAAAAGCTACCGGGCTATTCGCTGTTCGACTGGCTGCACGGCTACGTCTATGGACGGTGGCCCTATTTGTACATCAGCCTGGCAACAGGGGAACACCCCCTGTCACGCATCATCGGGCCACTGGCCCGGCTTCTTTTTCCCCCCATCCGGCCCGACGACACCGACCGTATCACCTTTGCCGACACCTATCACGGCAAGGTCGTGCCGCTGGCGGCGGCGACGCAGTTGGTCACCGTGCAACAAGCAGTTGCCATCGAGGACCTGGAGCAGATCATCCCCTACGCCACGGCCCGCGCCATCGTGCTCCAGGACCCCGACCACATTGTCGTCCTGGAGTGCCCTTGCCGCGCCGCGCGTCCCAACCCCTGCCTTCCTCTCGACGTCTGCCTCATCGTCGGCGAGCCCTTTGCCAGCTTTGTCGCCGAGCACCATCCGCGCCGCTCCCGCTGGATCACCGCCGAGGAGGCGGTCGAGATCCTGCGAGCTGAGGACGAACGGGGCCACGTCCACCACGCTTTCTTCAAGGACGCCATGCTGGGCCGCTTTTACGCCATCTGCAACTGCTGCGCCTGCTGCTGCGGAGCGATGCAGGCGCAGCGAAGCGGCACGCCGATGCTGGCTGCCTCCGGTTACGCCTGCCAGGTTGACGGCGATCTCTGCCTCGGCTGCGGCGCCTGTGTCGAGCAGTGCCAGTTCGGCGCCCTGGCCGTGGACGGCGTCGCCGTGGTTGACACCGACGCCTGCATGGGATGCGGGGTATGCGTCGCCGCCTGCGACCAGGGGGCACTGGCGTTGCAGCGCAATCCGGCAAAAGGGGAACCGCTCGAGATCCAGCAGCTCATCGCTGCAGCCAGTCTGTAGGGGCAAGGCATCGCCTCGTCCCCATCAAACGCCGATTGAACAGAACGGGCTCACAACCAACGCTGTTGGTTGAATAGAATCGGGTACATTTCAGTTTCGGGGCGAACTTGCATTCCGCCCACTTGCCCCCTTCGCCAGCCTGTGGTACACTATTCCTGCCAAAGCCCATCATCGGAGAAGACAATGCTGGCAATCGTCACAAGTTGCGCCCTGCTCGGCCTGGAGGGAATTCTGGTCCAGGTCGAAGTGGATACATCCCCCGGCCTCCCTTCCTTCACCATTGTCGGTCTGCCCGACGCGGCGGTCAAAGAATCGAGCGAGCGCGTTCGGGCCGCAATCCGCAACGCGCAGCTGCTCTTTCCGCGCAAGCGGATCACCGTCAACCTGGCCCCGGCCGACATTCGCAAGGCCGGCCCGGCCTACGACCTGCCCATTGCCGTGGGCATCCTCATCGCCGCCGAACAGGCTTGGCCCCAGGCAGTGGAGGGAGCAATCTTTGTCGGCGAGTTGTCCCTCGACGGCTCGGTGCGCCACATCCCCGGCGTCCTCCCGATTGCTGCCGTGGCGCGGGAGCAGGGCGCGAGGCAGCTGTTCGTGCCCGCCGCCGACGCGCCGGAGGCATCGCTGGTCGACGGCATCGAGGTCCTGGCCGTGGAGGACCTGGGGCAGCTCGCCGCACACCTGCAGGGCCTGCGGGCCATCCCCCCCTATCAACCCGACCGGGCCTCGCTGTCCATCCCACCGCCTGCGTATGCCGCCGACTTTGCCGAGATCAAGGGGCAAGAGCACGTCAAGCGGGCGCTGGAAGTGGCGGCGGCCGGTTCCCACAACGTGCTGCTAACCGGCCCGCCGGGCGCTGGCAAGACCTTGCTGGCGCGATCCACCCCTTCCATCCTGCCCCGGATGACCCTGAACGAGGCGCTCGAGGTCACCAAGATCTATTCCATCGCCGGCCTCTTGCCGGACGACACGCCGCTCGTCCACCACCGCCCTTTCCGCGCCCCGCACCACACGATCAGCCACGCCGGGCTGGTCGGCGGCGGTCATTGGCCCCGCCCGGGCGAGATCAGCCTGTCCCACCGCGGCGTTCTTTTCCTGGACGAGCTGCCCGAGTTTGGCACGCGCACCCTGGAGGGGCTGCGCCAGCCGATGGAGGACGGCGCCGTATCGATCGCACGTTCCACCGGCACGCTCACCTTTCCAGCGCAATTCATCCTCATTGCCGCCATGAACCCCTGTCCATGCGGCTACTGGGGCGATCCGACGCGGGAGTGCACCTGCAGCCCGGCAAACGTGACCCGCTACCAGAAAAGAATTTCAGGTCCGCTGCTGGACCGCATCGACATCCACATCGAAGTGCCGCGGGTCGATATCGACAAGCTGACCGACGACCGCTGGGGGGAGCTCTCCGCCGCCATCCGCGAGCGGGTGGAGCAGGCGCGGGAACGGCAGCAGCACCGCTTCGCCGACACCCCCCTCACCTGCAACGCCGAGATGGGGCCGACAGAGGTGCGGCAGATTTGCCGGCTGGACGACGCCGGACAGGCGTTGATGCGCGCGGCAATGCGCCAGTTACAGATGAGCGCGCGGGCCTTTCACCGCATCCTCAAACTGGCCCGTACCATCGCCGACCTGGCCGGCTGCGAAAAGATCGAGACCGCCCACCTGGCCGAGGCGATCCAGTACCGGCCGCGAAGCCAGATCTGAGTCGCCAGCATGGCAGACATCAACCAGGGGATGTGTCTGCTGGCTCAGATACATCCATTGCGGGGGATTCACCAGGCCCTGCCGACGGTTGCGGCAGCAGGGAAGAGACAAAGAGACCCGAGCACCGCTCACACAAAGGATTGCTGCTCAATAGCCGCGCGATTTCTTGCCGGCACTCGCCGACAAAGTCCCAGAACCGCACATGGGCCCCCGACTTTGAGGAGGGGGAATACCGCGCAACATACAACGGGCGCTCCAGATGGATTCCCGCAACAGGGACCTGGACAAGATGCCCAGACGCAAGTCCATGCCGGGCTGCCAGCCGCGAGATGAAGGCAATGCCCAGCCCGTACTCGACCGCAGCCTCGATCGCTTCGGCACTGCCGACCACCATCATCACCTGCATCTGATCCAGGGTGATGCCCTGCTCCGCCAGCGCTCTCTCCAGCATCTGGCGGGTGCTGGACTTTTGTTCTTGCAGGATAAATGGCTGATCCAGTAATTGGCTGGGTTGCACGCAAGATTGATGGGCAAAGGGGTGGTCTGCCGGAACAATCAGGCCAATGTGATCGACAAAGAATGGGCGGCACTCTACGGATGGCTGGACGATCATGGTGTCAGAGATGCCGATGTGAACCTCTTGCGCTATCAGCAGGTCTTTGGCCGGGCCATCCGTACACATCTCGATGGTCACGTGGACCTTTGGATAACGTTGACGAAAAGCAGCGACGATCAGCGGGAGGATATACTTTCCGGCCGTGGTGGTGCAGCCGATGACCAGCGACCCGGCAACCTGTTCCTCGAGTGACCGGATCGTCTCTTCAAGCTGCTGTGCCAGGCTCAGCAACTGGCGCGCCATGGGCAAGAGTGCCTGCCCCGCATCGGTCAAGGCTACGCCCCGGCCGGAGCGGTGGAACAACTGAACCCCCAAATAGTTCTCCAGCGAGCGGATTTGCTGGCTCACCGCTGGCTGGCTGAGGTGGACCTGCCGCGCCGCCTGGGAAAAGTTTTTGGTTTCGCTGGCGACGGTGAAAACCTGGATCTCGGAGAGGTTCAACATCTCTTATTTCCTCGCTTTTGTTCAGACTGCTTGCCTGGCTGGCCCCATCCAGCCCCATTCGCTGGGGCTGGCCCCTTTCGACAGTGCCCCGATTCAGTGTTGTTGAGAATGGGCGCATTTATTAGTTGGGGGAGCCCTAGATGATCTCGGAATTTCTGCCACGAATTAACACGAATTTCACGAATTTTCTACCTTTT
>JAFGEI010000189.1 GCA_016931695.1 Anaerolineae bacterium | reverse complement strand
GACCCCCTGCGTCGGCACGTCGGCGAGCATGGTCCGGTCGGTGGTGCGGAAGTGATCCTGGTAGGCCAGGACATTGCCCTGGTAGTCGACGGCCATCGAGGTACCGGTGTTGACCTGGCGGACGACGGAGAACCCGCCCTCCACGGCCCGGAAGAGGCCCACCTGGGTGTGGTAGTGCTTGATCCCCGCGGAGTCAAAGCCCGGGACGATCACAAGGTCCACCTCCTGTTGCGCCGCCTGGCGCAGGAGGGAAGGAAAGTCCAGGTCGAAGCAGATGGCGGCAGCGATGCGTCCATAGGGCGTGTCGACGCAGCGGATGATGCCGTCCGAGTCCGTGGGATACCAGGAGATGGTCTTGACGTAGGTGAAGGCGACCTCGCCCTGCGGCGTAATCATCACCAGCTTGTTGTCGGTGCTGCTCTGGCCATAGTGCAGGACGAGCAGGGCCGGGGCGAAATAGACCTGGTGTTCCCGGGCAAAGGCCTGGGCACGCTGGAGAAAGGCGGCCTCATCCTCCTCGTAAACGACGCCGTTGCCCTCCGACCAGAAGACGATCTGCGCCCCACCGGCGACCACCTGTTCGCTGGCGGCAAAGAGCTGGTCGTTTAGGGAAGTGACCTCGGCCTCGAACTGGTGGGCTACGCCGCGGGGGGTGCCCAGGTCGACGATCTCGGACCAATAGTCGCGGGGGTGGGGCACGGTGACCCCGCCGACGCGGACGGTAGAGGAGGCCGGCCGGGCCAGGGCCAGGCGGGCCGCGCCGCCGAGCAGGACGACGAGCAAGACGAGGACAAAGACGGCGGCCGGCCGGGCGATGCGGCGCACCTCAAAGCCGTGCTCCCACCACAGGTTGGCCATGCTCGCCGCCCAGCCGATGAGAAAAGTGAGGCCCCAGATGCCGGTCACGGACGCGACCTGGATCAGCGCGGTCAGCTCGAACTGGGTGGCGGCCGGCGAGATGATGGTGCCCAGGAGCGGCCAAAGACTGATGGCCAGGTCCAAGACGACCAGGACGGCGGGAAAGACGAATGTGGCGAGGAGCCCCTGGAGCCGGCGGGAGAAAAACCGGTCCACGTAGAGCGCGACCAGGAGCGGCATGGGCAGGAGCAGGCTGAGCCCGACCTGGCCGAACCATTCGATATCCCAGGCGTTCCACTTGTTGAGCGCCCCGGCGGCGGCGAGCAGCGGAAAGGCGATCAGCGCCTTGTACCACTTGTCCTGGCGGCGGAAGAAGCGGATGAGAAAGAGGGGGCAGAGCCAGGCGGCGATGGGCATGTTCCAGCGCCAGCCGAAAAAGGCGAACAGGACCACGCCCAGGGCGAGCCAGAGCAGATCGAGCGGTTCATACACACGGTTGCGTTTTTCCATCGAGACCTCCTTGTGAGTCTTTCACGTGTAAAGAAACACATGACCGCAAAGGGTCCGGGCAGCCGCCGTTCCGGCGGTGCCCGCGTTGTGATGGACACAGTGTACAGCCAAGGAGGGGGTGGTTCATCCATCGAAAGGTGCATTGGGGGGTGCATTTCAGATGATAAAGACCTCGCGCAGGCCCGCCGGGCCATCGGCTTGAGCACGGCCAAGACCACACTCGCCAGGATGAACAACGCCAACGATACCAGGGTACCGAGCTATGGCGTCTTGCCTCTCTATCGGGCTCAATAGGAATCACCCGACGGAGGTGTGAATGGCTCGCCGCGGACCCGCTGCGGCCGGGCCGGGCGTTAACCCCGTCGGGTGATGGACCTGCCGGTTACTGGGCGAGGCGTATCTGTGGAGCGGCGCTGGGGAGCGCGCCATCGAGAGTCTCGAGGAGGCCTGTCGCCGGAAACCGACCGCAAAGACGTGGCGAGGTTGGGGGAAGAGATCTCTCACTCCGGAGGCCGCGTATGAGCGTGACCACCCTATTTGAGCGGGTGGGCTTTCAGGAGGTCGCCCGGCGGTCGGAGTGCCGGGCGATACTGCGCTACCAAATCACGGAGCAATCCAGCTGACGATGTACTCAGTGCGCTCATCCGGCCGGGCGATCGCTGGTTCCTGAACCGCCCATGCCCCTGGCAGCCCCAGCTCGGCCGCGGAGAGCGCCCAGTGGCACATGGCGATGCCCATGTCCATGCGCTGCAGATCCCCATAGACAAAGGGCTTGCCCAAGGTTGGTGGGTAACCGGGGGTGCGCTGCACGTAAAAGTGCCAGGTGTCGCCTTTGGCGTCACCACTCAAGGCCGGCCCCGACGCTGTTTGAGAGGCCCCCGGTTCGGATTGGTCTGCGGGCGTCAACGGCGCGCCGTCGCGCACGATGCGCCAGGGCTGCTTGTTCGAGGCCGAGGGGCCCAGGCGGACCATCTTGAGTGGTATGGCGTAGGCGCCGGCCGCCTCCTCGCGCAGCGGGTGGTCGAAATCCCCATCGAAAAATAAGCGCTCCCAGGCGAGGCGGCGGTCGCCTTG
The DNA here is from genome assembly GCA_016931695.1 of Anaerolineae bacterium. GTDB lineage: Bacteria > Chloroflexota > Anaerolineae > B4-G1 > DUEL01 > JAFGEI01. The sequence continues at coordinate 345 of JAFGEI010000189.1, read as the reverse complement.
GGATATCGGGCCGCGGACCACCCAGTCCATCAGGCTGCGCCGGCCAGCAATGTATCCCGCGGCGACGAGGGCCGGCAGCACCTCGCCCTCGCGCAGCGTGATCTTGCGCGCAAAGCTGCTTCGGGTATAGGTGCCCCCGAGCCAGCAGGTGCCCAGGCCGAGTTCGGTAGCCCGCAGGACGATCTCTTCCATCAGAAAGGCGAAATCCTCCATGTCCTTGGTCCCGCGTTGCACTGCCCCCAGGATGAACCCGGTGGCACCGCGGATGATGCCATAGGTCCCCAGCCCGCGCAGGGCGCTGCGGTCCTCCTCCGTGGCGGTAATCAGCACGAAGCGGGCCGGTGT
>JAFGEI010000188.1 GCA_016931695.1 Anaerolineae bacterium | reverse complement strand
CGGCTTCGCCGCCTGCGAAACCCCCCTTTTCCCCCTTCTCCCACTGCGGTAGAGCATCCAATGTTGAAATGTGCCATTGTCGAGTTACCCAAGCTGTATCATAACAGACAAGTGTTAGAAAAGCACATGCGAAACATTAGACTCCTGTATGGGGAAAAAAGGAGGGGCTGCACGCGGGCGGATGGGTTGCCGCATTTTCGGGCTTCCATGGCAGAGAAAAGCGGCAGTTGCGCGTTCTGCTACGAACACCCGTTGCCGCCCCCAGTGGCGCGCTGCAGCGATTTGGAGTAAAATGATGTTACGGCGTTGCGCAGCGGCGCCCGTGCAGTTGTCGGATGGTTCGCGAAAGATCAAAAGGAGGAAACCATGGAGTCCCAGCCAACGTCAACGCAGGATGGTATTTACTGTTCGGCCTGTGGGCACTTTAACCCTTCGTGGCGTTCAGAGTGCGAACAGTGCCAGACCAAGCTGGTATCGCCGGGGAAACCCGCCTATTCCCCCTCATATGATCGCCCCGGATGCGTGACTGCCTACGCCGTGATTCTCGCCATTGCTGCTGGCCTGATGGTCGTCGGAGGGCTCATTGGCGGCATTGTCATGATGAGTGAGGAAGGCGGTGTGTTGGGCCTGGTCGTCATCGTCGTCGCCCTCGGGATTGCCGTCTTGTACTTTTTGCTTGCCCGGGGGCTTTGGCGGCTAAAGAACTGGGCGCGGGTCGTTATCATTGTGCTGCAGAGCCTGGGCATTGTGAGCGGTTTGCTCCAGATCATTGGCCTGCTCAGCGTCTCTTCCTCGCCGTACGGTTCTCAGGTTGATCCAACGGGGGCAATTTGCGGCGGGCTGGTTGGCCTGGGGCTTGGGGCGTACATCATCTACTGGTTTGCGTCGCACGGCGAGTATTTCAGCTGACGTAACGCCGTCGCTGCGCCGACAAGTCGCCGCTTGCACTGAAAGCGGCGGGCCAGAAATTTTGACAATCTCCCCAACTGCTCCAGCTACCCGTCGGGGTGCTCGCTGGCGCAGGAGCGGGGAGTGCTGGGTGCTGTCGGGTGGCTGCGGCCAAGAGGAGGACAGGAATGGGAATCGTGGTCGAGGGTGAACGCCGGGTCGATACCTGCGACGCGGTGATCGTCGGGGCCGGCATTGTCGGGGCTGCCGTCGCAGCCCGACTGGCGGAGCGGGGGATGCAGGTCGCAGTGTTGGACGCGCAGGGCGTCGCCAGCGGGGCGACGGGGCGTAGCGCCGACATGATCGTTACCGGGCTGAGCGGCGACTACCGCTGGGCGGTCGAGACCTTTGGCCGCGAGCGGGCGCGGGAGCTGTGGGCGCTAAGCGCCGAGGGACGAGCCCAGTTCGTCCGTGCTGCAAACCGGCTGGGCGTCACGCTGGAACAGCCGGGCAGCCTCTTGTTGGCAGTCACCGAGGAGGAAAAGAGCTCGCTGTGGGAATCGGCCAAAATGCTGCAGGAGGACGGCTTTCCGGTCCAGTTCCGGGACGACGACCCGCTCGACCGCGGCTTCCAGGCCGCCCTGCGCCAGCCGGATGATGCCGTCGTCGACGCTGCCGATTTGACCCGCGCCCTGCTCAGTTCCGTCCCGCTGGTCGTGCAAACCAACACCGAGGTTCACAGCATCCGGCAAGAGGGGGATTGGCTCTGGGTCTCTGCGCAGCGAATGAATACGTACTGCAAGCTGGTGGTGCTGGCGGTCGACGGGCACGCGCCGTTGCTGGACAAGTGGCTGGCGCAGTGGATTGCCCCGGCCAAAGCGTTGCTGGCGACCACCGAGCCGCTGCCCGAACCGCTTATTTCCACCCCCTGCCGCGTCGATTATGGCTACGAGTACGTCCGCCCGCTGCCCGACAACCGCCTCTTGCTGGGCGCCTGGCGCCGCTCGCGGCCCCAGGTAGCCCGGGGGCGGGAATCGCTTTTGCAGGACAACCTGGCCCGTTTCGCCGAGCAGTACTTTCCGGAGGTGCAGGGCAAAATCGCCAGCCGCCGTTTTGGCACGATGGGGTTGACGCCGGACGGATTGCCCATCGTCGGCCATCTTCCCCATCTTTCCCAGGTTGCGTTTGCTCTTGGATTCGGCGGCTGGGGTTTGAACTGGGCCCTGGTCGCCGCGGAACGGTTGGCTGGATGGCTGCTGGACGGCGCCGAATTGGGTTTTTTGGCGGTGGAACGGCTGCAAGCGGATTGAGCGGGCGCGGCTTACTCTTGCAGCGCCTGGGCAATAGCAGCGATGTGTGCGGGTGTTGAGCCGCAGCACCCGCCGACGATCTGCGCTCCCATGTCGACAAAGCGGCGGGCGTATTGCGCCATCATTTCGGGAGTGGCGTCATAGATCGTTTCGTCCCCCACCACGCGCGGCAGGCCGGCGTTTGGCTTGGCGATGAGAATGGCCTCCGGCGCTGTCTGGCGCATTTTTTGTAACGCCTCCGTTGTCATTTCCAGGCTGTGGCCGCAGTTGGCGCCCATGGCGGTCACCTCCAGTTCGGCCAGGGCCTGGGCTGCCTGTTCTGGCCTGACCCCCATGTTTGTCCGCCCCTTGCGGTCGAAGGAGAGGGTGACGGTGAGGGGAAGGTCCGGCGCGGCGCGGCGGGCCCCCTCGACGGCGGCCCGCGCCTCGTCCAGGCTGGACATGGTCTCGACGTAGAGCAGATCAACCGCGCCTGCCGCCAGGGCGGCGGCCTGCTCGGCAAACAAATCGACCGCTTCCTCGTAGGTTCGCCGGCCCAGCGGGGCCAGCAGCTCGCCCAGCGGGCCGATGTCGCCGGCGACGTAGGCCCGGCCGGCGGCGGCTTCCCGCGCCACGCTGGCTGCCTGACGGTTGATCTCGTCCACCTGGTCGGCCAGGCCCGCGCGTTGGAGGCGGGCCCGGGTCCCGCCAAAGGTGCAGGTCAGGATCAGGCCCGCCCCGGCCTCGACGTAGGAGCGGTGGACGTCGGCGACTGCCTGGGGGCGTTCCAGCACCCAGGCTTCGCCCGGCGTGCCTGCCGGCAGCCCGGCGGCCTGCAAAAAGGTCCCCATTGCCCCGTCAGCGACGATGGGTGGGCCGTCTCGTAAGCGGGATCGAAAGCTATCAGCCATTGTCACTCACCGAGATACAAGGCGCCTGACGACTTGTACTGCCTCGTTGGCGTTCTCGGCGTACGCGTCGGCGCCGATCCGCTCCGCCCACTCCGGCGAGGCCGGCGCGCCGCCGACGACCACTTTGACTCGCGAGCGCAAGCCCGCCTCCGCCAGCGCCTCGATCACCGCCTGCTGGTTGCGCATGGTCGTGGTGAGCAGCGCAGAGAGGCCGACTACGTCGGCGTTCGTCTCCTGCGCCTTGCCGACAAAATCCGCCGCTGGGACGTCCACCCCCAGGTCGTGGACGACGAACCCTGCGGCCTCCAGCATCGTCGCCACCAGGCTCTTGCCGATCTCGTGGATGTCGCCCTCCACCGTGCCGATGACGACGGTACCGGGGGAGGAGCGGACCTGCTGGCGGGCTTTAAGCGCCGGGCCGAGCAGGGCCATCGCCGCCTTCATCGCCTCGCCGGCCATGACCAGGTCGGGGATAAAATAATCTCCTTCTTCATAGCGCCGCCCCACTTTGTCCATCGCCGGGGAGAGCGTGTTTTCGACCAGCTCGAGGGGGTCCGCTCCGCTGGCGAGGAGGGATTCGGTCGCGCTCGTCGCGCGATCGGGAGCGCCGTCGATCACGGCTTGGCCCAGTGTTTGAAGCAGTGTCTCTGTCATGGTCGTCTCCTAATCCAGCTGCTGGCGAGGTGGCAGTCGGTCGAAACCCGCCGCTCTTGCCGCTCGCAGCGTGATGGCCTCTAGCTCGGCAACCAGTTCTGTCGACCGCTCCGGGGGCTGGTAGGCGGCGACGAGTTTCTCGACGCGCTCGTGCGCTCGTTCGACGCTGTCCTTACTCCCCTTTGCCTCCCATGTGCGGCGAAAATCCCGATCCACCACGTCGCTGGGAATGTAGAGCTCCTGCCGGAACCAGCGGCGGGTGTGGGGCGTGGCCAAAAAGTTCCCGGCGTGACCCACCTGCCGGATCAGGTCCAGGGCCAGGGGCCGCTCTCGTTCTTCCACCCCTGCCACCAGCCGTTTTGCCATGCCGACGATCTCGGCGTCGATCGCCAGCTTCTCCAGGCTGAAGCAGCTCTCAAAGTCGAGCATCCCTGGCCCGCTGATCATGTTGATTCCCGCCAGCGCGCCCAGGACCGCGCCGATGCCGCTCTCAAAGCCGCACTGGGCGTCGACGATCTTGGCGTCGGACATGCCCAGGTAGGCGTGGGTGGGAAAGCCCAGGTGCTTGCCGACCTGGGCGTAGCTGCAGTCGATCATCATCGTCTCGATCGCCCCCATCGGCGTCGTGCCGGCGCGCATGTCAAAGGCGGCCGGAGAGCCGCCCCAGACGATGGGTGCGCCGGGCGCTGTCAGCTGGTGGATGACGACGCCGCTCAGGTTCTCTGCCGCGTGCTGCACGATGCTGCCCAGCAGCGTCGCCGGACCGGTCGCTCCGGTCAGCGGCATGCTGACCAGCTCCGCCGGGATGTGGTATTGGGCACAGTCCATCAGGTTCTCGCAGGTGATCTCGGACCACAGCAGCGGGGGGGAAGGGCAGACGTCAAAGACGGCGATCGGTCGCTCCGCCAGCGCCGCCTCGCTTCCGGCGACCGCCACCAGCATGTCCTTCATGCGGTGCCAGGTCTTGACGGCAAAGGCGCCGGTGACGACCGGCTTGCGGGCGTAGAGCAGGACCAGGTAAAGGCGGTAGAGGTCGGCAATTTCCTCCGGCACGTCCCCGCAGACGAGGGAGGTGGCGACGGCGTCGAGGGCGTCCAGCGAGTCGACCAGCTTGACAAAGCGAAGCAAGTCGGCCGTGACCGGGGCGCGCGACGTCTTGGCCTGGTAATCGAGAATCTCGATCGCCGCCGAGCCAGGGTCAAAGTGCACGTCGTCGCCGCCGTAATGGACGACGGGATTGCCGGCAAAGTCGTAGAGGTAGAAGGACTGGGGCGCACTCTCTACTGCCCGGTGGGCCAGGTCGGCGGGGATGCGGGCGACTCGTGCATCTCGATCGATTTGAGCGCCGTGCTCGCCCAGCAATGACAGCGCTCGCTGCGAATGGACCTGGACGCCGGGGTCTTGGAGCAGCTCGATCGCCTCCTCGATGACACGATCGACTGTCTCCTGGCTGAGAAATTGCAGGGTCGGTCTGATCACTGGATACCTCCTGGTGTTTTCTCGTCTCTGTATTGGCGCAAGTATAACCAGAGGGTCGAGTTTGTCAAGAAGGCAATCTATTGCAAGCCGCGCTGATGGGCGGAGGTTAGATTCGCGCCCATCAGCCGGCCACTCGTTGGTGCGAATTGACGAAGTGACGGGCGTGGGTATACTACTTTGACAATGGCACATTTCAGTAGATTGCTCTACCAAGCACGGGAAAGGGGGAAAAGGGGGGTTTCGCAGGCGGCTTCGCCGCCTGCGAAACCCCCCTTTTCCCCTTCTCCCACTGCGGTAGAGCATCCAAT
>JAFGEI010000187.1 GCA_016931695.1 Anaerolineae bacterium | reverse complement strand
TACCTGGCCCAGCGGGTCGAGCGGTTCCGCAGCGCGCCTGGGCTGGAGGTGCGGTTCAACACCGAGGTAAGCGTGGAAATGCTGCCAGCGGGGCAGTTCGACGTCGTCGTCCTGGCCACCGGGGCGCGGCCGAAGGGGCTGGCGGTGGAAGGGAGCGATCGACCGCACGTCCTGGCGGCGGTCGCGCTGCTGCAAGACCCCGCCCGGGCGGACGCCGCCCGGCGCGTCGTCGTGGTCGGTGGGGGCGAGGTGGGCTGCGAGGTGGCCCATTTCCTGGCCTATGAAAAGGGCAAAGCCGTGACGGTGATCGAAATGCTGCCGCACCTCATGGCGGCGAGCTGCACCGCCAACCGGGGCTACCTGATCCACTACCTGGAGGCCCGGGGCGTGCAGCTGTGGAACTGCGCCCGGTTAACGGCTATCGGGGCCCATGCGGTGACGGTCGTGCGCAACGTCTCCCCGACCGTGCCCTCGCCCTATGCCACCTGGTCGCCGGTCATTCCCGAGAACGTCGTCAACCCGCTGGCCCGGCCGATGCGGATCGAGGAAAAAGAGGTCGTGCTGCCCGCGGACCTGGTCGTCGTGGCGGTGGGCATGGCGCCCGACGACGCGCTCTACCAGGCCTGCCTGCGCGCGCGGGTGGCGCCGGCGATTCACAACATTGGCGACGCGTTCGCCCCGGCGAGCATCCTCGAGGCGACGCGGATGGGGGAACTGGTGGGGCGGGCGGTCTAGGGGCCACCCGGATCCCGACGCACGAGCGGCTTGTTCCCCACCCCGGCCCCATGCCGGCACGGCCCCGGCCCTGCTCAACCTGTAACCTGCAACGTGCCAACCTGCAACTTTTCCCAACCTGCAACCTCTTCCAACGTGCCAACCTGTAACCTTCTCCCCGGCACAGCCCCGGCCTTGCTCAACCTGTAACCTGCAACTTGCCAACCTGTAACCTCTTCCAACGTGCCAACGTGTAACTTTCCCCCCACCCCGGCCCCATGCCAGTACGGCCCCGGCCCGGCGCAACCTGCAACCTGCAACTTGCCAACCTGCAACTTTTCCCAACCTGCAACCTCTTCCAACCTGCAACTTGCCAACCTGCCCATTCGCGGGCGTGGGGAGCGAGATATGCCCGGATCGGCGATCGCACCCTTGACTCGGACCGCGGATTGTGGTATGCTGTTTTCGTACCCCCCGGGGCCGGATCGCCCTGGGGAGAAGGGCAGTGCTCTGCCGGACGTGTGGACAATGCCTTGCCCCGCTTTGTGGAGGTGAAAAATGCAACGGTCGCGACTATTGTTTGCCCTGCTGGCCGCCGGCCTGCTCCTGACAGCGCTGGTCGTGGGGTTTGCCCTGGCCCAGGGTCCCACCACGGGCTCCGAGCCCGCTGCGCCGATCCAGCCGGCGGCGACGTCGGCGCGGCAGGACTCCAGCCGGCCCGCCGCCGCGGACGGCAGCGCGGTCCTTACCGAGGAGGCGATCGTGCTGAGCGGCGCTCAGCACGATAGCAGCGCGCCCATCTCGCCCGATGGGGTGGTCCCGGCGCCGGCCGGGCCGCCGCCGCCCGAAGACCTGCCCCAGGGCATCAATGCGCTCACAAACCTGCGCCTCCCGGGCACGGCGCTGAAGCCTCGCGGCGACGACGTGAGCTATGTGCCCACGGCCGGCGGCGGCTGCTTCTATGCCAGCGCGGGCAACAGCTTCCGCGTGTTCAACATCGGCGTCTTTTTGCCCCAGGGTTCCCGGGTCGATGTGGTGCGCATGTACTATGACGATACCAGCACAAGCGCCTCCCGGGCCTGGTTCAGCGTGTACGACCTCTATGGCCAGATGGTGCAAGAATGGTCGGTGGATTCCGTCGGCAATACAGGCAACGGCTTTAACGATACAGCCTTGATCAGCCACACGATCGACTACTCGCAGTACTCCTATGCCCTCAACTGGCGCCCCTACGCCCTGGGAAGCCAGATGCAGAACTGTGGTTTTCGCATCTTTTACCAGCCTCCCCCCTATGGCGGCGCCTACCTGCCGGCCGTCTGGCGGAGCAGCAGCCCCTAGGAGAGCTCTGAAAAACCCACCGCCGAGGTCTTTGCATAGCAAAGAACGCGGAGGGCGCCGCGAGGACCATGTCTCCCCCCAAAAATGCTCGGCGTTCTCCGCGTCCTCGGCGGTGAAGAGGACCATCTTTTGAGCCCTCCCAGCAGCGCGGCAGGCCGGCCCGCCCAGCACGGTTATCCGCCGCGGCGCTGCCCCCTTGCACGCGGAGCGGTGGGCCGCGCGGCCCGACCGATATCCGCCGCCCTATCCGTCCGCCCGGCGCATCCCCGTCCGCCGGAGCGGTGGGCCGGCGGTCCCGGAGGCCGATCGCGGCAGCGCCGCCGGCAAGGAGCCGTTCATGCAAGCCGTCGTCTTTCCCGCTCCCCACACGGTGATCCTGGACCAGGTCGCCGACCCGCGCTGCGCGGCCGACGAGGTCGTCGTGCAGGTCGCGCAGGTGGGCATCTGCGGCACGGACCTGCATCTCTACCGCAATGAATACCCCGCCAGCTTCCCGCTGATCGCCGGCCACGAGTTCGCCGGGCAGATCGTCGAGGTGGGGCCGGACGTCACCGGGCTCCAGCGCGGCCAACGGGTCGCCGTCGACCCGAATCTCTCCTGCGGCGCGTGCTACTTCTGCCGGCGGCAGCAGGCCAACCACTGCCTCAACTGGGAGGGGATCGGCATCACCCGCCCGGGCGCGTTCGCCGAATACGTGGCCGTGCCGGCCCGCGCCTGTTACCCTCTGCCGGACACCCTGAGCGATACGCAGGCCGCCTTCATCGAACCCCTCTCCTGCGTCGTGCATGCCCTGAACCGCCTGCGCGTCTGGCCGGGCGACGAGGTGTTGATCTTTGGCGCCGGGCCGATGGGCCTGCTGCTGCTCCAGGCGCTGCAGCGCAGCGGGGCGGCGCGGGTGGCGGTGGTGGAGAAACAAGCCCACCGCCGCGGCCTGGCCCGGGACATGGGCGCCGCCGCGGCCGTGGATGCCGCCGCGGACCAGATCGAGGCGCTGCGGGAATTGGCTCCCCATGGGTTTGCCATCGTCGTCGACGCCACGGGGTCGCCCGCCGTCATCGAGCGGGCCCTCGACTTTTTGAGGCCGCGCGGGCAGTATCTGCAGTTCGGCGTGGCCCCGCAGGGAGCGCGCGTCTCCTGGTCGCCCTACGAGATCTTTCGGCGGGACTGGACCATCATCGGCAGCTTTGCGCTCTGCTACAACTTTGAGCCGGCCATCGCCTGGCTGGCCAACCGCGTCGTCGACGTCGCGCCCCTGGTCAGCCACACGCTGCCGCTGGCGGACTTTGGGCGCGCCTTCCAAGAGTTTGCCGCCGGCCGAACGCTCAAGGTACACCTGCGGCCGCGGGGGTGACCGGCCGGGCAGAGCACGGGCCCGGCCATTCCGCCCGGCCGCAGCCCTGGTATGAATGGCCCCATGGACGTGAGCGACTGGTACACCGTCGAGTTTGACTGGCATAGGCTTGGGCTGGGAGATCGATACGGGTGCAGTGCGCCCACCCGTGAGGGGCGCGGCGGCAGCGGGGTTGGGTGTAGTGGGGCGGGGTGCAGGGGCGAGGCATTGGGCGCGCGCGGGTTGGGGGGACGGTGGGGTGGGGCATCGGCGCCCGGTGGCGCGCGTGGGTTTGGGGGACGGTGGGGTGGGGCGTAGGGGCGAGGCATTTGCCCGTGCCGACCGCGGGTGTCGGCTGGCGGCGCAATCGTATCCCCCTGCTTCGGCCGGGGAATCCCATGGGCAAATGCCTCGCCCTTACAACGCATCGATCCTCTCCCCGCCGCCGGCCCGTCATCGCGTCCCGGGCCGCGCCCCCTGCACGCCGCGCATCGATCCTCTCCCCGCCGCCGGCCCGTCATCGCGCCCGGTGCCGCGATGCCCCCCCCCGGCACCCCCGCGAGCGGGGGGGGAGAGAACCATACCCGTCATCCAGCCGCCGTCGGCATATTCGTGCATTCGTGTTCTATTCGTGGACGGCCCGGGCAAGTCTGGCCAGTATCTATGCCCAGCGGCTGGGGCAAGCAGGCGGCTTGCTGGAGATGTCGC
>JAFGEI010000027.1 GCA_016931695.1 Anaerolineae bacterium | reverse complement strand
GCGGCTTCGCCGCCTGCGAAACCCCCCTTTTCCCCCTTCCCCGTGCTTGGCAGGGCAATCTACTGAAATGTGCCATTGTCAAACTAGCCTACTTGTCGGCTGTTTGACAGGGACAAGATGAGTGTGCTAGAATAGGCTGAACCTGCCAGAAAATCTGACTTAAACTGCCCAGCTCAGCAAACTCGTCGCGCTGAAACAAACAGTGCCATAAAAGGAGTATAATCGATGGGTCAATTCAAGATTCGGTTCCCCAACTTGTGTGCCTGGTGCGGCGTGCGCCCGCCGACGGATAACCGGCCGGTCAAATTGCAGCGCAGCCAGGGAAATCGCCGCATCCGTGTGAGCTTTCAGGCCCCGGTCTGCGAGACCTGCGCGGCATATGCTGCCGAGGTCGAGCGGGTCATCAAGCGCAGGGAGCTGATCGTTTTCATCGTCTCGTTTCTGGTTGCCCTCCCGCCGAGCATCCTGATTTTTTGGGGCGACGAGCTCTTGGTCGGGTTGATTGCCTGGCCGGTGCTGGGAATCGTCGTCGCCGTAATCGCAATCCTCGTGATGGGGGCCACCCGGTTGAACGACAAGATCGTGCTGCGCTTTGCCGGCCCGCCCCCGGAAGGATATGCCAGCCGGACAGCCGATCCGGGCGAGCTGTCAGGTGCACAGACGTTACAGTTCTTTAGCCCCGAGTTTCACGAGCAGTTTGCCGCGTTGAATCCGAGCTTGATCAAGCAGAAAAGATAATCTGGCCAGGCAGTTGCCTGGATAACCGTCAAAGGAGACAGCGAATGAGCGGACTGGATATCCTGATGATCCTCGTCTTTCTGATCATGTGCGGCGTGTCCGTGGTGCGGAAACTCGTGCGCCAGACGATCAGCGTCGGCGTGGTATACCTGGCGACCATCGCGGCGGGTTCCCTGTACCGCGCGTTCGCGACGTTTGTGCAGGCGATCGGCGGCGCGACGCCTTCACTGACCCAGTTCATCATGTTCTGGCTCATCTTTATCGTCTTTTCGATTATCATGGAGGCCTTGCTGGGCCAAGGCTTTGACGACATGAGCCTGCCCAAGATTGGGGTGCTGGACAAAATCCTGGCCGTGATCCCCGGAGCGATCTGCGCCCTGGTAGTGGTCTGCCTGATGCTGACCTCCTTCGGCTACTCGACCGTCGCTTCCTGGTCCTTTCTGGAACCCCTGCGCATCATGATCGCCCGCGGCTACCAGGGCTCCGCCCTGGCGCCCATTTTGGGCCCGGCGCTCAAATTCTACCTGGCGCTGCACGGGCTGTGGTTCGTCCGCCTGCCGCCGCTGTTGGCCTATGCCTTACCGGAATGAGTGCGGGCCGATGGCGGCAAAGCACTGGCGCACCCTCGAACTGCCCAAGATCCTGGAGCGGCTGGCTACCTACACCTCGTTCTCGGCCGGGGCGGAAAAAGCGCACCAACTGACCCCCAGTTTCCTGCTCGCAGAGGTCCGCGAAGGGCTGGAAACGACCTCCGAGGCACGGGCGCTGCTCGACGCGCGCCCCCACACCAGCCTGGGCGGGGCACGCGACGTTCGAGACCAGGTCGAAGCGGCGCGGCGGGGTGTGACCCTGCCGGCAACCGAGTTGTTGGACGTACGCGATACGCTGCTTGCGGCCCGCACCCTGCAGCAAACCCTGGCCCGGATGGAGCGCCAGTTCCCCCGCCTGGCAGACATCGCCTGGCGGATTGCTCCCTGCGACGAGCTGATCGAGCACATCGGCCGCTGCCTGGACGAGCGGGCCGAGGTGCGGGACGACGCCTCGGCCGACCTGGCGCGCATCCGGCGCGAGATGCACATCGCCCACGACCGCCTGATGGAGCGCCTGCAGCGGACGATTTCGTCGTCCAGGAATGCCCCCTTTCTCCAGGAAGCGATCATTACCCTGCGCGAGGGACGGTACGTCATCCCGCTCAAGGCGGATTTCAAGGGACGCATCCGCGGCGTGGTCCACGACCGCTCCGCCTCCGGGGCGACGCTTTTCATCGAGCCGTTCGGCGTCGTCGATCTGAACAATGCCTGGCGCGAGCTGCAGATTCAGGAGGAGCAAGAGATTCACCGCCTGCTCGCCGAGATGTCCGGGCACGTTGCCGCGCGGGGGGCCGAGATCGTCCACACCGTCGACGCGCTGGCGGACCTGGACCTGGCCTTTGCCCGCGCCCGGTACGCCGAGGAGATCGACGCTGTCGCCCCCACGCTGCCCGATTCCTCGGACGCCCCGCCATCCGGCCGCCCGTCGCTGCAGTTTCTTCAGGCCCGTCATCCCCTGCTCGATCCCAAGGCGGTCGTTCCCATCGACGTGGTGTTCGACGAGGGGACGCACGTCCTGGTCATTACCGGCCCCAACACCGGCGGCAAGACCGTGTCGCTCAAGACGGTGGGATTGTTGACCTTGATGGCCCAGGCCGGGCTGCACGTCCCCGCCGCAGCCGGGTCGGCGCTGGTCCCTTTTGTAGCGGTCTATGCCGACATTGGCGACGAGCAGTCGATCGAACAGTCACTGTCCACTTTTTCCTCTCACCTGACCAATATCCTCTCTTTTATCGAGCTCGTCGACGAAAACTCGCTGGTGCTGTTGGACGAGCTGGGGGCCGGCACCGACCCGGCAGAGGGCGCGGCGCTGGCGCGGGTGCTCCTAGAAGACTTTCGCCGCCGGAGGGCGACGACGTTGGTGGCGACGCACTATCCAGAGCTCAAGGCCTACGCCCAACTGACCCCCGGCGTTAAGAATGCCTGCGTCGAATTCGATGCCGAGACGCTCCAGCCGACCTATCACCTCACCATTGGCCTGCCAGGCCGCTCCAACGCCTTCGCCATCGCCCGGCGCCTCGGCCTCAGCGAGCAGGTGGTCCGCCAGGCCAAGGACCTGGTCTCGCAGGAGGACCGCCAGACGGAGGGGCTGCTGGCCGACCTTCACCGCATGCGCCTCCAAGAGGTTCGTTCGCGGGACGAAGCGGCAGCGGCGCGTGCAGAAGCAGCGCGCCGGGCGGAGGAACTGCAGCAGCGGCTGGCTCGCGTCGACGAGGAGCGGGCCGAGATACTGGCCGCGGCACGGGAGCAGGCTGCCGCTGAGCTGGAGGCAGTGCGGGAGGAGGCCCACCGCCTGCGACAGCAACTGCGGACTGCCGGCGCCTCGCTGGAGAAGGTGGTCGCGGCCGAGGAGGAACTGGCGCTGCTGGAAGAAGAGGTCGCGCCACCAGAGCCCGCCCCAGCGCCGCCGCCTGCCCCGCCGCACCGCCCCCTCCGCCCCGGCGATACGGTGTGGGTCAAGCCGCTGCGCTCTGAAGGGGAGGTTTTGCTGGTCGAGGGGCGAGAGGTAGAGGTGCAGGCAGGCCCGGCGCGGGTCCGACTGGGGATGGAGCAGTTCGAGCTGCGAGGCGAACCGGCGCCAGATGCGCCAGCCGAATCCCCAGCGCTGACCTACGAGGTGCCCGCGGTCAGCAGCCGTCTCGACCTGCGTGGAGCGACGGTGGAAGAGGCGCTGGGCCAACTCGACCGCCACCTCGATGCCGCCTCACTGCGGGGGCTGCCGTGGCTGCACATCGTGCATGGGAAAGGAACCGGGGCGCTGCGCCACGCAGTACGGGACTTTTTACGCACCCACCCCCTGGTTTCGACGTACCGGCCCGGCGACGAGGGGGAGGGCGGCGAGGGCGTGACCGTCGCCATGCTGGCAGGCTGCGAGAGGGAATAAAAGAAGGCAGCCTCCGCGAAGGAAGCGCTGCCTTCTCAAGTATCTCGGCGCGATGGACGCGTTATAGCGGCCCTTCCGCTCACCCTTGATCGGTGATGAACTTGCGTCTCGCACCGAGAATTCACCTTCGATCTCTGACTTTATGATACCCGATTTTCGCCCCGTTGTCAATAGGTAATTTGCTCAGGTCGCCCCGCGCCAAGGCCAGGTCTGCCATCACCCCCGCACGGTCACCCGGTTACCCGATTCGTAGCGACGCAAGCCGCGGTAAAAAACTCCTGCGGCGACGAGGACAATGCCCGCCGTAAAGGCAATCATCAGCACGAGGTTCTGCCATCTCAAGTCCTCCAACAACGCGGCCGGCACCGAACCGACAAAGGCAGCCGGGATCACCGTGTAGAGCAGCACCCGCACCGCGGGGGGGAAAATGTCGACCGGGTAGAGGCTGAAAGTGGTGAGCGCGTTGACCGCCTGGAGGGCGATGGCGTCAGCGTTGCCGATCCAAAAGGACAGCGAGCCCACGATCACGGCAAAGGCAGTCATCACCAGCGCCGTCAGCAGGCCCAGCAGCACAAAGAGGGGCAGGCTCAGCCACCGTTCCGGCCCGGCCAGAATAAAGACCACCAGGCCAAAGAGAATGTCCCCCCAGGCCGGCAGCGACATGCGCGAGACGATGAGGTGGACCAGCGGGTCGGCTGGCAGCGTCAGGTAATAGTCCAGGTCGCCGCTGGCAATGACCTGCGCCACCCGGAAAGCGTTGCCGCAGGCGACGTGGGCCAGGCCAAAACCGAAAGCGACGACGCCATAGATGGTCATCACGCCCCCCAGGTCCCATCCCTGCAAGGTCGGTAGGCGCTGAAAGAGAATCCACCAGAAAAAGAGCAGCATCAGGTCGTTGAGCAGCATGCCGACGACCTGGAGGATGAACGCCCCCCGATAAGCCATCGCCGACATCAGGTTGTGGCGGAAATATCCCGCCACCAGGCGCGCGGTCTTGATGCTATCCCCCATGGAGCACCATCCTCCGCTGCGCCCGGTGCCAGACCAGCGCGACCACGGCGGCAAACAGGGTGATGTAGGCTACTTGCCCAGCAATCGATTGCAGCACAAAGGCCGGCTCAAAGGCGACAAAGGCCCGCGCCGGCACGTAGCTGATGAACTGGAACGGCAGCCAGCGCACCACCCCCCGCAGCCAGCCGGGGAACATTTCCAGCGGCAGGAACAAGCCCCCGACGGTAAAGAGCAGCTTTTGATAGATCCAGTAAGCGGGCATCACTTCCTCGATCCAAAAAGCCGCCAGGCCGATGAGCACGGCGACCAGGGCATCCAACACCAGCGCCAGGGCCGCCGTGACCAGAAAAGCGGCCAATCCCGCCGCGCTGCCAGCGATCCGGCCCATCCCCAGGCCGACGACGAGCGACGCCGTCAGCAGGTTGAGCGCGAAACGGGGCAGGGAGCCGCCCAAAGAGTAGGCGACCTGGTAGAGAGGATAGCTGAGGGGGCGGGTCAGCGTGTACGCGACGTCGCCAGCCTTGACCGCCTCGCTGATCTCGACAAAGACCCGCGAGGAGGAGAGGGTGATGGTCTCGGTCATTGCCAGGTACCAGACGATCTCGGCCAGGCTGTAGCCCGCCAGTTCGGCCTGCCCGCTGACTCCGTAGGCGGAACTCCAGAGAGCCATAAAGACGCCCATAAAGAGCACCATGGAGACGGCGCGCATGACGATCTCGGCCCGGTAGGCCAGCTGCTGGCGTATCGCCACGGTCACGACGGCTGCGTAACGAATCATCCTGGCTCCCCTACCCTGCCTGCGGCGGCTCTCGCGGGCTTGCATAGATGCGGGCAATGATTTCTTCCATCGGCGGGTTGTCGACGTTGATGTCGACGATCTCGTAGCGGGCCAGCAACTGGCCGACAACCACCTCGATGGGGACGATCGTTGTATCGACCTGCAGCTTGACGCCGTACCCGCGCTGCTTGAGCGTGTGCACGCCCGGCCCGTCATAACCCTGCCACGGCTGGCCCAGCTTGAGCGAGACGGTCTTGGAGTGAATATAGTCGCGCTTCAGGGTCGAAACCCGCCCGTCATAGATCACCTCGCCGTTGTTGATCACCATCGCCCGCTTGCAGAGCACCTCGACGTCGCCCGCGTCGTGGGAGGTGAGAAAGATGGTCACCCCCTCCTGCTGGTTCAGCTCCAGGATCAGGTCGCGGATGCGCTGCTTGACCACCACGTCGAGGCCGATGGTCGGCTCGTCCAGGAAGAGAATGCGCGGCCGGTGCAGCAGCGAGGCGGCAATCTCGCAGCGCATGCGTTCCCCCAGCGACAGCTTGCGCACCGGCACCTGCAAATAATCGCCGATTTCGAACAGCTCGATCAAATCGTCCATCCGCTGCCGCTGCTCGGACGGGTCGACTTCATAGATCCGGGCCAGCAGGTCGAATGTGTCGGCGGGCGGGAGATGGTACCAGAGCTGGGATTTCTGTCCAAAAACGGCGCCGATCTCGTACGCCAGCCGCTGCCGCTCCTTCCAGGGAATTTTCCCCAGCACCTCGGCCTGGCCGGAGGTGGGATGAAGGATGCCGACGAGCATCTTGATCGTTGTCGACTTGCCCGCCCCGTTAGGGCCGATAAAGGCGACCCGTTCCCCGGCATCGACCGTAAAGCTGATCCCTTTGACCGCTTCCGTCTTTCGCCGGATAGGGCGAAAGAGCGCGCGGAGACTCCCGCGCAGCCCGCGCTGTTTCTCCCGCGACCAAAAGGTCTTGGCAAGTTCGCTGACAGTGATGATGGGCAAGACGAACCTCGCCGGTTTCCTGCTCTATTCCGCAGCCAAACGGGCCGATACGTTCACGATCTCGGCCAATCGATGCGCCAGCCCGTCCAGGTCCCGCGCGGCTTTTTCCACCCGCTTCGTGCTGGAAAGGCTTTCCACCGTTTTTTGATCAATGTCCTGCATTGCGCGGGCGATTTGCTCCATCCCCGCTGCCTGCTGCTGCCCGTCGGCTGCCAAGCGCACTGCCGCTTGCGCCGACTCGTCGATCGCCCGCGACAGCAGCGCGATTGCCTCGCCTGTCCCTTGCGCCAGTTTCACGCCCTGCTCCACCTCGCCCGTGCCCTCCTGCATCGCTTTCACCGCCGCGTTGGCCGCCTGGCGGATGCTTTCCAGGATCGCCCACACCTGCTCCGCCGCTTTGTGAGACTGCTCCGCCAGGCTGCGCACCTCGCCGGCCACGACTGCAAACTCCCGCCCGTATTCTCCGGCCCGCGCCGCTTCGACCGCTGCGTTCAAGGCCAGTATGTCCGAGCGGGACGCAATCTCGCTGACTGTGGCTATGACGGCGTGAATCCGCTGTGTCTGCAGCGAGAGGTCCGATATGGTTTGCGCGATTCCCGCCACCCGGCTTTTGATCTGCGCCATGCCGTTGACCGTTTCCTGCACCGACTCGTGCCCGGCCATGGAGATCTGTACCGTCCGTTGCGCGTTGCCGGTGACCGTTTGCGCCTGCTCGACCGATTGCTGGGCAATGACCTGGGCCTCTTCGACCGTCGCCGTCGCCTGGGCAACGGCCTGGGCCTGTTCGGCTGCGCTGTCCGCCAGCCGAACCGTGGCGCCGAGAATCTCGTCCGCTGCCGAACTGAGCTCGCGCACCGTCTCCTGGATCGCCTGGAGGAGCCGGGCGTTCTGCAGGGCAATGGCGGCCTGGCTGGCCAGGTTCTGCCCCAGCAAGATTTCCTCCTCGGTAAAAGCGCGGTCGTAGCGGCTCTCCCAGACCTCAAAGTAGCCGATAATCCGCCCGTGGGCAATCAGCGGAAAATAGATCACGCTCTTGCCGCCATACTGCTCGATCTCTGCCCGTTCCCTTTCCGGCATCTGGGAATCGCTCACGCGGGCGATGTAGGGGCGGTCTACCGTCAACCAGTCGAGAAAATGCTCCTCTTCTTCATAGACATGGCCCAGGTCCGACGCCCGTTCCAGGGAAGCGGCTTCCGGACTGTACCATTCCGCGACGACGGTGAGGGTCTGGTTCTCGTCATCCCAGTCGTTGACGTAGGCGCTGGTGCCCTGCAGCAAGTTGACCGCCTCCCGGCACAGGGTGTCCCGGACTTGCTGGAGATGGGTGGTCGAAAGGATCTGGGTGCTGACGGCGACCATCGTGTCCAACTGCTGCCGCTGTTTCTGTTCGACGACCACCCGTTCTTCCAATTCTTTTCTGGTCTTGCGCAGCCCGGTCATTGCCTCGCGCAGGCTGCGCATGTTGATGTAGAAAGGGATGCCGACGCCCCACACCAGCATGACGATGGCAAAGCCAGTGGTGATGAACGGGTCCCACTCGTCGGGGGGGAGAAGCAGCGAGGTCGGGAAGCCGAGCTGCGCCAACAGGTTCAGCAGCAGGTAAAAGCCGAGGGCCAGGCCAGCCATCCACAGCGCATAGGCAGGACTCGCCAGCGTCCCGGCCATGACGATCACCCAGGCGTAGAGTGACCAACTGGGAGATTGCGTACCGCCGAGGAGTATGATCGACACCGTGGCGCCGACAAAATTCGACCAGATGGCAAGGCGAATTGCCTGCCGCACCCGTCCTTTCTTGGCCAGGACAATCAAAAGGATCGACAGCAGCGTCAGTACAGTGGGAAAGAGCGCCGCCACCCAGAACGGAAAGCTCCAGCCTCCCTGGAGACGAGCAAGAACAAGGACGAGCCCAACACCCACCCCCATCCCCACGTTGATCAGCATCATCTCGACAAAGAGACGCCCCAGGCGAGTCGTCTCTTCGTCGGCGGATCGTACGACAGTAAATCGCTCCCATTGCCGGGACAGCTTCCTGGTCCAGTGATTGTTCTGGCTGGTCATCATCTATCTCCGATCGTAACTGCTCAGCCGGTTGCCCCAAGTCCGGAAAGGGGAGGATGTGGGAGTTGCGGGCGGCTTTGCCGCCCGCAACTCCCACATTTTTCCCTATTCCGGAGCGGGAGAGCTTCCAGGCGGGCAGCCTGAGCAGTTACCTCCGATCAACGAATCGGGCTGCCTAGAGATGCCGTTCCCTAACTTTCAAAATCGCAACGGTGCCTGGTACATTGGCAGTGGATATATTATACCTCGACAATGGCATATTTCAACATTGGATGCTCTACCGCAGTGGGAGAAGGGGAAAAGGGGGGTTTCGCAGGCGGCTTCGCCGCCTGCGAAACCCCCCTTT
>JAFGEI010000186.1 GCA_016931695.1 Anaerolineae bacterium | reverse complement strand
GAGCGCAAAAAACGGCGCTGGCTGTGGGCAATCCCCGGCGCGATCCTCATTTTTCTCTGCCTGTGCATGTTCCTGGCCCTGGCAACGCAAGACGAGCGCCGCCAGGAAAATGCCCTCCAGCTCCTGGAAGAAGCCCGCACCGCCCGCCGCGACCAAGACCCAGAGGCCGCCCTCGACATGTACGAACAAGCTGTAAAAGCCGACCCCACTCTCGTTGCAGCCTACCTGGAGGCAAGCGATCTCCTCGTCGAAATCGGCAGGATCGATGAAGTGACGGGGGTCTTGCAAACCGGGCTGGAGGCCAATCCCAGCAGCCCCGAATTACACCAGCAAATGGCCGGCGCGGCAATCGCCCTGGAAGCCCTGGACATAGCCTGGCAGGAGGTCAACTGGCTGTTGGAGAACATGCCCGACGCCCCCAGCACCCACGCCTATCACGGCACGTTGATATTGGTCGACAACGGCACTTGTGAAGAGGCTATGCCAGTGTTGGAAAAAGCGCTGCAGCACGAGCCCGACAGCCCCTGGGCTCACTATGGCCTGGGCCTCTGTCACCTGCAGAACGGGGATCGCGCCGAGGCACAAAGAAGCTTGGGCCTTTTGCTCGCCCACGAAAAAACCCCGCCCATCCTGAGATGGCGCATCGAACAGCAATTGTCCGCCCTGGGCGAGGGCTTGCCCTCCGCGGGGGATATGGGACCGGTCGTCGTCATTGACATAGGGAACCCCGACAATGGGCATTGGGAGGCTATGAGCGACGGGGAAGGATCGCGTATAGAATGCACGCCCGATCCACGAGTCACCCACAATGGCGCGACCACCCTGCGAATAGCCTACTCGATCGCGCCAGAGACATGGGGAGTCTGCGCGTACATCTTTGACGTCCCCCAGGACTGGAGCCGCAGCAGCGGCCTGTTGGTGTGGCTGCACGCCGAAAGCGCCGGGCAGCCGGCCAGGATCGAGGTCTTTGCCGGCGATCCCGCAGCGCCAACCCCCTTCAACGTCGACTTTGTGATCCCAGAGCAAAGCCGGGCGGAATGGACTCCGCTCACCTTTCACTGGCAAGATCTGGCCCGCGCCGATTGGGCGAACGAAGACGGCCTCCAGCAGTTCGACCCGTCACAGATCGTCAGCCTGAACCTGACACTCCATGGCGGGGCCGAGCACGCAGAAGGAAAGTTGTGGATCGAAAACATCAGCATCGTGCCCGCCGAATACTCGCCGCCCATGGGACAGCGAGAGCCGCCCGACGACGCCCCGCAAGAAGAGCGGCTTCCCCCCGCTACCATGCAGGCCGTCGAGCAGGAATTGACCGTATTGCGAGAAATCGCCACCGCCATCACCGACGAGGCGCTGCAAACCGAACTACAAAACGCCCTGGACCAGGTCGAGCAGGAATGGCGCGCCGGGCACATCGACGATGCCCTTGAAGCGCTGTGGGAGATCCAGGCGGCCGCGTGGGACAGGCGCGACCAACTGGACGAAGCGCTGCGGCAAGAGATCAACGCCCACCTGGACCCCCTCCTCTTCCTCGTCGCACCCGGGCCCGAGGCTATCCTGCAGTATAAACTCGAGCTGCTGTACCAGCTCTCGCTGAGCATCGCGGACCTGGAGACAGGGGAACAATTCGAGGACCAGTTGTTCGAAGCGCAACTGGCCTGGCAGTCCGGCGACTGGGGCCGGGCAGTCCAATTCCTTCAAGAGGCAACCGCCTGGATCGAAGAAAATCCGGAAGGCATCGGCGACCCCCTTCTCGTCCAAGAGCTGCGCGCCAACCTGGAACTGATGACCGACCTGGCGAGCGAGCTGTCGCCACCCTAGGATTCCATAACCGAGGAGAAAAGATGCGTACACCTTTCATCGCTGGCAATTGGAAGATGCACAAGACAATCGCGGAAGCGGTGGCTCTGGTAAACGAGCTGCGAGCCCTGCTGGCGGACGTCAGCGGGATCGAGGTTGCCGTTTGCCCGCCGTTCCCGGCCCTGGAGCCGGTCCGCCGGGCGCTGAGCGGTTCGCCGATCGGCGTTGGAGCACAAAACGTGCACTGGGAGACGAGCGGGGCCTTTACCGGCGCCGTATCCCCGCCCATGCTGCGGGGCCTGTGCGATTACGTCATCGTCGGCCACTCGGAGCGGCGGGCCCTGTTCGGAGAAACCGACGAGATGGTCAACCGCAAAATTCACGCTGCCCTGGCCCACGACCTGACCCCCATCGTCTGCGTCGGGGAGAACCTGGAGCAGAACCGGGCCGGGGAGACCGAATCGTTCGTCGGCGGCCAGGTGCGGGCGGCGTTCGCCGGCGTGACGGCAGCGCAAGCCCGCTCGACAGTCGTGGCCTACGAACCGATCTGGGCCATCGGCACCGGCATCCCGGCGCACGGTCCCGACGCTGCCCGCATCGTCGGCGGCGTGGTCCGCGCCACCCTGCGCGAGCTGTACGGCGACGACGTGGCCCAGGCCATCCGCATTCAATACGGCGGATCGGTCAAACCGGCCAACATCGGCGAGTTTATGCAAGAGGTAGAAATCGACGGCGCGCTGGTGGGCGGAGCCAGCCTGCAAGCGGCCGATTTCGCCGCCATCGTACGCGGCAGCTTGCCCCAGCCGTAGCACGACAGATTTCTCCCGCCATGAACTGGACGCCTTTTGCCGGGTTCGCAGCTGCCCTGGTGCTCCTGTTCTTTATGGAACGCTGGGTTCACCGCCATCTCCAGGGATTGATGCTCCTCCTGGCCAATGACGCCGACGTCGCCACCGTGCTGTACGCCCTGCCTCTGCTGCCCGGGGTCATCCTGCACGAGACCAGCCACGCGCTGGCCGGCCTGCTGGTCGGCGCCCGGGTCGGGCGCATATCGATCCTCCCCAAAAAGGCGGGCGGGCGGATTCAACTCGGTTTCGTACCGGTGGAAGCGACCGGGGCAGTGCGAACGGCGCTCATTGGCCTGGCACCGCTGATCGCTGGCTGCCTGGCGCTGCTGCTGATCGGCTACCTGCGCCTGGGGCTCGGCTCGGCAGCCCTGGCCGTGGCCGCCGGCGATTGGGAGCTGACCGTCAGCGCGCTGCGCGAAGCCATGCGCTCGAATAATTTTTGGCTCTGGGCCTACCTGGCCTTTAGCGTCAGCAACACCATGCTGCCCAGCCGCTCCGACATGCGCGCCTGGCCGGTCCTGCTCATCTTTCTCCTCGCCAGCGCGGCCCTCGTCGCGCTGCTGGGGCTGGGGCCGGCGCTGGTCGGTCCGCTGACAAGCGCGCTACGCTGGCTGGCAATCGCCTGCGGACTGACCATCCTGGTCGACCTGCCGTTTGTCTTGTTGATCATGCTCCTCGAGTGGGCCATCGGCAAAGCCAGAGGGGTGCGGCTCCAATACCAATAAGAGTTCCAGAATAAGGAGAAAGCCTTGCCAGAAAAAATGGATGGACGCTATTTTGAACAACTGAATGTCGGTGACAGCATCGAGAGTGCCGGACGAACAATCACCGAACAGGACATTATGCAGTTCGCCGCGCTGTCTGGCGACGACAACCCGATCCACGTCGATCCCGAATTTGCCAAGACGGCCATCTTTGGACAACAGATTGCCCACGGGCTGCTGGGGCTCGCAATTGCCAGCGGGCTGGCCCTGCAAACGGGCCTGGTGCGGGGAACGGCCGAAGCTTTTACCGCCTGCGACTGGAAATTCCGCGCCCCCATCTTTATCGGCGATGCCGTTCGCATCCAGGCCCAGGTGACCCGGAAGAAAGCAATGCGCCGCCTCGGCGGCGGCCTTGTCGTCCTCGAGGTGACCATGCTCAACCAACGCGACCAGGTCGTGCAGAAGGGAACGTGGACCGCCCTGGTTCGCTCGCAGGAAAAGCTGGCGTGACCGTTCCGCCGTACCTGCACACCATCCCCGTCCCCACCCCCTTCTCCGTCGGGCCGGTGAACGTCTACCTGGCGGAAGGGAGCCTGCTGACGCTGGTCGATACCGGCCCGCGCTTCGACCCGGCCCGCCAGTCGCTGGCGGACGGGCTGGCCGCCCTCGGCTACCAGCCATCCGACCTGCAGCAGATCATTCTCACCCACGCCCACAGCGACCATTGGGGGCTGGCGGCAGAGCTGGCCGCAGCGTCTGGGGCGCGCGTGCTGACCCACCCGATGAACGCCGCCGAGATGGCCGGCAATGTCGTCGAGCGGGAGAGCCGTACGGCTTTTTACGCCGCAGTGGCGCAGGAGGCAGGCGTCCCCCCCGCCGTGATCGCCCAGATCGAACAGAGCCGGCAGGGATTCGGCCAGTTCACCCAGCCGCTGCAGACCGAGGGCACCCTGGTGGAGGGGACGATGCTGCTCCTCGGCGACGAGGCGTGGCAGGTGCTCTACACGCCCGGCCACACGCGGGGGTTGATCTGCCTCTACCACCCGCGGCGGAGGGTACTCCTCTCCAGCGATCACCTCCTGGCAGACATTTCGTCCAACCCGGTCATCGAGCCGCCGGAACGGAAAGGAAACGCGCGCCCGCGGCCGCTGCTGGACTATGTGGCGTCGCTGCAGCGCGTGGCCCAACTGCCAGTAGACATCGCCCTGCCGGGTCACGGCCCCCCGGTCACCAATCCCCGCGAGTTGATCGCCCGGCGCATTGCCTTCCACCAGGAACGGGCCCAGCACATCCTGGAGGCACTGCGGGAAGAAACGCGCACGATCTATGAGATCAGCCTGCTGCTCTTTCCATCCCTCGACCCGATCAACCGCTTCCTGGCCATCTCGGAAATCATCGGCCACCTGGAGTGGCTGGAAGTGCAGGGAAAAGCACGCAGCGAGATGCAAGGCCCGCTCCGCATCTGGAAAAAGGTATAGGGGGACGCCCCGCAAGCACGGGCCTGCGGGGTGAGAGCGGCCTTGCCAGCAGGCACCCCGGCTTATTCGCCTGACCGCTCGCCCGGGCTCTTTGCCGGGCGCAAATCCGCCATCTCCTGGCGCAGCGCTGCGGCCTCCTCCCGCCGGCCCCACGCCTGCAGGATGCCTGCCTGCTGGTCCAGCGCTTCCTGCAAACCCGCCAGGCTCCCCACCTGGCGGCAGAGGCGCTCCTGCTCCTTCAGCAGCGCCATGGCCTCCTCCAGCCTGCCCCAGGCATGCAGGATCAGCGCCTGGCTGCCCAGCGAGCCTTGCAGGCTGTTCAGATCCCCCATCTGACGGCAGAGACGCTCCTGTTCCTGCAGCAGCACCATGGCCTCCTCCAGCCTGCCCCAATCGCGCATGATCGTTGCCTGGTCGCCCAGCGACGACTGCAGGCTTTTCAGTTTCCCCAACTGTCGGCAGATGCGCTCCTTTTCTTGTTGCAGCGCCATGGCCTCCTCCAGCCGATCCCAGTCGCGCAGGATATCCGCCTGGGTGCCCAGCGAGAGTTGCAGCCCGTCCAGGTTCTCCAACCGGCGGCAGATGCGCTCTTGTTCCTTTGCCAGCGCCATCGCCTCCTCCAGCCGCCCCCAGGCACGCAGGATCAGCGCCTGGTTGCCGAGTGGCCTATGCAAGGTGTTCGGGCTCTCCAACTGGCGGCAGATACGCTCCTGTTCCTTGTACAACGCCATGGCCTCCTCCAGCCGGCCCCAGTAATAAAGAATCACCGCCTGGTTGCCAAGCGAGTATTGCAACCCGTCCAGGTTACCCAACTGGCGACAGATGCGCTCATTTTCTTGTTGCAGCGCCATCGCCTCCCCCGGTTTGCCCTGGTGTCGCAACGTCAGCGCCTGGTTGCCAAGCGATATTCTCAACCCGTCCAGGTTCCCCAGCTGGCGACAGATCCGTTCCTTTTCCTTCAACAGCGCCATCGCCTCCTCCAGCTTACCCCAGTTGTCAAGGATCCAGGCCTGGTTGCCAAGCGAGCGCTGTATCCCGTCCAAATTCCCAAACTGGCGACAGATGCGCTCCTGCTCCTCTAATAACGCCATCGCCTCCTCCAGCTTGCCCCAGTAAAGAAGAATCACCGCCTGGTCGCCAAGCGATGTCCCCAACCCCTCCATATTGTCCAACTGGCGGGAGATGCGCTCTTTTTCCTTCAACAACGCCATGGCCTCTTCCAGTTTACCCCAATCCCTGAGGATTACTGCCTGGGCGCGAAGCGACTCCGCCAGCCCATCCAGGTTCCCCTGCTGGCGGCAGCGGCGTTCCTGCTCCTTTGCCAGCGCCATGGCCTCCTCCAGACAACCGGTATCCCGAAAGATGGCGCCCAGGCGATGAAGCACGTGCAGGTCAAACCGGCCCGGGTTATCAATCACCGGGCGGTAGGCATCGACCCGGGTGCGGCCTGACGCGGACTCGACCGCTGCCCAGTAGGCCAGCAGGTCGTAGCGGCTCTGATCGTAAAGCGCCTGGAAGAAATCCAGGTCGGCCAGCAGGTCGTACAGGCGCGGCCAGTGACCGGCGCGGGCCAATTGCCAGGGCAGCTCATCCACCCGGCGCGGCGGCTGGCCCGCCATGGACGCAAAATAATCTGCCAGGGTGATGTGCGCCTGCGTCCGGGCGTCTGCTGCTGCCAGATAGCGGTGCTCCACGGCCTGGCGGATATAGTCGTGGAAAAACCCCAGCAAACCGCCGCGGTCGAGAAAGGACTGCTCCAGCGCCAGGTAGAGCGGCGACCAGATGCGCCGCGGCAGGGGCTGCCCGTCGCTGCCCAGCAAGTCGAGCAGCTCCGCCTCCGCCAGCCCGCGCCGCGCCGCCCAGAGATGGCGCAAGGCATCCCGCACCAACCCCGGCCGCTCGCCCTCGTAATCCGCCTCGCAGCGGGCCAGGATCAGCGCAAACAGCTCCGGGATCGTCGCCGCTGCCAGGTAGCGGTCGATAAACTCGTCCAGCCGCTCGTGCACGCCAAACTGGCGCAGCTCCTCCAGGAGCATGCGCAGCGCCAGCGGATTGGCGGACTGGGCGCCGGCGACAATGCGCTGCACCCGTTCCAGGCTGAGCTGCTTGGCGTACTGCGCCAAATAGTCCCACACCAACTGCTCCCTTTCCTCCAGGCTGAGCGGCTGGACGACGAGAGTGGGCCAGCCTCTTTCCTGCACAGCGGCCAGCGACTTGCCCGGCAGGGTAGAGAACACCACTCTGACGTTCTCGGGCAGCGCCGGCGGCAGCCAGGTCAGCTCCTGCGCGCCCTGCCGGTCCTCCAGCTGGTTGAGCGCGTCCACGACCAGCACCGCCTTGCCTCGCGCACCGGCCATGTGCAGCCAGTTGGGAAACTCGGAGCGCAGTTTCTCGGGGTCGTCCGGAATCTCGCCCGGGATATCCAGCCGCGCCTGCAGCTCGGCCATGATCCGCCGCACCATCGCCGCCCAATCGACCGAGCCGGCCGTGGCCCCGATAAAGTGTACGAGCACCAGCTCTTCCGGGTGCGCGGCGCGGTACTCGAGCGCCCAGTTGGCCAGCAGCGCCGACTTTCCCGCCCCCGACTCTCCCAGCACGACCAGCGGCTCCTGCCCCTCTCTTGCGTGCACGTCCAGCCGGGCGAAATAGTGCTGCCCACCGACATAGATTCTCGCTCGGCTGGCCGCAAAGGCCTCGTGCTCCAGAGCCTCCTGCTGCAACGGGTCGGGTTGCGAACCTTCGGGGAACAGGCGGTCGATGATCGCGCTCACGTCCTCCAGCAGCCACGCTCCCAACTGCTGGGGGTCGCAATAGTTCTCCCTGAGCGGCAGCCCGCTGCTGCGGATGCGTCCTTTCAACGCTGCCAGCCTGGCATTCCGTTCCGCCACCCGTTCCTGCGCCTCGTCCATCCCATAACGCGCGACGTCTTCCCGCCAGGGCGACTCGACGAAATCTTGGCGCTGGATTTCATCCACGGCGCGGATGAACGCCGGATCGCGAAAATAAAACAGGGCCTGGCTGGCCATGTCCGGGTTGTTCAATACCCCATGCATGATTTCCAGCTCGGTCACTGAGCGCTGTCGGCACTCGGCCAGCCACGGCTCGCGCTCGACCAGCTCCGGCGCGATGGCGTCCGGGATCCAGCCGTAGCGCTCGCCCAGCAGGCCGATAAAGTAGGGACGGCAGCGTTCGATCTCGGCCAGGCAGATCGGCAGCACCTGGCCTTCGGAAGACTGTTCGTCGGTAATGCCCCAGCGCAGGTCGACCTCGCTCCAGATCACACCGCGCTGCTCGCACAGGCGGCGCAATTGGGGAAAGATGAACTTGACCAGATAATCCCGCTCGGCCTGCATGTCGCGAAAGGTAGAGGAAACAAACACGCGGATCTGTCGTCGAGATGGCTGTTCCATAGCGCTTTTCAACCCCCATCATTTCCGTATCTTGACCGCAGTTTATTATACCATAGTCCCGCCACAAGCTGATGAACCCGCCCTAAAAAGTCGGTAGTGCTCCGATTGGGTGTTGTTGGCAATTTTCGGCCACGAATTCACACGAATTGATACTTTGACAATGGCCCATTTCATTAGATTGCTCTGCCAAGCACGGGGAAGGGGGAAAAGGGGGGTTTCGCAGGCGGCTTCGCCGCCTGCGAAACCCCCCTTTTCCCCTTC